>DATKSB010000139.1:0-14166 GCA_035531855.1 Binataceae bacterium (SeqCode)
ATCTCCCGCGCGGCGATACCGCGCGTCAGTTGCTCTCTTCCTTCGCGCTGGTCCCGGCGTCGGCCGGAGTGACGCCAAGCTCGCGCATCTTCTGCTGGAAGCTCTGCCTGTACATCCCGGTCCGTTCGGCCGCGCGCGATATATTGCCGCCCGTGGCGCGCAGCGCGTTCAAAATAAAATCGCGCTCCCAGTCGCCGACGAATTTTTCTTTCGCCTCGCGAAAGGTCATCCCTTGCGACTCGCCCTCGCCGGCCGCCGAAGGCTGCGTGGAAGCATGATTGCCCGAATTATTCGCGGCGGCCGCCTCCGCGCTTTCGGGTTCCGACCCGGCCAGCAATTCGTCGGCCGTAATCTCTTCGTCCGCGGCCAGAATCACCGCCTGATCGATCGCCGCCTTGAGCGAGCGCGCGTTGCCCCGCCATTGATGTGCGATACACGCGCGCATCGCCTCGGGCGCAAGCCGCTTCTCCGCGCCGCCGTAACGCACACTCGCCTCGCGCAGGAAATGCTGGACCATCAGCGGAATATCCTCGCGCCGTTCGCGCAGCGGAGGCAGGCGGATCTCGACCACCTTGATGCGGTAGTAGAGGTCCTCGCGGAAGCGCCCCTGCGCCACCATCGCTTCGAGGTCCTGGTTGGTCGCCGCGATAATTCGCACATCGACCGAGAGCGGCTGATTGCCGCCGATCCGTTCGAACTGCTTCTCCTGCAATACGCGCAGCAGCTTGGCCTGGGTCTCGAGGCTCATGTCGCCGATCTCGTCCAGAAACAGCGTGCCGCCGTCGGCCGCTTCGAACTTGCCCTCGCGCCGCGCGACCGCTCCGGTGAACGCGCCCTTTTCATGGCCGAAGAGTTCGCTCTCGACCAGCTCGCGCGAGAACGCCGCGCAGTTCACCGCGATAAACGCGCCCCGCGCGCGCGGACTGCGAAAATGTATCGCGCGCGCCACCAGCTCCTTGCCGGTTCCGGAATCGCCGCGCACCAGCACCGTCACGTCGGTCTGTGCCACCTTCTCGATCGTCTCGAACACCCGCACCATCGCACGCGAGCGGCCAATCATGTTCTCGAACGCTCCCGTCTCGAGCTTCACCTGTTCCAGCAACTGGCTGTGCGCGCGCCGCAGAAGCTGCGTCTCCATCACCTTGCGGACTTTCAGGCGCAGCTCGTCGTTGTCGAACGGCTTGGGCAAATAGTCTTCCGCTCCGGCCTTCATCGCTTCGACCGCGATCCGCTGATTGCCGAATGCGGTGATCATCAGCACGGCGCATTGCGGATCGAGTTCGCGAACTTTCTTGAGCAGGTCCAGGCCGCTCATCCCCTTCATCGAAAGGTCGGTGATAATGACGTGAAACAGTCCCGCCTTGACCCGCTCGAGCGCGGCTTCGCCCGACTCCGCGGTCTCGACTTCATAGCCTTCCTTGGTGAAGAGGCCTTTGAGCGCGATTACGATTCCGCGCTCATCGTCAACCACCAGCAGTCTGCCTTTCATCGCGAGCCTCGCGCGGACGGATCGGCGGCCGGCGCCGCGGCCATCGCAATCGTTTGCGTCGCCTGCGCGCCGCCGTTCGAGCTCATCGGCATCGTCACCGCGGGACTTGGCGCGGGTTTGACGGCTGCCTCAGCCGGCTGCGCCGCCTGTGGATTCGCATTGGCGTTAACGGTTTCATCGCGCATCGCATCGGCCAGCGGAATCGACAGGGCGAACTCGGTGCCGGCGCCAGGGTTGCTGGTGACTTCGATCGCGCCGCGATGCGCGTCGATAACCTTTTTCGCGACCCCCAGGCCGAGTCCGGTTCCAGTTTCCTTGGAGGTATAGAAGGGATTGAAAATCTTGCCGAGCTGGTCAGCCGGGATGCCGCAGCCGTTGTCATGAATCCGCACCGTCGCCATCCCGGTGCGTCCGCGCTGAATTGCGACTTCGATCCGGCGGTCGGCGGCGACGCCGCTCATCGCGTCGATCGCGTTGTCGATGATGTTCGAGAACACCTGCCGCAGCTTGTCGGCGTCGGCGCGGACCGTCGGTCCGCCCAGGTAGTTGCGCGAGACCGCCACCTGGCTGGCCTCGAGCTTCGCGCGCATCTGGGTCAGAGCGCCGTCAAGGACCGCGGCCAGATTGACGCTTTCGAATTTGTAGTCTTCCTCTTTGGCGTATTTCAGCAGATGCGAAACGCTGCGCTCGACGCGTGCGAGTTCGTCGAGCGCGACTTTCGCGTACTCGACGTTCTCGTGCGAGGTCGGGTCTTCGCCCATCTGCTGAACCAGGCTCTTGGCCGCCGCGATCGGATTGCGGATCTCGTGCGCGAAGGTCGCCGTCAGTTCGTCGAGCGAGGCCTGCTTCTCGACGCTGAGCGCTTCCTTCTCCTTGGTGACCTCGCGCTGAACTTCGCGCGCGATCGCGGGCTCGAACACCCGCTCGTGAATCCATCGCCATCCGAACACCGCGGAGAAATGGCTCGCCAGCCCGAAGCCCCATCCCGCGGCGGGGAACAGCCACCATTGATACTCCGGCGAGGTCAGCAGGTTGATGAAGAACAGGAAGCCCATCACGACGCCGTACCACATCAGGTGGACGTAGAAGCCGGCTTCGGCGGCGGCGCGGCGGCGCGCGCGATCGTAGGCCTGGCGCTCGGCGTCGGTTTTGAATTGCGGCGGGGGCGGTTGATTCCTCGATGGATCGATCGCGTCGGCTGGGACGCCGTACTTGCGCGTTTGATGGTCGAACATGCGGCGCATCTTCTCCTCGAATCGTTGCGCCTTCGCTTCGAGCTTTTCATTGATCTTGTGCTCGAAGTCGCGCGCGTAACCCTCCGCATGATTCGCGTGCTGTTTCCAATAATCGGGGTCGGCGTATTTGGTATAATTTCCCATGGATCCCCACCACTCGCCGCGGGCATACATCCGGCGCTGACGCCGATGCTTGACGACCGCAAAAATTATTATTGCTATGATCAGAAGGCCGAACATGGTTGAGCCTCAGGAGATACTCGTGAATTCTTGTGACCTGCGCATCGTAACGCAATCCGTTCCAGCTTCGGTCATGTCGATAGAGAGCAAGCGCGGTGCCGTCGCCGAGCCGGTGAAAAGAGCTTGATTTTGCGGGCTTGTGGCGATGGCCGATGCCGCATGCAGTTACTTTGCTGCATCCGCGCGGCTGCATCAATGATCATGCATCGGGCCATTGGAGAGAATCAGCCGCCGGGGTGTAAATCACGCCCGAAGTTCGCTAGCGTACGGCGGCGGTCTTGGAATCGCGCGCGCGGCCTTGCGCTGACGCGCGCAAATCTTGGAGTCTCTGAGCGTGTTTGAAATCCTGGGAAGCCTGCTCGCGCTCGCAATCGGAGCAGGCTTCGTCGGCGCCCTGTCGGGCTTGGGTGGCGGAGTATTTATCGTGCCTGCGCTGGTGATTGCCGCGCATATGCCGATGACCGTCGCGATCGGCGCAAGCCTCATCTCCGTGGTCGCGACCAGCGCAGGTGCAAGCGTGGCCTTCGTGCGCGACGGATGGACCAATCTGAAAGTCGCGATGGTCCTGGAGTGCGCGACGGTTACCGGCGCGGTTATCGGCGCGTACCTTGCCGGGGTCATTCCGGTCACCATCCTGGAACTGCTGTTCGCGCTGATGATGCTCCAGTCGGCGTACTTCAGCCTGACCAAAAAGGGCGACGATATCATCGAGCACGGCGACGCGCTGGCCAAGAAGCTCGACCTGATGGGCGAAGTTCCGGACGAGAGCGGCAAGACTATTCACTACGAAATCATCCACGTTCCGGGCGGCGCGGCGCTGATGGTCGTCGCGGGTCTGATGTCCGGCCTTTTGGGAATCGGGTCGGGCGCGCTCAAGGTAATGGCGATGGATTACATCATGCACCTCCCGCTCAAGATTTCGAGCGCGACCAGCAACTTCATGATTGGCGTCACCGCCGGTGCGGGAGCTCTCGTGTTCCTGGCGCGCGGCGACGTGGCCACCGTGGTCGCGGCTCCGGTCGCGCTGGGCGTCACCGCGGGGGCGCTTATCGGCAGCAGAATTCTGCCGTACGCGAACGTGAAATGGCTGCGGCTCGGATTCGTGGTGATCCTGCTGCTGATCGCAATCGAGATGGGCTGGCGCGCCCTTTCGGGGATTTGACCGATGTCGATATCACAAGCCGCTGAAGAAGATCGCATTCTGCGCGTATGGACGCCGCTGCTGTTACGGACGATTCTGATCGTCGCGACGATAATCCTCGTCATCGGGTTGGTGATTATGGCGGCGCAGTCGCCCGGCCACTACGTGCATCGCTATCGCGAGATCCAGCATGGGCAGGTGCACGGACGCGAAACCTTCGCGCAACTGATCGAGTCCTCGATCCAGGGCGACCCGCATTCCGTGATGACGATCGGCCTGTTCGTGTTGACGCTGGTTCCGCTCGCGCGGGTCGCGTTCTGCTTTATCCTCTTTATCAGGGAGCGCGATTTCGCTTACGTTGGATTTACCGCATACGTGCTGATCGGGTTGCTCGCGGGAATCCTGCTCGGCAAGATCAGTTGACGCTTCGGTAGGACGGCTCTTCGGAGGGAATTCACATGGAAGTCAGAGGCAAGGCGGCGGTCATAACCGGCGCGGGCTCGGGAATCGGACGCGCGGTCTCGATTCGTCTCGCACACGAGGGCGCGGCGGTCGTCGTAGCGGATATCAATGAAGCAGGCGGCGCCGAAACCGTGGCGATGATCGAAAAGGCCGGCGGCAAGGCTACCTTCGTTCGCGCCGATGTAGTCAAGGAAGCCGATGTGCGCCGGATGCTCGAGACCGCAGTCAGCAAGTACGGCCGCCTCGACATCCTGCACAACAATGCGGGAATCGGCGTCGGTGCGCCGGGCTTTCCGCTTGCCGAACCGGCGCGGTGGCATCTGGTGATCGAGATCGACTTGCAGGCCGTTATCCTGGGCACCGGACTGGCCGCGCCGATCATGGAAAAGGGCGGAGGCGGCGCGATCGTCAACACCGCCTCGATGGCTGGGTTGTATCCGCATCGCCAGGACGCGGTGTACGGCGCGGCGAAAGCGGGCGTGGTTAACTTCACTCACTCGCTCGCGTCGTGGGAGCAGGAAAAAAAGATCCGCGTGAATTGCGTATGCCCCGGAATCGTGGACACTCCGATGGTCCGGCGCGGACTCGAGCAGGCGCAGCAGCATGGCGTGAAAAGCTGGATGCCCTCGAAGATTATTGCGCCCGAGGAAATCGCGGACGCGGTGTTGAGCCTGGTGCGCGACGACTCGCTCTATGGATGCTCGCTCGAAGTGCGCCCCACCGGCAGGCAGATCGTTGACCCGCGTCCCGCACCGGGATTGCGCTCAAAGGGGAAATAATGAATCGACATTCTCGCATGATCAAAGTCGCGCTTGGCGCACTGGTGTTGGCGCTCTCGACCGGGATCACATTCGCATCCGCGCGGGCGGCCGACGCTCCGGGCCCCGGCGAAATTCGCGTCCATTTCACCGGATGCCCCAATACCAAGGGGCTGGTGAAATGCGCGATCTACAACTCGGCCGAAGGTTTTCCGACCGACCGGAGCAAAATCACGCAGAGCGCCGCCGGCAAGATCACGGGCGATAGCGCGGTGTGCGCTTTCAAAGGACTTCCCGCCGGAACTTACGCGGTCGCGGCGTTCCAGGATGAAGACGGCACCGGCGACATGCGCAAGAACATGCTCGGCATCCCGCAAGAGGTGTACGGCTTCTCGAACGACGCCCGCAACATGATGAGCGCGCCGTCATTCGACCAGGCGGCCTTCAAGTACCCCGGCGGCACCATGGACATAACGATCCACGGGAAGTGATCGCGCGATCGGCGCGCGCGTCGCGGCATCATGCCGACTTTCGGAATATGCCGCATCCAGGCGTTGCGCTTGACTGGTGAACAGAGTCTCATTATTGGTGATTATATGTTCACCGAATCAGAAATGACCGCCGACTCGCTGCGTGTATTTCTCGCCCCCGCCGAATACGTGGACAGCAACGACCCCGACATCCTGAGCGCGGCGAAGGAAATCGCCCCTCGCGGATCCGCCTCGGAGAAAGCGCGTGCGCTCTTCTACGCGGTTCGCGACCTTCGTTATCAGGCCAAAAATTTCGACGATTTAGGTGAATACAGAGCGAGCAGCGTGCTGAAACGGAGGCGCGGGTACTGCGTCGGCAAGGCCTCGCTTTTCGTTGCTTTCTCCCGCGCCGCCGGCATCGCCGCCCGCCCGGCTTTCGCCGACGTTCGAAACCATCTGGCTTCGCCGCGTCTGCGCGAGATGATGAACACCGACCTGTTTGCGTGGCATGGTTATGCGGAGGTCGCGCTCAGCGGCCGCTGGGTGAAAGTGAGTCCAACCTTCGACGCTCGCTTATGCCGACAGCACGGCGTCGCCCCGCTCGAATTCGATGGAGAATCCGACGCGCTGCTTCAATCTTTTGATGACAGCGGCCGGAGCATGACCTACGTGAAGCAGCACGGAGCGTTTCACGACATCCCCGCCAGGTTTCTGGTCGCGGAACTCAACCGTCTTTATCCGCGCGTGTGCACGGCGATGCGCGAAGGAACCTTTTCGCCGGACCGCGCGCCGGAGGCCGAAGATGGCTGAAGATGGCTAAGGACACGCGCGAGCGGCTCATGATTTCGGCGGAGCGACTGCTCAGCACTCGCGGACTAGCCCGCGTTGGAACCCGCGATATCGCCCGCTCCGCGGAATTTGCAGATGGCACTCTCTACAAACATTTCCGCGGCAAGGACGAGCTCATCATCGCGGTTCTGGAGCGTGCGGTGCCGATGTATCGCGAAGCTCTGCGCGATCTCCCGCTCCAGGTTGGACTAGGTACGGTCAGGGGCAATCTGGAAAAAGTCGCATACGAGGCGTTCACCTATAACCTCACGGTCGCACCTCTTATCTGTTCCTTGTTCGCGGACCGCGCACTCTTGAAGAGCACCCGGGAAAGATTACGACGCCTCGGAAGCGCGCCTGAGCGCAGCTTCGAGATTCTTGGTGCTTATCTCTGCGCGGAGCAACGGCTCGGACGAATCGCGAAGGAAGCCGATCCAGAAGCGGCCGCTTCGATTCTGTTCAACACTGTTTTTGGGATGGCGGTCTTCGATCGTTATACGGACGGTCCGCCAAATCTCGTAAAACGACGCAAGCGGATAGCAGATTTGTGCAGCGTTCTTCTTCGCGGAATCGCCCCTCGGCAACGTCCACGCTGATGAAGATTTATCTCACTCAACTGCGCTCGATTACCACGACTTTTGGAGCGACCGCCGACTGGCTACTCCGCACGATCGACAAATGCCGATTCAGCGTTTCGCGCGACGACATCCTGCTCCTCCCGGAACTGGTCGGTGGCGAATGCGGTCGAGGCGAATATGCCAAACTGACTGCGAACCTGGCGCGGCAAATCGGATGCTATGTGGTCGCCGGCTCCCATCACGATCGCGCCGGCAGGCATCTCCGGAATAGAGGCGCCGTGGCAAGTCCGGACGGCGACATCGTCGCTCGTTACGAAAAGCAGTGCCCTTACGGAATCGAGTCGGAGCTTGGCGTTCTTCCTGGAAAATCGATCGGCGCGTTCGACGTCGCCGGACTTCGCGTACTCGTGATGATCTGCGCGGACTTCTGGTATTCCGCGGTTTTGCTGAGCCACCTCGTCCCGAGACCGGATATGATTCTCGTTCCGACTCTCTCGATAAGCCGCCGGCCCTCTCCTCAGGTGGCGAGATCGCTATGGAAGAGCATGGCGGTTGCTCGCGCTTATGAGTTCGGCGTCTACGTCGGAATCAGCGACTGGGCATACCCGGCCGAGTACCACGGCTTGAGAGCCAGCTCGGCAGCCGGGTTCGCGGATCCGCGAGCTTCCATCCGCGGCGGCTTCTTTTCGAGCCTGGGAAAGCGCGCGATCGCATATTACGACGTTCATCTGAATCGTCTGCGGACGCTGCGAGAGCATCGTTCCGCCCACGCCTTCCTGTCGGATGAAACCCTCTCTGGCGGTCGCTAAAGAGGAGCAGCGCTTTCTGCGAATCGAATCCGTTCTCGCTTTCGTAGCGGCGGCACGCCCACCGTCTTATTCCTCGCCCTGAAAGGGAGAGGTGAGGTGAGGGACCTTATTCAGCGCGGCGCACACCGCCGCGCGATTAAAAGAAAGCTCTGAGCATGGCCGCCCTCACCCACGCGTCACGATGCTTGCGAAAAACACGTAACCATCGCGCCGCGTCACCCTCTCCCGGAGGGAGAGGGTATCCAGCAGAGGCGCGCAAAGACGGGCGCGACGCGCCTCTACGAATCGAGTCTCTCCGAATCTGGACGGCGGGCCAGAAGCCCCGCCCACCAATGTTCTGTTTTGTACAGCGATGGTAATGGCCTAAAGTAAGGATCCGGAAAGTGTGTAAGGAACATCTATGACGATTTCGACGATTACCAGCAAGGGACAGACTACGATCCCCGGTGAGATCCGGCGGCATCTGAAGCTCAAGGCGGGCGATCGCATTCAGTTCATCGTTGAAGACGACGGCAAGGTGGTGCTGGTGCCAGCCACCATCGATGTCAGCGAGCTGAAAGGCCTTCTCGCGCCGGCTCCCCGGCGAGTATCGCTCGAAGCGATGGACGTGGCTATCCGCAAACGCGCCGCGCGCCGATGACGGGAGTCGATACCAACGTCTTGCTGCGTTACCTGGTTCAGGACGATCCGGAACAAGCCCGCAAGGCGACGCGATTCATCGCACACGAATGCTCGGCCGACGCACCGGCGCTGATCAATC
Source organism: Binataceae bacterium (SeqCode) (assembly GCA_035531855.1). Taxonomy (GTDB): domain Bacteria; phylum Desulfobacterota; class Binatia; order Binatales; family Binataceae; genus JBARDN01. Next base: position 8,771 of record DATKSB010000139.1, read on the forward strand.
GCATCGTTATGTGCGAGCTGGTCTGGGTGCTGGAAAGCGCCTACGGTTATTCGCGAGAAAAGGTAATCTTCGCGCTCGAGAAGATTTTGCGCACCACTCAGTTCCGGATCGAGGATGCTCAAGAGGCCTGGTTATCTTTGCGCGAATATCAGGCGGGCGCCGACTTCGCCGACGCATTTATCGCGTCCATCAACCGACGCCTCGGCTGCGAACATACTGTTACCTTAGATCGCAAGGCCTCGCGCCGTCAGGGCTTTGTCGCGCTGTGAACCGGATTATTCGCGGCAGGCTCTGCAGACCGCCTAGCGCGCCGCGGCTGATTGTGCCTGGAAGGTCTTCGCGCTGTTCGAGAGCTTCGGCATCACGTGCTTGCCGATGAGCTCGATCGTCTGCATCACCTTCTCGTGCGGAATCGAGCCGACCTGCACCAGCATCAGCAGCAGATCGATTCCCGCCGCTTCGTAAACCTTCGCGACACGCAGGCAATCTTCCGGGTCGCCGACCATCACCGAGCTCTTCTCGATCCGCTTATCCAGATCCTCGAGCGATAGCCGGTAGTCCGCCGACGCGACCGCCAGTTCCGCCATCTTCTTGTAGTACTCGTAGCCCTTCACCTCCTGCTTGGCGAAGGGCGTAAACAGCTCCGCGCCTTTGCGGGTGGTGAAGTCTATGGCTTCTTTCGCGATCACCTTGGCTTCCTCGCGCGTGGGCGCGCAAACGCAGACGGTCGCCGCGGCGGTGCGATCGTTGACGAACGAGCCGACAGGCTCGCAGTTCGCGATCGCCTTCTTGTAGATTTTGATCAACCCGTCGATCACGCCCGGCTCGGAAATTCCAAATCCGAGCGCGCCGATACCCTTGCTGCCCGCCACTTCCCAGGTCGAAGGCTGCGTGGACGCAAGCCACATCGGCGGATGCGGCTTCTGCACCGGCTTGGGAATCACCTCGCGCGGCGGCATCTTGAAGAACTTGCCCTCGAAGCCTTCATAGACATCCTGAGTCCACATCTTCGGAATTTGCGAGACTGCTTCTTCCCACATCGGCCGCGAGTCTTCCGGATTGATATTGAAGCCGCCGAGCTCGAGCTCGGTGATCGAGCGGCCGGTGCCGCATTCGACCCGTCCGTTCGACATGATATCCAGCACCGCGATTCGTTCCGCGACGCGCACCGGATGATTGAACGGTATTGGCAGGAGGCAAACGCCATGGCCGAGCCGGATGTGACTGGTCAACTGGCTGAGCGCGCCGTACCAGACCTCGGGCGCCGACGAGTAGGACCATTCGGAGAGAAAATGATGCTCGACGGTCCAGACCGAGTGATAGCCGAGCGCGTCGGCGCGGACCACCTGCTCGGTCGCCTGATGGTAGATGTCGTACATGAAGCCTTCGTAGTGCGGGCGGCTCTTCTGGATCTCGTATTGAAGGGCGAACTCCATCGCAATCTCTCCTTGAGAAGTGGTCGGTGCGGTGAGCGCGCCGGGGCTTACCTGGCCGCAGCGCTCCAATCATTTAGAAACTCGCGCGCCTGGCGCTTGAGCGAGTTGTGAAACTCAAAGCGGGTTCCGTGCAGATACCACAACAGCGCCAGCCCGAGCGACGCGGTCCACATCTGCGTGCCGGCCCATTGAACGTCGAGCGAGGGCTTGAATACACCGAGGCGCTTTCCGCGCTCGGCGACGCGGCACAGATGCGCGAGCTGATCGTTGTTCGCCTTGCGCATCGCGCGCAGGACGCGCGGACCGATCTTGTGCGATTCAAGTGTGATGATCAACAGCAGGCGCGAAACCCAGGGATTCTTTTGATTGAGCGCGGCGCTGGTCTCGAAGATAGAAAGAAACTCGGCGCGAAACTCGGCCGCGGTTGTGGCCGGCTTGCGCGCGAACGCCTTGTTCCATTCGCCCAGAACTTTCTCCACCACCGCGAGAAAGAACTCCTCCTTGTCGGTGAAGTGCCAGTAGAGCGCGCCCTTGGTGACTCCCGCCGCCCGCGCGATTCGCGCCAGCGAGGTCCCGCGATATCCATACGACGCGAACAGGTCCATCGCCGTGTCCACCAGCACCTGATCGAGGGTGCCGCGTTTATGCGGAGGTGGAGCAGCGCTATTTGCTGAACGTCTGGCGGAAGTGATCATTGAACGAGCGGTATGTTGAGGCACAACCGGGTCCCGCGTCAAGCGCCAGATTCGCGATCAGGGGGAATCATGCGCAGGACAAAGCTCCGCGCCACGCCCGAAGGCGGCTGGAGCCGGCGATGCCTTCGGAGATGAAGCTCAGTTCCGGGTCGAAGGTCCGGTGCCCAGGTCGCCGCCACCTTTCATGTTGCGCTCCATGCACCAGCGATCGATCACCTCGGCGTTGAAGCGCCAGTCGGTGCCGATCCTGAAGCCGGGCAGTTCGCCGCGGCGCAGGAGCTTGTAGATTGTTGAAGGGTGGACGCGAAGGTACTCTGACAGTTCCTTCACCGTCATCACCCGGGGCAAACTGTATTTTGATTCAGTAGCCATTATCTCTCCGACTGCGGCTGGTTCGACCGGCCGCCCTCCCTCGAGGTTTTGGGCCCCTTTTTTACGCCTCGCCAATTCGAACCATCTGCTCCCTTACGCCCGCCTTAATCCTTCTTGAAACTCGCAGAATCGAAGAGGATGGTCAAGAGGGGTGTAGCAGGAAGTTGTCAAAAGTAGCAGAGGTAATCAATCATTCTCGACCGTTAATGGATGTTATGGCGGGTTATGTTTTCTGGACTATCGATCCGACGTGTGGCAAACATCTGGCAAAAATCCCCGCTGAAACAAAATGGAACAATGTACCCTGACCGATTGGTAATACCAACCGCTGCAATTCTCTTCCTTCTGCTGGCGATTTTCCCGGCCGCACCAGCATCCGCGGCGGAGGGCGCGCTCGAGATAAGCAGCCCGGCGTTTGCTGATGGAGCCGCTATCGCGCCCGAGTTCTCCTGCGACGGCGCGGGCGGGTCGCCTCAGCTCATGTGGTCGGCTGTTCCTGAAGGAACCAAGTCCTTCGCTCTGATCGTATCGGACCCCGACGCGCCACACGGCATTTTTTACCATTGGGTAATTTTTAACCTCCCAGCCACGGCGCGCACCTTGCCTGCCGCAGTGGCAAAGACTGAAAATCTTGCCGGCGGCGGCGACCAAGGCATCAACAGCTTTCGCCAAATCGGATATAACGGACCATGCCCACCACGTGGCCCGGCGCATCACTATCACTTCAAGCTGTATGCGCTCGATTCGATGCTCGAGTTGAAGCCCGGCGCGACGGCGCAGACGGTCGAGGCGGCGATCTCGGGTCATGTGCTCGCGAGCGCCGAACTGGTAGGACTTTTCGGGCATTGAGAAGGCGCGCGAAGATGCGTGGGCGGGTGATTACACGATGAGTCGAACCTACAAGGTCGTTGCCGCGATCGTAATTATCGTCGTGGCCGGTTATGCCGGATGGCATCTCTACCAGGCGCGGCGAATCAGCAAGGCCGGAATCCTGTCGGAGAAAATCGACCACAACGGCGACGAATGGACCGCCGATTACACCGCGTCGATCGCGGCGCCGGAACCTGCCGTGTATGACGCGCTGCGCAATATCGAAAAGAGCCACGCCCCCGGGGTCGAAGCGATCAAGGTCATTTCGCAGGCCGGGAACAGCAAGACCGTCGAAATGGATTTGAGCGGATTTGGCGGACAAACGATCGCGATGCAGCTTGCGTTCGAGTACGACCCCGCCACGCAGCGCGTCTCCTATCACACGGTGGATAACCCGATGTTCGATAGCCACGCCGAGTACCAACTTCAGGCCGACGGCGGCGGCGCGACGCTCATCACCTACCATGCGACGACGAAGATGCTGCAATCGATGCCGGTGCCGGACAGTATCGTGAAGTCGGTGATTCGCAATATCTTCATCTCGCAACTCGAAGGGTTGAAGAACTCGCTCCATATCACGACCGTCGATCAGTCCGACCAAAGCGACGAGGAACCATAGCGAGCACGCACGCGATGGACGAAGTCGAGCGGCATTTTCGCGCCGGCGTCGAGCGCTTCAACCGCGGCGAGTTTTTCGAGGCGCACGAGGAAATGGAAGACGCGATGAACCTGCTGGAAGACGACACTTGCGACTGGGATTTTTTTCGCGGCCTGCTGCGCGCCGCGGTCGCCAATCACAAGCTCGGACAGGGAGAGACCGCAAGCGCGATCATCCACCTGCGCGCCGCACAGGGCCTGCTCGGGTCATACCCGGACCGCCATCGGGGGGTGCGCCTGCGCGAGTTTCGCAGCGCGCTGGTCGCACAGCTTGCGCGCACCGAAGCGGGCGGCCGGTCAAGCAACCCTCCGCCCATCGTGCGGATCGAAACCGAGGACTGACACCGCGTCCGCGGCAATGGCTGCATATGGCAAAGCTCGCCGCAGAATTTGAAACCTCGGCCTTCACGCTCGAGCAATGTCCGCGATGGAACCGCGTCGAAGTCGCGATCGCGGGGCGTTCGAACGTCGGCAAGAGCTCGCTTTTGAACGCGCTCACGGGCGTTAAGGGATTAGCGCGGACCAGCGGTACGCCGGGCAGGACTCAATCGCTGAATTTTTTCGTGGCCGGCGCGGACCTGGCGATTGTCGATCTGCCGGGTTTCGGATACGCCAGAGTTCCCGAAAAGATCGCGCGGGAGATCGCCGCGATGATGACCGATTATCTTTCGGCGCGCGAAAATCTGGCCGCGTTGATCGTGCTGGTTGATTCGCGCCGCGGGCCGGAAAAAGAAGAGACCCGCCTGGCCGCCACGGCGCGCGCGCGCGGTGTCGAGGTGATTTTCGCCGCGACCAAATGCGACAAGCTGAAACGCTCAGAACGCTCCGCGGCGCTCGCAAAATTTCGCGCGCTCGAAACCGCCCCGATCCTGTGCTCCGCCACCAGCGCCGAAGGAATCGACGAGCTCAGACGCCGCATCGTGCGTATTGGACAGCAGGCGCGCCGGCCGAACCCGGGTTTCGCGCCGTATCCAACTCATTCGCGCTAGCCACCGATGCATCCGGAAGTCAGCGTCGTCATCCCGACCTACAATCGCCGCGCGATGCTGCGCGAGGCGGTGCTTTCGGTCCTCGCGCAGCACGGCGCGAGCTTCGAGCTGATCGTGATCGACGACGGCTCGACCGACGGAACCGGCGACGACCTCGCGCGGCTTTGCGAGGAACATTGCGCAACGCTGCACGTCGAACGCACCGGGAATCGCGGTGCGGCGGCGGCGCGTAATCGCGGAGTCGCGCTCGCGCACGCACCGCTTATCGCGTTTCTTGATTCCGACGACATCTGGATGCCGCAGAAGCTCGAGCGCCAGCTTGATTTCATGCGCGCGCATCCGGAGTGCGAAATCTCGCAATGCCAGGAGCGATGGAT
>DATKSB010000140.1:0-16225 GCA_035531855.1 Binataceae bacterium (SeqCode)
AAGCGATTGCGGACCGACTCGCGTGATTTCCAGTGCGGATCCCGCTGAGAGCGCCCTGATCCGCCGCGGCGCCGGCAATTTCTCGAGCTGCTTCACGGTCGGTATCGCGGTCACGAGATAAATGTGTTCGGGCGGATTCACCAGGACCAGAGTTTGTGACGCGATCCCTGGAACGCTCGGCACGCTCGCGATCGCACGCAGCATCCGCGCGCTCACCTCATCCTGGTACTCGATTCGCAGGATGCCGAGCGGCGGTGCCGCGAGTAGATGAAGCGGCAGCAGGATGATCACCGCCGCTTGCGCGAATCTTTTCCAAATCCGGGACCCGGGCACGGCGCAAACGCGCGCGAAGGCTGCTTGCGTCAACTGCGCGAGCAAACCCATCGAACCCAAGCCCACGAAACCCAACAAGCGATTCTCGGGGCCGACCGCCGCGATCGGCACCAGTGACAACAGCACGCCCACGCACCAGAACCGCGCCATCCGATCGCGTATCGCCAGCGGGACGAAAAGGGCCGCCAGGATCGCGACGATCACCACGCCGAAGATCAGCATGTGCACCGCCGCCGGCGTGCCCGGTGCTGAAATCTGACTCAGTTCCGCGGGGATCGGCGTCCATTGTCCCATGAGCAGAAATGTCGCGTGCCGCCATGATGCCGCGGCGAAACCGAGCGGGTCGTGCATAGGGTCCAGGTAGAAGCCGGAGCCCCTCGAGCCGAAGTTGCCGAGCCGATAGACAATCGCCCAGGCGCCGAACACTGCGGTATGCGGCAAGAGTGAACGGATTTTCGTCCACAGCGTTCCGCGTTCGAGAATCAGCGCGTACGCGAACAGGTAAGCTGCCGTCGCCAGTCCCTCCTCGCCGGCCGAAAGAGCCAGCGCAAGCAGGAGGAGGCTCGGCCACAGATCCCATTGCCGTCTGTGTTCTCTCCATCGAACGAACGTCAGAAGGCTGAAGAACCCGAAGCAGCAGGCGATGAGCGCATTGCGATTTGCGAGGTACTCTGCCGGCACCGCGTGCGCGCTGTCGAGCGCATAGAGCAGCGCCGCCAGTCCTGCGACCCAGGTTGCACCGAACAATTCGCGGTAGAGCAGGGCGGCAGCGAAGACCGCCGCCGCGAGCCAGAGCAGACTGTGCAGATGCATCAAAGCAGGATGGTTCGGCCACAGGCGATAATCGAGCATCATGGTAAGCGTGCTCGCATAGCGCAAAAACGCCTGATGCAGGTCCAGCGAACCCCACCACGGCATCGAGCCAAAATCCATCTGCTTCAGGTTGTGCGCGCGATCGATGTACTGCACGAAGACATTAATCGGCCTCGAATCGCCGTAACCAAGGAGGGTGGCGCGCTGAAAATAATCGTCGAACTGCCAACCTCCGCCGAGCGCGGGGAGCATCACCAGAGCCGCCAGGACCGCAATGATCAACGGAAACCCGCGGTACTTCAGGAGCGCCTCGATCGCGGCCGCCGCGCGCCGCGTCAGCGTAGCTGAATTCATCTGGTTCCCGGCCGGAACGACTATTGAAGGTTCTTTGAATTGTTGATTGCGGTTGAGCATAATATTATGGTTAACTATAGATATAGAGTTAACCATGTCAATGCAGTCAAGCGCCTGCGGAGTTCATTCGCGGACGGCGCGAAGGAATTCCCTTCGCCGCTATTGCTGTGTAAGTCATAGGCTCATGGGTTTACGCGAAGAAAAGAAAACGGAGCAGCGCCGGGCCATCCTCGCGACCGCGATCGCGCTGTTCCGCAAGCGCGGCTACGAACAGACCCGCGTCCAGGATATCGTCGCGCGGCTGCGCATCAGCGAGGCGACTTTCTTCAATTATTTCCCGACCAAGGAAGCGCTGATGCAGGAGTTCGCCCTCGAGCAGCTTGATTTCTCGATCGCCACGGTAAAGGCCGAGCTCGAACGCCACGATTCGAGCGTGCCCGACCGTATCCGGAACGTCATGCTCGAATGGGCGCGTTCATGGGATGCGGACCCGGAGTTCTACACGCTGGTCGCAACCCGTTCCAGGATGATGTCGGACCCGCAGGGTCCGTTGCGCGAAAAATCGCTGCGTCTTTACGATTGGTACGAAGAACTGTTTTCCGAAGGACAGCGGCGCGGAGAAATTCGATCCGATCAACAAGCTTTGCACCTGGCCGAGATGCTCGAAGGGATGGTGATCAAAATCGCCGAAAACTGGATATCCGGATGGTGGAAAGACCGGACCGAGCCGCTCGAAGAACGTTTCATAAACGCGCTGAATGTCTTCCTCGACGGATGCGCGCCCGCCCGGCGCGGCGTGTCGCGATCGCCACGCGCGAAGTCCGCGATGAAATCCAGGCGCATCAAGCGGCCAGCTCGTAAGTTCTAAGTCGGACCGGGTTCTGTCTGTGCGACGGGTCCGCCCCAGCGGCGGCGGGTTAGCGCGTAGGCGGGCCATACAGTTAGCGACAGTACGAACGCGATTATGAAATCGCGCTGTCCGTCGCCGGTCCCGAGCGCGAGTGCGAAGGTCGCAATCCACGTGGCCAGCGGCAGTCCGGCGGTGAGCCATAAGCCAACTCTTCCGCCACCAATCGTGAACATCCCTTCCCGATTCGGGGCGAGCGCGCGCAGCCGCACCAGCGCCGCCATTTCGAGCGCGAGCGCAGCCATGTAGAAAAATACGTCGAGCACCACCAGTGCGACGAAGCCGAGCGGAATCAGCAGCGTGAAGACCACGCACGCGGCGAGGATCGCTTTCACCGGCGTATCGGTCGTCGCCCAGATGTCGCGCAGCGGCGCAGGCAGATAGCCCTCGCGCGCCAATACAAACGGCATCCGCGAGACCCACAGCATCGCGGCCTCGAACACCGCGAACGCCATCACGCTGCCGCCGATCGCGAGTGCGCCGCCCAGAATCGGGCCGCCCAGGCGCGCGCCCTGCTGCGCGAACGATCCTTCGTGCCAGTTCGCTGCGCCGGTCGCGCCCGACAGGCATACCGCCAGCGGCAGCAGGTACCCGGCGACGATAATCGGCAGGGCGACGGCGATCGCGCGGATATAGTTGCGCCGGGGGTTTTCGATTTCGGCCGAGACCACGCTCAGGTTCTCCCATCCGCCGAAATTCCAGATGACCACGATCAGCGCGGCGCCCAGCGCGCCCATCGGATCGGCGCCGAACAGCGGCGCCGTCGGCATCGCAAAGTGCGCGATCTTCCCGAACCCGAGGATCACCATCGCGACAAACGGTGCGATCAGGATTATCGCCAGCACGATCGAGGCCTCGCCGACCGGACGCACTCCGGCGATATTCAGTAAGCCCGAAAGCCACACCACGCCGATTCCGATCGCGACCTGACCCAGCGGTCCGACCGGCACGAGGAACGACAGGTATGCCGCGAAGAGCACTGGATAGATCGCCATGTCCACCGCAGTGTAGAGGATTGTCAGGTACGCCTCCGCGAAGCCGGCGAACGGTCCCAGAGCTCGCTTGACCCAGAAGTAAAATCCGCCCTCCAGCGGCATCAGCGCGGTTAGTTCTCCCGCCATCAGCGCCGTCGGAAGCGAGAGTGTGAGCGGCACGACCAGACATAGCAGCAGCACCAGCCTCGGCCCTCCGGCGCCGACTGCATCTTCAAGGCCGTAGGCGCCGCCCGAGACCACCAGGTACATCAGGCAGACGAGCGCGGGCAGTCCGAGCGCGCGCCGCGGCATCCGCGAACGGTAGCGGCGGTCGGTGGAAACCTCGCTCGAGGCCGGTCGTAGTGCTTGTGGTGGGTCTTCCTGGATCGGCAACGCGGTTCTCGCAGGCGATTACGACGGCAAGTCAGAGGAATGGCTGTATCGGAGCGCTGTCCGATCGGCAAGCGGCCGACACCGGTGCTGCCGACCGTTTATGCGGTCGCATCCCTGCCCGCATAGCATATAATATGATCGTGCTCAGGGCGCCGCGCGCGCCCATACGTTGACCATCAGGAATCCGTGGTGTTAGCTGTAAGTGAATATTTCCCGAACCCCTCGTTTCCACATGAATAGAACTTTCAACTACGCGCTCGCCGCGCTGATCGTCTGTCTTGCGACGGTCGCCGGATGCGATCAGATACGGGAATTGCGCGGGATGCCGGTGCAGACCGTCAGCAGCGCGGGCGCCAATCCGTTCGGTGGCGCGCCCACCGTCGAGATTCCGTCCGACGCGAAAGCGATGGGCGCGTTCCTGGTCGCGGAGTACGCCTCCGATGAAGGCGACCACGAAGCCGCGCTCAAAGGATATGAAGACGCGGTCGCCGCCGATCCGACCAACTCGACTTTGCGCGTGCGCCTGGCGACGCTCTACGTGCGTGACGGCCGCCTGAAGGAAGCGCTTACGCAGGTCAATGAAGCGCTCAAGAATAAGCCCGATTCGGTTGACGCGCGCCTGCTGGCCGCCGGAATCAGCGGCGCGCTCGGCGACGACGCGACCGCCGAGACGGACTACAAACAGGTCCTGCAGGAAAGTCCGCAGAACCAGGAAGCCTATCTGTATCTCGGCACGCTCTACGCCAAGCAGGGCAATTTCGATCAGGCCGATCAGACCTTTCAGCGTCTGATCGCGCTCGACCCCAATTCGTTTCTTGGCTACTACTACGCCGGCCGCGTGATGGTGGCGGCAAAGAAGTACGACCAGGCCGACGGATATTATCAAAAGGCGCTCGAGCTTAATCCCGATTCCGAGCTGGTGATGCTCGATCTGGCGACTCTGCGAATTCTGCAGAACAAGCCCGACGAGGCGACCGCGTATTACAAGAAGATCATCCAGATAAATCCGAACAACGAGTTCGTGCGCAATCGCCTGGCGGCGGTTTACGTCGGCCAGAAAAAGTACGATCAGGCGCTCGGCGAGCTGAAGCAACTCGAAGGAATCCAGACCAATCCTGTCGATACCCGCACCAAGATTGGGCTGCTCTATTTCCGTCGCGGCGATTTCGATCAAGCCGCCACGGAATTCAATCTGGTGCTCGGCTCCGAGCCCAACAATACCGAGGTGCGCTATTACCTCGGCACCGCCTACACTGAACTTAATGAGAACGATCGCGCGGTCGATCAGTTCAACAAGATTCCCGACTCCGACGATCATTACGTCGAGTCGCGCCTCCAGCTTGCCTATGTTTACGACAAGCAGAACAACTACGACCCCGCGATCGCGGCGCTAAAACAGGCGCTCGCCAAGAAACCCGACGACCCGGAGATCCTGGGCTTCCTGATCGGCGTGTATCAGGAAAAAAAGGACTACCCCGACGCGATCGACATCGCTCGCCAGATGGTCGCGCTCGACCCCAAGAACGACAAGTATCATTTCACTCTCGGCGCCGTGCTCGATCAGGACAAACAGCGCTCCGACGGAATGGTCGAAATGAAGAAGGCCATCGACATCAATCCCGCCAATGCGCAGGCGCTCAACTACCTCGGCTACACCTACGCCGAAGAGGGCACGAACCTGGACGAGGCCGAGAAGCTGATCAAGCGCGCGCTCAATATCGAGCCCGAAGACGGGTTCTATATCGACAGCCTCGGATGGGTTTACTACCAGAAGGGCGACTATCCGCAGGCGGTCGAGCAGCTCGAACGCGCCGTCAACCTGACCAACAGCGATCCCACTATCACCGAGCATCTCGGCGACGCCTACAGCAAAATCGGCAAGCAGCAGGCGGCGTCGCGGGAGTATCAGGACGCGCTCAGGAAATCGCAGGAGCCTGAACAGGTCGCCCGCCTGAAAGACAAGATCCAGGTCCTCGAGAATTCACAGAATGCCGCCGGGCATTAGGGATGGCGCGCCTCGCCCGAGCCTCGCGCCGCTGCTGCTCCGCTTCGCCGCGGTTGCGGGATTAGTCCTTTCCGCGTGCGCAACCGTCGCGCCGCCGCAAGCGCCTCAAATCACCGCCTCCGCGCCGACGAGTCAATCCGCGGAGCTTCGCGCGATGACCGCGCGCCTGGCCGAGCGCGACCTCGCGCTCACCTCGATGCAGACTGGGGCGATCATGGAGTACAGCGCGCCCGATCGCCACGCCAAAGCGCGCGAGAATATAACAGTCAGCCGCCCCGACAGCCTGCGGGTCGAGGCGATGTCGCCATTCGGGGTCGCTCTGATCGTGGCGACCCACGGCGGCCAGCTCGAAATCTTCGAGCCGTCGAAGAACAAGCTCATCCGCGCCGCCGCCAACGCCGCGACCCTCGAGCAGTTCGTGCAAATTCCGATGGAACCCGCCGACGCGGTGACGCTGCTGCTCGGGATCGCCCCCGGCACCGCGCGCATCGCCGCAAGTGCGCCGCTCGCGATCACCACCGAGAATCCCGACGCGGACAGCGCCGCCACCATGACCGTCGGCGCGTGGCGCGACGGGAGCGGCGCGACGCGTGAGCTCGGATTTGCGGACGGCAACCTCGCGATGGTCCGGCGCCGCGACGCGGCCGGCCATATCGACTATGAAGTTCGCTATCGCGACTATCACGATATCGGCGGCGTGATGTTTCCCTACGTAGTCGAAGCCGATTTCCCGCCCGCACACAGCCATCTGACGATCAAATACGATCGCCCGATCGTGAACGGCCAAATACCGCCGGCAGTTTTCGATCTAGCACCCGCCACCTGAGACGCCCCGATTCTCTCCCTGGCCGGCGAAAAATCGAGTACCAAATTTGGCGCTTAAACGAAGCGAACTCGCGAAATTCTCGTGCGAATCAGCGCAGTCCCTGATCGGCATCAGGTCGTAAAATTACCAAACGAACCCACCACAGCCGCATCGGCGGCGGCTTACGCTCGTCCCATTTGCCAGCTAATCTTGATCACGTCCCGGAGTCCGCATCGAAGCGGCGCGGGCGAAAGCCGATGCCAGCGGGTCCAACAAAATTCCTGCGCGCCGCTGCCGCGCTCGCGTTTGCCGCGCTCGCGTGCGCCGCCGGATGCCGCGTCAATCGTCCGAAGAGCGATCATGCGCGCGAGCAGATTCTCTACGACGCGACCTCCGCCGACCCGCGCACCTTCAACCCGATCCTTGTCACCGACGCGACTTCCGGCGCGATCATCGGCGATCTGTTCGAGACCCTGATCCGCGTCGATGTAAAAACTCTGCTGCCGGAACCGGCTCTCGCCGAAAGCTGGGAGATCACGCCGGATCAGAAAACCATCACCTTCCACATGCGCCACGGACTCAAGTGGTTCGACGGCGCTCCGCTCGACGCGCGCGATGTCGCCTTCACGATGAAGGTTATCTACGATCCGAAAGTGGCCAACAGTATCCGCCCCGGCCTGATGATCGACGACAAACCGATCGATACGGTGCTCGTCGATAACTACACCATCGCGATGCATCTGCCGCGGCCGTTCGCTCCTCTGCTGTACGAGGCCGCCGGAATCCCCGTGATGCCGGAGCACGTGCTCGGCGCGGCTTACGTGGCAGGGAAGTACAACCAGATGTGGGGTATCAATACTCCCGCGAATCAAATCATCGGCGACGGCCAATTCAAAATGACGCATTACCTTCAGAGCCAGGTCGTGCAGTACCAGCGCAATCGCGATTTCTGGATGAAGGATGAACATGGCGGCCGGCTCCCGCGCCTGCACGGCCGAGCGATCATGATCGTGCAGGATCAGAACACCGACTACCTGAAGTTCCTGTCCGGGCAGACCGACGTGTACGGCCCGCGGCCCAAGGACGTGATCGATCTGAAAGACAAAGCGCGCGCGCTCGGGATCACGGTCCAGGAGATCGGCATCGACACCGGCGAGCTGTTCTTCTCGTTCAATCGCAATCCGAAACATTTCGTGCACGACGGCGTGACCGATCCGAAACTCGCCTGGTTCACCGATCCGAATTTTCTGCGCGCGTTCGCGCATTCGATCGACAAGCAGGGGATCATCAACTTGTGCTACCACGGCCTCGCGGTGCCCGCAGTCGCCGAGATCTCGCCGGCCAACAAGATCTTTCACAACCCGAACCTGAAAGATTACGACTACGATCTGGCGGAGGCCGCGCGCCTGCTCGAAGCCGGCGGCTATCATATGATCCGGCCCGGCGTGCGGGCCGATTCCCATGGCAATCCTCTCGTGTTCACGCTCACCACCAACGCCGATTCGCAGGAGCGCCAGCAGATGTGCGCGATCCTCAAGCAGGATCTCTCGACGCTCGGAATCCAGGTGAACTTCCGCCCGCTCGATTTTCAGACGCTGGTCGAAAAGCTCGACTCAAATTTCGACTGGGACTGTATCCTGATGGGCTTCACCGGCGGCTTCGAGCCCAACGACGGCGCCGACTTCCTGCGCTCGTCCGGCAACCTGCACATCTGGTATCCGGATCAGAAAACTCCGGCCACACCATGGGAAGCGGAAATCGATCTTCTGATGGACCAGGGCACCACCGTGATGGACCCGCTAAAGCGCGCGCCCTACTACTGGAAGATCCAGGAAATCCTGCATGATCAGTTGCCGATAATCGAAACCGTGCGCGGAACGCGCTACGCCGCGTGGAAAAATTCGCTCGAGAACTACCAGCCGACAGTCTGGGGGCTGTACCATCCCGAATGGATCGAATTCAAACCGAACTGAAGCGCCGCGCGCGGACCGCGCTGCGCGGCTAGCCGCAGGCGCATGGGACGCTTTCTAATCCGCCGGCTCATCAACATGGTCCCGCTGATCGTCGGGATCACGTTCCTGTCGTTCCTCGTGATGTCGCTGGTGCCGGGAAATTTTCTTTCGACCCTGAAACTCAACCCGCGCATCTCGCCGCAGGTGATCAAGCAGATGGAGGCGCAGTTCGGCCTCGATCAGCCGCTCCTGATTCGCTACGTCAAATGGCTGTGGTCAGTGCTTCATCTGAATCTCGGCATCTCGCTCGCCTACCGCGTCAGCGTAACCTCGCTCATCACCACGCGCGCGATCAACACGATCATCCTGTCGGCGTGCGCGATGCTGTTTGCGTGGATCGTCGCGATCCCGATCGGGATCATCGTTGCGGTAAACCAGAATTCGATCTGGGACCGCGTGCTGTCGTTCCTCGCGTTCTTCGGGATGTCGGTGCCGAATTTCTTTCTCGCCTTTCTGATGATGTGGGTGGCGCTGCAAACCGGATGGTTTCCGATCGGCGGAACCTATTCGGTGGACTATTCAACGCTCGACTTCTGGTCGCAAATCGCCGACCGCATCAATCATCTCATCCTGCCGGTATTCGTGCTCGGCCTGGCCGGGATGGCGGGGCTGATGCGCCTGATGCGCTCGCAGATTCTCGAGATCAAGAACGCTGAATTTGTGCGCACCGCGCGCGCCAAGGGACTTTCAGAACGCGTCGTCATCTACAAGCACGTGCTGCGCAACGCGCTTAATCCGTTCGTCACGATGGCGGGATACTCGCTGGGCGATCTGCTCGGCGGCGCCGCGTTGGTCGAGGCGGTGATGAACCTGCAGGGCCTCGGGCTGCTGCTGCTCGACGCCGTGCGCCAACTCGATATCTACCTCGTGATGGGATCGGTGCTGGTCGGCACCGTGCTGCTGCTGGCCGGTAACCTGCTCGCGGATATCGCGCTGGTCGCGGTCGATCCTCGCGTGGACTTTTCCTCGACGGCGCAGCAATGAGCGCGATGCCGCAATTGCCGCCCCAGCTTTTGCCCGAGCCGATGGCGGTGCCGGTTCGGTCCACCGGCGTCGCGCGCGAGTGGCGGCTCGCGTCCTGGACCGTGCGCGCGTCGGCGTTATGTCTGGCGCTGTTTTATCTGTTCGCGGCCGCGTCGCCGTTTTTCGCGCCCTACGACGACACCTATCAGAATCGCGCGATGCCCGATTGTCCGCCGATGGGTCTGCATGTGGCCGCGCCGTCCGATTGGTCGCGCGGATTTTTCTATACGCATCCGATGCGCCTGCTAGATCCGGTCGAGCGCAACTACGCGCCCGATCTCGCGCGCCGCACTTATTTGCATCTTCTTTCGCGCGGACATCTGTTCACCACCGACTCGCCCAAAGATCCTTTCTACCTGATGGGCAGCGACTCGCTCGGCCGCGACCTGTTCTCGCGGATCGTTTACGGATCGCGCGTCAGCATGCTGGTCGGACTGATCGGCGTCGCGATCAGCTTCTCGCTCGGCATCACGATCGGCGCGCTCTCCGGCTACGTCGGCGGCTTGACCGACAATCTGATCATGCGATGGTCCGAGATCGAGATGTCGCTGCCGTCATTTTACTTCCTGCTCGCGCTCGCAGCGATCATTCCGGCCGGGATGAGCACCACCGCAACCTTCTTCATGATTATCGCGATCATGAGTTTCATAAGCTGGGCCGGACTGGCGCGGATCATCCGGGGTATGGCGGCGTCGGTGCGTTCGCGTCCGTATGTCGAAGCCGCGCGCGCGCTCGGTGCCTCGCGCTGGCGGATAATCACGCGCCACGTGATTCCTTCGGTGATGGGCTACGCGATCGTCGCCGCCACGCTCTCGATCCCGGGCTTCATCCTCGGCGAAAGCGCGCTCTCGCTGCTGGGTCTCGGAATCCAGGAGCCCGCGGCCTCATGGGGCAACCTGCTGGCGCAAGCCCAGGACGTGCAAAGCCTGGCCCGCTATCCGTGGATTCTAATTCCCGGCGTCTTCATTTTTCTCGCGGTAATGTCATTCAACTTTCTGGGCGACCATCTACGCGATCGCATGGACCCCTCGAACGCATCCTGATGCCTGATCAGAGGAGGGGGCGCGGCCCGCCACAGCGCGGGCCGCGCAGGCCGTCTGGTCCCGCATACGCAGGCGATGCTACCCTAACGCACCAGTGGCGCCCTTACTCGAAGTCAAATCGCTCCGCACCTCGTTCTTTACCGGCGAAGGTGAGGTGCGCGCGGTTGACGGCGTGAGCTTCTCGGTCGAGGCGGGCAAGCTGATGGGGATAGTCGGCGAGTCGGGTTCGGGCAAGACCGCGACAGTTCTCTCGATCATGCGGCTGCTGCCGGAGAGCGCGCGAATCATCGGCGGCGAAATTCTGTTCGGGGGCAAGGACCTGCTGAAGCTCCCTGAGCCTGAGATGCGCGCAATTCGCGGCGCGCGGATCGCGATGATCTTCCAGGAGCCGATGACCTCGCTCAATCCCGTCTTCACGATCGGCAGCCAAATCGGTGAAGCGGTCCGGCTGCATCAGCATACCGCGCGGCGCGAGACCCGCGAACGCTCGATCGAGGCGCTGCGGATGGTCGGAATCGCCGATCCCGAACGGCGTATCGCCGACTATCCGCATCAGCTTTCCGGCGGGATGCGCCAGCGGGTGATGATCGCGATGGCGCTGGCGTGCAATCCGAAAGTCCTGGTCGCTGACGAGCCGACCACCGCGCTCGATGTGACAATTCAGGCGCAGATTCTTGATCTGATTCGCGAGCTACAAGTCCGCCTGGGATTGGCGGTGATTCTGGTGACGCACGATCTCGGAATTGTGGCCGAGTACGCCGACGAAGTGACGATTCTTTATTCCGCGCGCGTGATGGAGCAGGCGTCGTCGCGCGATCTGTTTGCAAATCCGCTGAACCCCTACACGCGCGGTCTGCTCGCGTCGATTCCCGGAATCGACGGCGCGCGCCGCGAAAGGTTGCAGGCGATTCCCGGCTCGATTCCGAGCGCGCTGCGACCGCCCTCCGGATGCAGGTTTCATCCGCGATGCCCTCTTGCGATTCCCGAATGCGCTCAAACCGTGCCGCCGCTCGAGGCGAAGGCGCCCAATCATTATGTCGCCTGTATCCGCGTCTGATCCGGCGCGCGCTTCCGCCGTTTCGCCCGATTCGGGTGCGGCGCTGGTCCGCGTCGAAAATCTGAGCAAGGAATTTGCGGCCGGCGGCGACGCATTGTTCGCGCGCGATCGGCTGACGGTCAAGGCGGTGACCGCGGTCAATCTGGAGATCTTTCCCGGCGAGACGCTGGGCCTGGTCGGCGAGTCAGGCTCGGGAAAATCCACGCTCGGAAGATTGATCCTGAAGCTCATCGAGCCGACCGCCGGCACGGTCTGGTTCGACGGACGCGATCTCGAGACGCTTGGCCGCGCGGAGCTGCGCGCGCTCAGGCGCGAGATGCAGCTCGTGTTCCAGGATCCGTACGCGTCGCTCAACCCGCGGATGAAGGTCCGCGCGATCGTCGGCGAAGGAATCGAGATTCACAAGCTCGCGCGCGGCGCCGAAAAGGAAAAGCGCATCGCGGAGCTGCTCGAGATGGTCGGGCTCGACGCGGACACGATGAACCGCTATCCGCACGAATTCTCCGGCGGCCAGCGCCAGCGGATCGGGATCGCGCGCGCGCTCGCCGTCGGTCCGCGCTTTATCGTGCTCGACGAGCCGGTTTCTGCGCTCGACGTTTCGATTCAGGCGCAGATTATCAACCTGCTGCAGGACTTGCAGGAGCGCTTGCATCTGACCTACCTATTCGTCGCGCACGACCTGCGCGTGGTCGAGCACATCAGCCGCCGCGTCGCGATCATGTATCTGGGAAAGATCGTCGAACTGGCCGCTCGCGAAGAAATTTACGCCGACCCGCGCCATCCCTATACTCGCGCACTCCTCTCCGCTATCCCCACGGTCGATCCCGCCGGCAAGCCCGAGCGCATCAAGCTGCCCGGCGAGATGCCCAGTCCCGTAAATCCGCCCTCGGGCTGCGCCTTTCATCCGCGATGCCCTTATGCGAAGGATCAGTGCCGGACCGTCGAGCCCGCGCTGATTACCGGACGCGGAGGACACGCGGTTGCGTGTCATGTATTTCCTGCGCCATGATCGGTGTCCGGCGGAAGTGAAATGACCCCCGAGCACAATGGACATGGCAATGCGGGCGGCGCGGCGCGGCCGGCCACCAACATTCCCAACGAACCAGCGGCGTCGTGGGTCGAAGAGCGCACCCGCGTCGCGGTCGGGCGCAACGTCAACGTCTCGGGCCGGCTGGTGTTCAGCGAGCCGGTCAGAATCGAAGGGCGTTTCCGTGGCGAGGTGTCGTCGGCGGAGCTGGTGGTGATTTCAGAAGGCGCGACGATCGAGGGCAAAGTCCGCGCGCCGCGCCTGCTGATCATGGGCGAGCTGCGCGGCGATATCGCGGGAGCCAAGCGTGTCGTGCTTGGTCCGAACTCGCGCGTCGATGGCAATATCGAAAGCGAGAGCCTGACTATCTGCGAGGGCGCCCACTTCGATGGGCACGTGCGAATGACGGCGATCGGCCGCGAAAATTAAAACCCGTATTCGGATCAGGCGAGAGTATCGAGGCGTGCGGCCTTGCCCTGCCTGCCGCGCAGATAATAGAGACGCGCGCGGCGCACGCGGCTTCGCGATAGCACCTGGATCTTTTCGAGCCGGGGCGAGTGCAGCGGGAAAATTCGCTCGACCCCGACGCCGTAGGAGACCTTGCGTACGGTGAAGGTCGCGCGATTTCCGCCGCGATTCATCTTGATCACGACGCCTTCGAACGACTGGATGCGTTCCTTTTCGCCCTCGCGAACCTTGACCTGCAAGCGCAGCATGTCGCCAACGCGGAACTCGGGAAGGTCGGTACGCAGGGCTCGATCTTCGAGCTTTTGGATGATGCTATTCATGTGGAATGTTTTCCGGGTCGAGCACCCAAACCTATCCAAACCCGCCGTCTGAAACAAGCACCCGCGCCGCCGTTTCTTCTTTCGGGCGTGATTCGCGTCCACCGTAGTTGCGCGGTCCCGGGTGTGATTCCCGCGTGTGGCTGCCGCACGAGGAATCTCGTGCTCGGCCCTTGGCCCTTACACCGTCCGCGGGTGAGTGCATGGGCGCCTCGGGATTTCTCCCTGCGGTCGAAATGACGAATGCGGGTTTGGTGCAGCAGAAGCGCAGCCTCAGCCGAGCCCGCAATCGTCATTCGAGCCCTGGGCGAGGAACCCCCAAGGGTCCATGCTCCAAGCCCCGGCCTCAACTCCCGGCTAAACCGTGTCGGGACCGGGGATTGCGTGCGGCGCGGGAGGCGGACCTGCGGGACGTCGCGCGCGGCAGGTCAGGTTCTGGCGGCTCGAATCTGGCAGCTCGAGCGTGGTCGTCCACGGCGCGTTGCCGCCGAGTGCCTGGCATTGAACCGGGTCGCCGGAACATTGGAATTTCAGCACCTGATTTTCGAGCGGCGTGTCCTCGCTCCCGAGCAGCGAGCGGCGCTCCTCGCATAGCGTTCCATAGCCGGAGCGGGCGCAGGCGAAATCTTCGCGCTGCGGATTCGGGCCATCGCTCGCGATGACTTGCGAAAAATCGCATCGCGGCACCTCGGCCTGGGTGCAGACGAGCTCGCGGCAATGACGGAAGACGAGAGTGGCTGGGTCGCCCGCGGCGACCGCGGGAGGCAGCCCGGAATCGCGGCCGCTCATGGCGCATCCTTGTAAGAATGCGATTGGTGCGAACGCGATTGCCGCCGTGATCAGAATCGCGCGGGCACCGAGATTAAAATTCATACGCCTAAAATTGCTCTGGCGCGCGCCGCCCTGCAAGTGCCGCGAGCTAGCGGCCGCGCAGACGGTCCAGGATGATCGCGCCCGCCGCGCGCACCGATAGATGATTGTAATCGGTGGCGCCGTGAATCGCTTCGAGCAGAATATCGGCGCGCTCGGCCATCTCTGGCGTCATCCCGAATCCGGTCCCGAGCATGATTATCGCCGGCGGCGCGTCCGGAGCCTCAAGCCGTGCGCGCATCGCGGCGAATGTCTGGCCGCGATCGGTCCGCGCCGACGTATGCACGATCAGCGCGCGTGTCCCTGCGATCTTCTCCGCCTCGGCGCAGGCGTCGGCGAGCGTCGGAACGATTCGCACCAGCTCCAGCGCCTCGCGCCGGCGCGCGTCGAAGGCGCGGCCGAAGTCGAAACGCCAATGATCGATCACGCTTTTGGCAAATTCGCGCTGCTCGGGTATCGGATGCACGACGAAGAACGCATCGACGCCGTAGGTGCGCGCCGAACGCGCCAGATCGTGGATATCAAGGCTCGTGATCGCGGACGTGACGACCTGGCCGTTGCGGTTGACGACCGGATGATGAATCAGAGCGAGGAAGAGTTGCGCCACGTTCAGAACTTGCGCCGCTCGAGCAGGTCGGGCCGCCGCCGCGCGGTGCGTCGCCGCGCTTCGGCTTCGCGCCATGCGCGAATCTTGCCGTGATCGCCCGAGAGCAGAATTTCCGGCACCCGCATCCCGCGAAACTCCTCGGGCCGGGTGTATTGCGGATATTCGAGAGTGCGTCCCGCGAAAGATTCCTCCGTGAGCGAATCGGGGTTCCCGAGCACGCCCGCCAGCAGCCGCCCCGTCGCCTCGATCACGACCATCGCGGCCAACTCGCCGCCCGAGAGCACATAATCGCCGATCGAGATTTCCTGATCGACCATCGTGCGCACCCGCTCATCGATTCCTTCGTAGCGTCCTGCGATCAGCACTAGCCCGTCGGGCTTGGCGGAAAATTCGCGCGCGAGCGCCTGGTCGAAGACTTCACCCTGCGGCGTCAGCAGGACTTTCCAGAGCCCCGGATGCGCCGCCATGACCTCGTCGATCGCCACCGCGATCGGCTCCGGCCGCATCACCATCCCGCTGCCGCCGCCGTATGGAGCGTCATCGACCTGTTTGTAGTTGCCCAGGCCGTAAGGCCGCAGCGCGTGCGGACGGATCGCGATGAGTCCCTGCTCGATCGCGCGGCCGATCATCCCCGCGCGAAAGGGCGCCTCGAACATCTCAGGGAACAGCGTGATTATGTGGAAATCCATCGCGGAAACGCGCGCGGCGCGCGCCTCAAATGTAGCGGGACGCGGGGGCTGGAACCAGACGCGCTTTATCAGGGTGGCGCATCGACTCTTGCGGCGGTAGTTTTTCGGATGCTACTTAGGCTGAAACCGGGAGGACAGGATGAATCTGACGACGAAGCTTTTGGCGGTCTCGACCGCCTGCATGATTGCACTGGGAGTGGCGCTCGCGCCGCGTATCGCCTGCGCGCAGGCGGCAGCCACCGCGAATGCCGACCCCGCGCTGACCGCGGCGGCGAAAAAGATTTTCCAGGGGATAGCCGACGACGATGCCGACGCGGTCAAGGCGACCGTCGTCAGCAAGTACGCGAAGAAGGTCACCAAGGACGAACTCCGTCCCGAGCAGACGGGCCCCAAGCTCACCGTTGCTTATGATTCGAGCGTGAAAGTTCTGCGCGCCACCGACAAGGACGCAGTGGTGCAAGCCACGATGTTCGCGCCGGCCTCGGATGTCCCCAAGGGCGAGGCCAGCAAGCTTGATATCTACATGGT
>DATKSB010000141.1:0-2516 GCA_035531855.1 Binataceae bacterium (SeqCode)
TCGGCGAAAAATTCCCGCACTCCGCCGTCAAACAGCTTGCGCCCCTTGCGAATGAGCGCGACGCGCCGCGCGTACTCGGCGACGAGCCAGGGCGTATGCGTGATCACCACGATCGCGATTCCCGAGCGATTGAGCTCGGTCACCAGCGACATCATCCGGCGCTGCTCGCGGTAGTCGAGTCCCGTGGTCGGCTCGTCCAGAATCAGCAGGCGCGGGCGCAGCGCGAGCACACTCGCGACCGCCAGGCGCTGGCGTTCGCCCTTGCTGAGCAGGAAGGGATCGCTCTCGCGTTCGGCAAGCAGAGCCACCGCGTCGAGCACCTCGACGCACCGGCGCTCGACTTCGTCGGGCGCGAGCTTGAAGTTGCGCGGGCCGAAGGCGACTTCGTCCCACACCGTCGCGGCGAAAATCTGATGGTCCGGGTTCTGAAAAACGTACGCGGCTTCGCGCGCGGTTTCGGCCGCGCGTAATCCGGCGCGATCGCGCCCATCGAGCAGTACGCGTCCGGTCACGGGCCTGAGCAGCCCGACGATATGCTTGGCCAGCGTGGTTTTGCCGGATCCGTTTTGGCCGACGATCGCGAGAAAATCTCCCGGCGCGATCGCGAGGCTGACCGAGTCGAGCACTCGCGGGCCGCCGGTGTAGTTGAAGCTCACGTCCTCGACCGCGGCGAGCGCCGCGGCGCTACTGGTTTGTGCCGGCGCGATTTCAGGCTCCGGCGCAATGCTCCGCCCGCTCGATTCGAGACGCGGATAGGCGCGCACGATCGCCGAGTACGCCTCATCGACACTCTCGGCATGGCCGCCGATTCCCAGCATCGCAAGCGCGCGGTTGAGGCTCGGCGGATGCACTCCCGACTGCTCGAGCAGCTCGAGGTTGGTCATCACTTCGGCGGGCGGGCCGATGGAGATGACGGCGCCTTCACGCATCAGGATCACGCGGTCGGAGCGGCGCAGCTCTTCGGTTTCATGCTCGATCACGATCAGGCTGAGCCCGCGCTCGCGCAGACTTGAAATCAGCGCGAAGACTTCGGCCTTGCCCTCTGGATCGAGATCAGTAGTCGGTTCGTCGAGCACGATCACGCGCGGGCTGAGCGCCAACACCGACGCGATCGCGAGGCGCTGCTTTTCTCCGCCCGAGAGCGAGGTTGGATCGCGATGCTCAAAGCCGCGCAGGCCTACCGCCTCGAGCGCGGGCGTCATCCGCTGGTTCATCGTCGCGCGATCCATCCCGATTTGTTCCATCGCAAAAGCGACTTCATGCGCGACGTTGGTCGAGAAAAGTTGCGCCTCGAAATCCTGAAACACCATCCCGACGTCCGCGGCCACGTCGCACACGCGCAGTCCGTCGAGCGGACGTCCGCCGATACTCACAGCGCCGCTGAAGCTCCCGCCCTCGAACTCGGGAATAATCCGGTTGAGACATTTCGCGAGCGTGGATTTTCCCGCACCCGAGGCGCCCATGATGCCGATCATCTCGCCGCGCGCCTGCTTGAACCCGACGGCGCGCAGAGCTTCGCGCACCCCGTCCTGGTAGGTGAAGCTTAGGTCCACCGCCTCGACCGCGTACTCGGTGTCCGCGCCGGCGGCGCCGATAATCTCCGAGGAACTTTGCGGCTCGATTTTCACATCGCCACCAGACCCGCCATCGCAAGAAAAATAAACGGACTTACGATGATCGCGACCGACTTGTCGTACGGCGCGGCGTTCATATACGCCGGCAGAAATTTCGGCGCCCACAATCCCACCGAAAGCAGGTTGCCCAGCGCCCACGCCGCCGTTTCACCGACGACCAGCATCACCAGCCCGAGCCATCTGATCGCGACCGGACGCAGCTTCAGCTCGGGCATCACATCGGTATAGAGCAGATGGCCCTTGCGCACGCGCGGATACACCGCGAGCAGGATAAACGGCGAGAGCACGATCGCCGCGGTCATGTTGTTCAGGATGATCACGTTGCCGAGCGCCGCGAACGGCCGGAGCGCGAGCAGATTCTCGCCCCACCCGACCAGGTCCGCGCACAGCATGCTCGCGGCCAGGCAAGTGAAGAGATACTTGGCGATAGCCCACGGCGAGCGCGAGATCGGCGCCTCGCCCTCGGCGATCACCTGCCAGACTTTGTACGGAATCCATCCGTAGGAGAGATTGGCCAGGAAGCCGAAAAGATCCGAGGGCGACGCGCCGCCGAAGAAATCGCCAATAGTGTTGCCGATGGCACTTCCCCACGCACCCGCGGGTCCGAACAGAAACGAGCACACTATCGGAATCGCATTGGCGGGGCGCAGCTCGGTCACGCCGGGAATAAACGGCACCGCCTTGAACGGGATCAGCACCGCCGCGTAAAGCGCCGCCGAGATCGAGCACAGCACGATCATCCGCGTGTTGCGCCACATCGCAGTGATGCCGTAGGTCGCGGGATGCGCGGTGACCGCGGAAGGTGTCACAAGCTCGCGATGGTGGTCGGCGGAGATCATCGTGCCGCTGACCAGTATGCCGACCCCGCCCGCCGATTCAAGC
>DATKSB010000142.1:0-5125 GCA_035531855.1 Binataceae bacterium (SeqCode)
GCTGGCCTGCAGCCAGTTGGTCGATATGGTTCCCTCCAACGACGCCAAATTTTTTCAGGCAACCCAGGTGGTCGATGAGGCCCGCCACGCCGAGGTTCTGAGCCGTTACCTGCTCGAAAAATGCGGCGGCCGCATCTATCCAATCACCGGCAACATCAAGACGCTGTTCGATTATATCCTCGGACAGGGAAAGTGGTTCGTTAAGACCGTCGGCCTTCAGCTCCTGGCTGAGACCTTCGCGGTCGCTCTGTTCCGGATGCTCGGCGAGACCGCGAAAGATCCGCTCCTGCGCGAAATCTGCAAACGCATTCTCGCCGACGAATCACGCCACATGGGATTTTCGGTGCTGAGCCTTCCCGAAGCGATCAATAGTCTAAGCTCCAGCGATATGCGCGAGCTCGAAGAATTCACCCGCGAGGCGATCCAGCTCGTTCTCACCGGCCAATTCCCGGTCGAGGCGTACGAAGCCGTCGGCATGAACGCCGCTGAAATCGGCGCGGTCAAACGCGCGCGCAAAGAAGTCGCCCGCGGAAACGACTACACGATGTTCCGCAAGCTCTTCAAACGCGAGATGCATACCACCGTAGTCACCAACCTGCGGAAAGTCGGACTCCTGAACGACCGCACCTCCTCGATGCTCCGGGATATCGGCATCGATCCGAGCCTGTCGGCCCAAGCCGCCTGATGGCTACCGCACCGAAGCTAAGGCCGGGCGCCGATTGGCGTCCGATTCTCGGAGATCGGCTCGTCAGCGCCGAACACGCCGCCGAACAAATCAAATCCGGCGATCGCGTCTGCATGTCGATCGCGCAGGCTACTCCCTTCCTGATGTGCGCCGCCGTGTCGGCGCGCCTGATGGAAATCGAAAACGTCGTGGTAAGCCACGGCGCCGCGGTGCATGATTGGAACCTGCCCGGCCTCGGCGATCGCTTCAGGCTCCAGTCATTCTATGTCGGCCCCTACGATCGCGATCTCTATGCGCGAGGCCTCGCCGACTTCACCCCTATTCAGTATTACCGCGAGGGCCATCTGCCGCCGTCCCTCGACGATTTCAATGTTTATATCGTCACGGTCGCGCCGCCCGACGCCAATGGCTTCGTCAACTTCGGCGATGTCAACATCATGTCCAAGCTGCTGGCGCGCAATGCAAAGATGGTTATCGCCGAAATCGACCAAAGCTTCATTCGGATCGGCGGCGATAACCAACTGCATATTTCCGAGATTGACTACTTCGTCGAACGCACCTTCGAGCTTCCCGCGCTCTCGCTGCCCGTCCCCTCCGCCGACGAGCAAAATATCATCGACACGGTATGCGGCCTCGTCGCCAGCGAGTTAATCCCCGACCGCGCGTCGATCCAGGTCGGTGTCGGCTCGATGTCCGGAGCGCTGATGCCGCATCTGGCTAATCATCACGATCTGGGTATGCAGACCGAGATTATCCCATTGCATACCGCGCAGCTCGTGCGCGATGGAGTATTGACCGGCAAGTACAAGAAGATTTTCCCCGAATTGGTAGTCGGAAGCGGACTCGCTCCGCTCACTCCGCGCGAAGAGCTCGATTACATAAATGGCAATCCCCGCTTCCAGCTCTATGACTTCAACTTCACCGACGATATCCGCCTGATCGCGCGCGAAGAGGGACTCATCGCGATCAACAACGCCATGGCGGTGGATCTGACCGGCCAGGCCAATAGCGAATCGATCGGACCCCGGATGTACACCGGCACCGGCGGACAGACCGCCTTCGTCACCGGCGCATGCCTGGGTGGCGGCAAGACCGTGATCGTCGTGCCCTCGAGCTCGATCGTTAAGGGCGCCCGCCTCTCGCGCATCATGCCGACCCTCGAACCGGCCAGCGTCGTGACCGCCCCGCGCGGTTTCGTGCATCATGTAGTCACTGAGTATGGAATCGCGACGCTCAAGGGCAAAAGCATCCGCGATCGCGTCAACGCGATGATCGCGATCGCGCATCCCGACTTCCGCTCCGAACTCCGCGCCGAAGCCAAACGAATGTACAATTTCTGAGCACCATCCCCGCGATCAAGAGAGTCACGACGCATATGAGCGCCATTACTGCTCATCCGTCATCACGGGAAGGCAAGCGTGGCCTCTGAGCACGCCAAAAAAAAGACCGACCTAACCCCCTACCCCTTCCCGCACGGGAAGGGGAGTCTTTTCGGCCCGATCTTAGCGCAAGTAACGGGCGGCCCCAAAAGATTTTAGCAACAGAGCCGGACCGGGAAGCTTCTGACTATTTGCTGGAGGTTCCCATTTGAGCTATGTGAACGCATTAACCGCTGGTCATACCGGTCAAAACCCGTAGCACCCGAGGCCGAACCGCCAACTTTAGATCGTCCTAATTCCGCGGGTGAGGTCACGTGGGTCAATACACAGCACTCGGATGATACAGGGTGAACCTAAGGTAGGAAGCGAATATGGACACGAGCGTTTACGACAAACATGCCACACTTTATCTTGAGTATATCGATCGGGAGCTAAGGCTAACGGATAGTTATATCAACTTGCTGCCTTCGACGTTTGTTGACTGTCTGGGTGATCAGATTGTGAATGCCCACGTTTGCGATCTCTGCTGCGGGGAGGGATATCTCGGTCGATATTTGCTGACGCGCGGCGCCTGTGAGGTGGTTGGAATTGATACATCGGCAGCGCTCATTGAGGAGGCGAAGCGGCGCTCGGGTGTTTCCGAACTCTCTTATCGAGTTGACGATGCCCAGGAACTTCGATTGGTACCCGATAGCAGTTTTGACGTGGTAGTCTCTCAGCTTGCGATGATGGATGTCGCAGACCATCGAAAGCTGTTCGCAGCTGTTCGTCGCGTTCTAGTTCCTGGCGGTCCGTTCGTCTTTTCCTTGCTTCATCCATGCTTTAAAGGTCGCCCTTATCACGTAAAAACCGCGCCAGAGTACATCTTTGACGAAGGCGGCAAGCCGGTCGCTGTAACGGTGCGCCGCTACGCGTCCGAGGGATTCTTCAACTCCGGCGGCGATGGTATTCGTGGACGAATGGGCTCGTATCATCGTAAATTTTCTACCTATATCAACGATCTTATCGCCGCCGGGTTTACGGTGGAACGTCTTGAGGAGCCATTGTCGCGCGCGGATGCAACACGCGCTGAGCTCTTCGCGGAGGTGCCAACGGTTCTCGTCGTCGCAGCCCGAGCGACTTAGCTGCAACTCTGCCAATCTCAAAATTGAATCAGGCGTCGTATACACTCCTTTCAGCGATTTCCGTGAGCAACGCGGACGTAGACACTTCGCTGAGTGAAGACGCTTGATGCGCGACTTGAGCAGGCGACGATCGAATGTGCCACACCGGCTGAGTTTGGCGCCCAGATCGTCGTTGGCGGCGCAAATTTGCCAGACCACTCGAACGCTTCCGGCCAGTGTTCCCCTTCCCGTGCGGGAAGGGGGCAGGGGTTAGGTCGATTGCCTGAGAATCAACTTCGAGCGCATCCGATTTTTATCCATCAGGGGGCGCTTAGCGAATCCGAACTCAGCCGTGCCGCTGCGATGATTTGATCGGAGGATGCGGCGCAACCTCGATCAATTGCCGATGCAGCGTAGTATTGTCCGCGATCAGCCCTTCGAGCTTCACGTTGCGATTGTTGAAGCGCAACTTGCGCCCGCGAATGTCGGTAATCGTGCCGCCCCCGAGCGCGATCAGCGCCGCGCCCGATGCGATATCCCATTCGCTTTTCGGCGAGCGCGTGAACGTCGCGTCGCCCTTCCCCGCCGCCACCAGCGCCAGTTTGTACGCAACGCTCCCGGTCGGACTCACGATCAGCCGCCCGTGAAACACCTGCCATTCCCCCCGCGCCGCTTCGCTGCGGCTCGCCAGCACCTTCGCGCGATGCAGCAATCGCGTGCGGCTGACGCGCACCAGCCTGCTGTTCAGATGACAGCCCAGGCCGCGCGCGCCCCAGAACATCTCGCGCCGAATCGGATTGTAGGTCACGCCCAGGATCGGCTCGCCGTCTTCGATTAGCGCGATCGCGACGCAGAACTCCGGCACCCCGTTGATAAACTCCTTGGTGCCGTCAAGCGGATCGACAATCCACACCCGCCGCCGCTCGAGCCGATCCGCACTGTCCGCGGTCTCTTCCGAAAGCCATCCATATTCCGGAAACGGCTCATGCAGCATCCGCTTGATCGTTTGATCGGCTTCGAGATCCGCCTGCGTTACAGGATTATCCTTGCCCTTGGATCCGATCGTGTACCCGCCGCGATTCCAATGCCCACGCAAAATTTCTCCGGCCGCACGCGCCGCCTGCTTCGCGAGCCTGAGCTCGCGCGAGAGATCCGCACGTCCATCTCGCGCGATCTTTTTCGCGCGCGCGGTTTTCCTCGCACCGCGCGCAGCGCTCTTCTTTTTGATCATCGAGCGATTCCCGATCACGACTCGCCGCGCGCCAGCCGCTTCTTGCGAACTTTGCCGTACGCCCTGGTCAACGTCGCCATCAGCTCCGCGCGCCGCTCATACAGCCGCCTCGGCTTGCGCGCTTTGCGCCGCGCCAGCGCATACGCCGTGATCAGCGGAAGCGCCACCGTCGAATCCACGTAGCACACCACCGTGTCGGGCAACTTCTTCGGATCGATCTTGCCCCAGCTCACCGCCTCAGACGGCGTCGCCCCCGAAAGGCCGCCCGTGTCCGGCCGCGCGTCGGTCACCTGCAGAAAATAGTCGTGCCCGTCTTCCGCGACGCCCATCACTTCCTGGATTTGCGGCTCGGTCTGCAACACGAAATTTTTCGGCGATCCCCCGCCCAGAATAAACACCGCGCTCTTGCAGCCCATCTGCTTGGCCGCGTAAACGATCGACGCCGTCTCGTTTACATCGACCAGCGGATCGAGCCTGAGCCCGTAGCCCTCGAGCTCCAGCAGCGCGAGGTTCATCCCGATCGACGAATCGCCCGGCGACGAGGTGTATATCGGCATCGCATGCTCATATGCCGAGGCCAGCAGCGACTTGCGCTTGAGTTTCAGAATCCGCTCGCGCTCGGCGACGTAGCGCCCCGCACGAAAATGAAATTCCGCCGTGCTCATCGGATGCTGAAATTCGTCGTGCCGCGCAATCTGCCGAAAAAAAGCGTCGGTCGAAAGCAGCA
>DATKSB010000143.1:0-8855 GCA_035531855.1 Binataceae bacterium (SeqCode)
TGTGCCGGGACTCGCCGTGATCACCGACGTCTGCCTGTGCGAGTACACCGACCACGGCCATTGCGGCGCGGTAAAGGGCCACGACGTCGACAACGACGCGACGCTCGAACTCCTTGTGCGCGAGGCACTTTCGCACGCGCGTGCGGGCGCCGACATTGTCGGGCCCTCCGACATGATGGACGGGCGGGTCGGCGCGATTCGCCGCGCGCTCGACCAAAACAGTTTCGAGCACGTCGCGATCATGGCGTATTCGGCCAAGTTCGCCTCGGCCTTTTACGGGCCGTTTCGCGACGCCGCCGAATCGGCGCCGCAGTTCGGCGACCGCCGCTCGTACCAGATGGATCCGCCCAACGGCGACGAGGCGATGCGCGAAATTGCGCTCGATCTGGAAGAGGGCGCCGACATCGTGATGGTCAAGCCGGCGCTGCCCTATCTCGATCTGATCTGGCGCGCGAAGCACGAGTTCAACGTTCCGGTCGCCGCCTACAACGTCTCGGGTGAGTACGCGATGCTCCGTGCGGCCGGGCTCAACGGATGGATCGACGAGGATCGCGCGGTGATGGAAGTGCTCACTTCGATCAAGCGCGCCGGCGCCGACATGATTCTCACTTACTTCGCAACTGATATCGCGCGCCGCGTCAGTCAATAGCCACGCGCGTCACGATCATACGGCGAGAATCGCGATTCAGCGGCCCTTTCGCGCGAGGTAGTAGGGACGCATCGCACGCAGCGCGCGCATCTGATGGTACGCGAGTTCGTCGTCGGGGTAGCGATGCGCCGGGGCGACGACGCATCCCGCCCGCGCATGACATCGCGGGGCGCAATCAGCCTCGCGTGTCACGCGATATTCGAGGCATCGCGGAATATCCCATCCCGCCGGGAAGCTGACCGCCTCCGCCGGACATGCCGCGATACAACTGCGCGTCGCACATCGGGGACACGGATCGTAGCCTGCCGCCGCGCCCGGCGCGTCGATTAGCTGGTCGATCAGTATTGCCGCGCGAAACGCGATCCACGGGCCGAACTCCGGATTGATCAGGACGCCGATTATGCTCGGTCCGCCAAGACCGGCCACGCGGCCCAACTCGACGAAGTTGAGCGTCGGCCCGGAATTCACGAACGGATAGATTATCGTCGCACGCGCGCCCGCGTCCCGAAGCGGCGCAACGAGTTCACGCTCGGCGACCTCGGCGCTGAAATCGTCGAGCGGATTTTCGCGGCTCATCCATCCCGGATTGCGCTCGGCGTGACGGCGGAAGGCGCCCCAGAAATCGCCGCCGCCGTTGCCAACCACGATTATCGAGCGCGCGTCAGCGTCGAGCGCCGCCGCTCGCGACTCCGGTTTCACGGCGGCGTCGTAGCGCTCGATCGGCACCGCGGCGACCAGGTTCAAGCCATGGCGGGCTCCGGCGCGCCGCACGATATCCAGGAGCGATTCATTCATCTTCGTTTATCGGCGCCGATGAGCGCGGCGGTGAAATCAAGCATGCGCCATCAGGCGATTTTGTAGGTGACGAGTCCGTCGGCCACCAGCGCACCCGCGCGGTCGCGCACCTCGACGTTGAGGCTCGCGATTCGTTTCCCCTTGCGGCGCACGTTCGCGCGCGCGACCAGGTCGGTCTGAATGGCAGGCGCGGTGTAGTTGACGGTCATCGAGATCGTGGCGCTGCGCGTGGTCTCGGGCATCGTCCAGACCGCGGCGCATGCGGCGAAGTCGATAAGCGACGCGATCGCGCCGCCATGAACCGGAACGTCGGGGCCGCCCGAGTTGAGGAGCGCGGTCGCGAACGGCATCCGCACCGTCGCGATACCTTCGGCGTGCGATTCGACCTTGAGCCCGAGCACGGCCGAAAACGGGCCGCCTTCGAGTTCAGCCAGCACCGGATTCGCGTTCGACGCGGCCATCAGCGCGGCCCTTGGTAGTGGTCACGAGCGAGCGCAAGCCGTATCGCTTCGGCGGCAGCTTCGGCCGGTTCGTCGGCGCGCGCGGCGATACCGTCGATATGCGGCCAGGCGCGTATCGCGACGATCGGACGGCCGAGCTTGAGCGCGAAGCCGATCTCGCTGAGCGTGCCGCCCTCGCCAGCCATCGCGATCACCGCGTCCGCGCTGCCGGCCACAATTGCATTGCGCGCCTCGCCCATCCCGGTCGCGATCACGAACTCGATATGCGGATTCGCCTGGCCATGATCGAAGCTCGGAATAATTCCGATCGTGTGGCCGCCGCGCTCGCGCGCGCCGTGGGCTGCGGCTTCCATCACGCCGCCTCTGCCGCCGCATACCAGCGTCGCTCCGCGAGCGGCGAGTTCGCGTCCGATCGCGCGTGCCAGTTCGAGCAGGTCAGCGCTGGCGTCACCCGCGCCGATTACGGCGATCTGCAGGCCGCGCTTCATCGTCCGCCTATCGTCATCGCAAAATTCCCAGGATCGCGGGCAACTCGGCGATACTTTCGATCGTGAAATCCGGCTCCGGGATACCCTCGGGAATTGGCACCCGGCGCCGATTCACCCACGCCGTGCGCATCCCGGCCTGCTTCGGCCCCAGGATATCCTCGCGCGGCGTGTCGCCGACGAAGAGCACATCGGCGGCGTCGAGGCCGAGCATCGCGAGCGCCATCGCATAGATTTTCGGATTCGGTTTGCGCAGCCCGACTTCGGCCGAGATAATCACCGGCTCGAAAAGATCAGCGACGCCCGTATCCTCCAGCACTTCGCGGCCGGTCTGCGCATCGTCGAAATTCGACAGCAGCCCGATTCGGAACTTCGGCGCGATAAGGCGCACCGCCTCGGCATTGGCGGCAGGCGCCGAGGTGACCGTGCGTACCCCCGCCATGTGCGTGCGCGTCAGATGCTCGGCGAAGCGCGCGCGCTCGTCCGATTCAGGAATTCCCAGCCGCTCGAGGGTGCGCACGAACCGTTCGAGACACGTGATCTCGAGCCACTCGCGTTCGCGCTCGTAGCCGATCTCCTCGGTCACCTCGTGATAGACCTCGAGGAAGCGCTCGCGGCGCGCGCCGTCGCCCAGCCGCTCGGCCACCGCCGGCATTATCCACGGAATCGTGCTGTGGATTGTGCGGCCGCGCCACTCGATCTCCGGCAGCCGCTCGGGCTCCCATCGGACCAGCGTGTCGAACAGGTCCAGGACGACTGCTTTAAAGCTATGGCTAGCCACGCGGCGTCAGTGCGGCGGCGCTTGCGAAGAGCGCGGCCAAGTCGAGCGCCATCACGGCGACGTTCAGCATCACGGACAAGTGATGGAGCCGGTCGAATTCGGCCCGCTGGACAGGATCGGGATTCGCCTGCTCGGCGACCGTCCGGATCGAATCGACTTGCGGACGAATGATCATTCCCGCGTAAAACGTAATCGCGAGCGCCACCGCAATCGCGAACGCCGCAGCGCCCCACCAAAGCCGCGCCGAGCGGGATGCCGCAAGATAGATCGCCAGGAGCAATCCCAGCCCGCCGGCGATATAGCCCATCAGGTAGTAGCGCGGAAAAATTCCCGCGACGACCTTGCCGGCCTCTGCGATTGGCAGCCGCGTGAAAAGCACCGGCGCCGAAATCGCGGAGAAGAAAATCATTCCGCCGAGCCAGCACACGATACACAGGAGGTAGATGAAGAGGGCAATCATTCTTGATCAGTAACCGATTCTGAGCGTGAGTCCATAATCGCGCCAGTGGATAGGTTCAATTGAGATAAGGTTTGTTTGCGCCCGGCAACGGTTGACGCGCGCCAAAGCCGCTATCGACCGAATGCCATGCGATTATCTCGCGCTCTCCCGACTGCCAGCAAAGGAAGATGACTCCGCCGTCGATCTCGAACGGAAAATCGACGAGGCCCAGGTCGATATCCTTGAGCACGCATCCGAGGCTCCCGATCTGGGCCGCCACCTCGGCGACGCGCGCGGCTTCGGGCCGCAACTCGGGGTAGCGATCGATCACGGTGCTCAAGGGCAGCGCGCCGATATCGGGGTCCGTGCCGGCGAGCTCGCGGATTCGCGCGCGCAGCGCATTGGTGTGATTTTGCAGCGCGCGCACCAGGATTTCGAGGCGCGGGAGCAGCGCATTCGCTTCCTCAGTGGTGAAAACTTTCTCAAACTGGAGCTTTGCCAAACTTTGCCTCACGAATCGCCGCCGCGCAGAATCTCGGCCTCCCCTCGATGGCGCGCGGGTTTCTGACTTGAGTGCCTTTCGGGCGTATACTACGGTAAAAGTCTGCGGCGGTGAAACGGCGAATTTCTTATGCTCGCCGATCGCCCTTGGGGAGGGCAATCACACAAATCTTATGAGCGAGAAACCCCTAGGAGAAAAACGCTTCGAGCTCGACGAAGACCCGAGCGATATCGAGATTCCCGAAACGCTGCCGGTGCTGCCCCTGCGCGGCATCGTGATTTTCCCAAGCCAGATTCATCCGTTTCTCGTATCGCGCCCGTCGTCGCTCAAGCTGATAGAGGAGTTCGGGGCCACCTCGCGGATTATCGCGCTGTCGGCGCAGAAGAATCCCGAGGAGGAAAATCCGCAGCCTGAAGGACTCTACCAGCGCGGCACCGCGGTGCGGATTCTCAAGATGCTCAAGTACCCGGACCATAGCGTCCGCGTGCTGGTGCAGGGAATCGCGCGCATCGACCTCCTTGAGTTCAGCCAGGTCGAACCGTTCTTCCGCGCCCACGTGCGCCGCCTTGACGAGTCGTTCAGCCACGACAAGGAGCTCGACGCGCTCCAGGCTCATCTGGTCAGCCAGTTCTCGAAGTTTGTGTCGCTGGTGCCCTACCTGCCCGACGAGCTCCAGGTGATGGCGATGCAGGTGCGCGAGCCGAATCGGCTGACCGATATGGTCGCGTCGTACATGAAGATCGCGGTCGAGGAATCGCAGGACCTGCTGGCGACGCTTGACGTGCGCACCCGGCTCGAAAAGCTGGCCGCGATTCTGGGACGCGAGATCGAACTGCTCGAACTGGGCCATAAGATCCAGTCGCAGGTGCAGACCGAGCTCAACAAGAATCAGCGCGAATACTATCTGCGCCAGCAGCTCAAGGCGATCCAGAAGGAGCTCGGCGAAGGCGACGCGCGCTCCTCCGAGATCGAGGACCTGGAAAAGAAGATCGAGGCGGCGCGGATGCCCGAAGAGGCGCGCAAGACCGCCGACAAGGAACTCGACCGGCTCAAGATGATTCCGCCCGAATCGGCCGAGCACACGGTCGTCCGCACCTATCTCGACTGGCTCGTCAGCCTGCCCTGGGATACCGCGACCGAGGACAACCTCGATATCAAGCACGCGCGCGCGGTCCTCGACGAAGACCATTACGATCTCGAAAAGGTGAAGGAGCGAATCCTCGAGTTCCTGGCCGTGCGCCAGCTCAAACACGATACCAAGGGGCCGATTCTGTGTTTCGTCGGGCCGCCGGGAACCGGCAAGACCTCGCTCGGACGCTCGATCGCCCGCGCGCTCGGACGCAAGTTCGTGCGCCTCTCGCTCGGCGGAATCCGCGACGAAGCGGAAATCCGCGGCCATCGCCGCACCTATATCGGCTCGTTGCCCGGCCGCATAATCCAGGGCCTGCGCAACGCGGGCTCGAACAATCCGCTCTTCATCCTCGACGAAGTCGACAAGCTCGGCATGGATTTTCGGGGCGACCCGGCCTCGGCATTGCTCGAAGTGCTCGACCCCGAGCAGAACAATACGTTTTCAGACCATTACCTCGACGTTCCGTTCGATCTTTCCAAGGTGCTCTTTCTGACCACCGCCAATATCCTGGACCCGATTCCCCATGCCCTGCTCGACCGGATGGAAGTGCTCGAGCTGCCGGGCTACACCGAGGAAGAAAAGCTGCAAATCGTCGAGCGCCATCTGGTGCGCAAGCAATTGACCGAGAATGGCCTGGGCGACCGCCAGATAGAATTCACGCGCGAGGCGCTGGCGGAAATAATCCGCAACTACACGCGCGAAGCCGGATTGCGCAACCTCGAGCGCGAGATCGGGCGCGTATGCCGCAAGATCGCGCGCTCGATAACCGAGGGCGAAGCGCCCCCGGAGAAGATCACGCCCGCGATGCTTCAGCGCTACCTCGGTCCGCAGAGATTCTTCTCGGAGGTCGCAGAACGCACCGAGGAGCCCGGCGTCGCCACCGGGCTCGCGTGGACTCCCAACGGCGGCGACATCCTGTTTATCGAAAGCACCCGGATGCCCGGACAAAAGGGCATCACGATCACCGGTTCGCTCGGCGACGTGATGAAGGAATCGGCGCAAGCCGCGCTATCGTACGTGCGATCGCGCTGCGAACGACTCGGTATCGCGCCTGACTTCTTCGAGAAATCGGATATCCATATCCACGTCCCCGCCGGTGCGATTCCCAAGGACGGCCCCTCGGCGGGCGTTACGATCGCCGCCTCGCTCGCCTCGCTGTTGACCGGCCGGGCGGTGCGCCCCGACGTTGCGATGACCGGTGAGATAACGCTGCGCGGCAAGGTGCTGCCGGTCGGCGGAGTCAAGGAAAAGGTTCTCGCCGCGCGCCGCGCCGGTATCAAGACCGTGATTTTGCCGCGACGCAACGGCAACGACCTCGAAGATATTCCCGACGAGGTGCGCAAGGAACTCGAGTTCGTTTTCGTCGATACCGTGGGCGAGGTGCTCGAACACGCCTTTCGCGACGCGGTCGTGACCGGTACTGAAGCCGCCTCCGCGCCAGCCGAACGCACGATTTTGAATTGACGCGCGGGCCGGCTGCTCGAATCCGCTTCGCCAAGTATCTGGCATCTATCCGGCTTGCCGCGGCGACCCGTCGCGGCGCCCGGAGCTTGCCAGACTTGCAAGTCTCCTTCCGTGCGATGACACGATGCGGCGCTCAATCGCAACGCATGCCGCGCGTTCCGCCGCACCTACATTTGCGGACCAGGGGGATTTTGTGCGAGCCTTTTCCGCATCGGACGGCGTTTGAGCGATCCCGTGAAGATACTGGTAGTGGCAGCCGAGATCTCTCCGTGGGCCAAGGTCGGAGGACTCGCCGACGTAATCGGCGCGCTGCCGCTCGCGATGGCGCGGGCGGGCGCGGAAGTATCGATCATGGTCCCCGGCTACAGCGGCCTGCTCGATTCACTCGAGACCGAATCGGTCGCGCACGAATCGGTCCGCGTAGGTTCGGAGGTCGAAAGCTTCGAGCTGCTGCGCGCGAGCGGCCCTGGCGGTGTGCCGCTGTTTATCGTCTCGCATCCGGGCTACTTCAACCGCCCCGGGATTTATGGTGACGCACGCGGCGACTATCCCGACAATCTCCGCCGCTACGCGCTGTTCGGCCGCGCCGCTGCGATGGCCGCCGCCCGCCATATCCGGCCCGATGTGATTCATGCGCATGACTGGCACTCGTCGATAGCCGCAATCGTGTCGCGCGCCGACCCTGATCTCCGCGCCGCATTGGGAGGCACCGCGGTCGCCCTCACAATCCACAACGTCGCCTTCCAGGGAATGTTCCCGGCGTCGGACTTTCAAATCCTCAATCTCGATCCCTCGTTCTTTTCGATCAACTGTCTTGAGTTCTGGGGACGAATGAACCTTCTGAAGGGCGCGATCATGCTGGCCGACGGCGTTTCGACCGTAAGTCCGAGCTACGCCGCCGAGATAAGCCACGACCCCGAACTGAGCTTTGGCCTCGACGGCGTGCTGCGCGGCAAGGGCCATAACTTCGTCGGAATCACCAACGGCGCCGATTACGACGAATGGGACCCCGCCAAAGACAAGGAAATCGTGGCAAGCTATTCGCCGAGCCAGCGCTCCGGCAAACGGCGATGCAGGACCGCGCTCCGCCAGGCCCTCGGGCTTATCGACGACCCCGCTATCCCAGTGGTCGGGATGGTGACCCGGATGGTCGCGCAGAAGGGCCTGGACTTGCTTGCCCTGGCGCTCGACGCCGTGGTCGCCCAGCGCGTTCATCTGGTGATTCTCGGCAGCGGCGAACCGGAGCTCGAACGGGCGTTTCGACAGGGCGAGCAGCGCCATTCGCGGAACGTCCGCGTCCGCTTCGCCTTCGACAATGCGCTGGCTCATCAGATTCAGGCCGGCAGCGACATCTTCCTTATGCCGTCGCGCTTCGAGCCGTGCGGTCTGACCCAGATGTATGCGTGCAAGTACGGAACCGCGCCGCTGGTGCGTGCCACCGGCGGTCTCCGCGATACGATCACCGAGTTCAATCCAAAGAACGGCACCGGCAACGGCTTCGTCTTCACCGACTATCAACCAGCGGCGCTGGTCGAGGCGCTCGCGCGCGCGACGCACCTTTTCCGTCAACCCGCCCCATGGAAGCGCCTGATGGACAACTGCTTCGCGGCCGATTTCTCATGGCCGTATGCCGCCGCCCGCTACCTGGAATGGTTCGAGCGCCTGCGTTACCAGCGCGGCGTCTGAGCGAATCTCGCATGAGCAAACTGGCAGACCGAATAATCGTTTACGCCGACGGCTCCTGTCTGGGAAATCCGGGCCCCGGCGGATGGGGCGCCGTCATTCTTGACGGGCGGGACGCGCCCGAACTGAGCGGCTCCAATCCGCAGACGACCAACAATCGGATGGAGATTACCGCGGTTATCGAGGCGTTGCGCGCTCTTCCGGCGTCAACGCACGCCTTGATTCGTACCGACAGCCAGTACGTGATCAAAACGATCACCGACGGATGGCGGCGCAACAAAAATCAGGACCTCTGGGCATTGCTGGACGCCGAGTTGAGAGGGCGCGATGTCCGCTTCGAATGGGTCAAGGGGCACGCGGACGATCCGATGAACGAACGCGCCGATGCGCTGGCGCGCGAGGCTGCGGGCGGCGCGCTAACGCGCGCCGCCCGCAGCCCCGCGCGGAGCCGCCGCGCCGAGCCG
>DATKSB010000144.1:0-8438 GCA_035531855.1 Binataceae bacterium (SeqCode)
GTCGCGCTCGAAGGAATGCTCGGCGTCAACACGATGGTAGGCGAGCCGTACCTCCAGATAATTTACGCGTGCCGGCTGAGTGTTTATCAGGCCGTGCAGTTGCGGCCCGACGAGCACGTCGAATCCTCGTGGGTGAAGCCCGCGGAGCTCGGCGCGATGGACACGATTCCGTACCTGGCGGCGATTCTGAAACGCGGGATGCTCGCGTATGTGAGATAGCGTGCGCTATTTGCTCCGCGCGAGCATCCGGCCGCGCCAGTAGCCGAGAAAGTTCGCGCACTCGAGTTCATGATAGATCGCGCGTTCGGAATCGCAGCGCAAAGCGGCGGCGGCCATCCGGGCCGCATTACGAATCAGTTTGCCGGCTTGATTATGGTGCCGCCCGCCGGCGAAGGCGCTGCCGACGCCGTACGCGAAGCTCTTGCGCCGCAGATACTCGCGCGTCATCCGTTCGGCGGGAATCAGGTGATTCACGATCGCGCGCGGCGCGAAACCCATCCGTCCGCCGCCCGCGATTATTCGTGCGAATAATTCGGTGTCTTCGCCCGACATTGGATTGCCGCCGACGTTGCCAAGATCCTCGCGGAAGGTTCCGAAACGCGCAAACGCGTCGCGCCTGAGCCCCACGTTGGCGCTGAAATAGTTCGCCAGATTCTCCGCGCGCTCGGCGGGCTCGGCTTCGATTTTCTCCCGGTCGTGCACCGCTAGCTTGACCCACAGGCTTCTCCCGAGCCACGGTGGCGGCGCGCCGGTCCATCGCGGCAACACCATCCCGCACGCACCGTCGAGGGCCCGCCCCGTGAGCGCCGAGAGCATCTCGACTGCCCACGAAGGTTCGGCGAGCGCGTCATCGTCGATAAAGAAAATGAACTCGGACCGCGACTCGGCTATTGCCCGGTTGCGGGCGAAACTCGAACCGAGGCGCTTCTCGAACACGCGGCGAACCGGAACTCGGGCGGATTTCGCGCTCGTGTCGACCGCAGCCGGGGTCGCGTCAGTCGAGCCGTTATCGACCACGATACAATCGAGCTCCGCACCGGCGGGAACCGCGAGCGCTGCGATACTGCCGAGCGTAGCGCTGAGCGTGGCGGCGCGGTTGTGGGTCGGAATCGCGACCGTGATCGTGGTTGTCAAATTGAGAGCTCCGCGCGTCAAGCGCAGTCCTGATAATAGCCGAACCGCGCCGGCCGCCGGAAATTCCGGCATCCGGGCGCGGTTCGGGATCCTGTCAGCGGTCGCGCAGCCTACTTGTTCTGCGGCGGAGGCGGCGGCGGCAGCGGCGCCTGCGAGGGCGCGCCGCTCGCGGCCGGAGAGGCGGCCGCGACGGGAGTTGGCGACTCAGACGGAGTGGGAGTCGGCGCCTTGGGCAACGGCGCGCTCGACTGGGTGAAGACAATCGAGGTCACGTTGAGATCCGGCGTCGCCTTCTGCTGGACGTCGGGCGGTGCGGTCAGTTTGAAGCCGAAGCTGCGCGTCTCACCGGGAACGAACGGCAGCACGGGGCGCGCGAAGTCGGTGAACTCCAGCGGCGTCGCGATCGGGACGTGAACCTCGGTGAAGACCTGCTGCTTCTTTTTGCCTTTGCCTTCCGAATAGTTGACGGTGAACTGAACTTCGTCGATCGCCTTGTCACCGCTGTTGGTCATCTTGCCGAAGATCGCCGGCACGCGCGACTGCGACATCTTCATGTCCACGTCAGACAGCACGATTTTGGGGATATAGGCCTGCGCGTCGGGAATCTGGTTCTTCGCGTTCTGAACGTCGGTGAGCTCGCGGTTGTAGATAAATTTGGTGCCGGCGTTGCCGGTGGCCTGCTCCTTGTCGAGCTCGGCGATCGCCTGCTGGTAGAGGCCGATCGCCTTGTCGTAGTCGTGCTGATGGTAGGCGGCGATCGCGTCGGTGTGGATTTTTTTGATCTTGTCCTGGGCCGGAAAATCCACGAACACCCGCCACTCGTCGCCCTGCTGGACCAGCGCGATATTGTCGTCGTAGGTCAGCTTCGGATAGGTCTTGTCGTTGATCTGCTTTTGCGCGACCGAGTCCGGCGTGTCGTTGGGTCCAAGCGTCGCGTCGATTGTGCGCTCCCACAGCGGCAGATCCGGGCGCGTCACATGCACCGTGACGTTGGCCTTGTCGCCGTCAACCTTGGTGTCGCCGACTTCGAAATCGACCGCGTGCAGGATGGTCTTGAACCAGTCCTTGCTGACGTCGGGCGCCAGCGGAATCTCGCCCAGGAACTGATCCATCGTGCGATCGACCTGATCCTGATGCGTCAGCGCCTGGTAGCAGGCGGGATAGTTGAACAGCTTGAGCGAATCGAGATAATTCCCGGCCGCGCGTTGCGGCGTATGGCCGCATCCGACGAACATCACCGCGCACAACGCCGCTATCGCGAAGCTTCTGGTTCGAGCAACAGGTTTGGTAATCTTCAAGAAACCCACCTCCACGGTCGGCAAACGCTAGGATTGTAATGTCTCGGCGGTCAAAAACAAGGGCGTGCAGTCAAGCTCCGCGCCAGGCCTGCGCCGGGATCTGCTTGAGCTCGACAACATTTCCCTCTGGATCGCGCACATAAAGCGACAGTCCCATCCCGCGCGCTCCGTAACGCTGCGCAGGCTCGCCCAGCACTTCGACGCCACTTTGCCGGAGTTCCGCCGCCACCGCCGCAAGATCTCGGGCCTCGATCCCGAGACAGATGTGATCGACGTTCGAGCCGTCTTCGACACGCGGATGCGTTGCCGGGATCAGGTCGATCATGCAGCGGCCGGCGCGTAACTGCACCAATCCGAGCTGGGCAATCCTGCGCTCTTCGCGGAGCCCCAAAAGCCGGGTGTAGAAATCGAGCGTGCGCTCGAGCACGCGGCATCGCAGCACGACATGATCCAGTTCCGCGACCTTGAGGGCGGTCGTCATGATGATCTCTCTCCTC
This sequence comes from Binataceae bacterium (SeqCode), assembly GCA_035531855.1. Taxonomy (GTDB): domain Bacteria; phylum Desulfobacterota; class Binatia; order Binatales; family Binataceae; genus JBARDN01. Next base: position 2,930 of record DATKSB010000144.1, read on the forward strand.
GTGTCGGCATTCAGCGCTTGACGGGCATTCCCGCGTCGGCCCATTCGAGCATCCCGCCGCGAAGGTTCCATACGCGCTCGAAACCGAGCCCGGTCAGGATCGCGGCGCCAGTGGTGCTGCGCACGCCGACCCTGCAGATCGCGACGACATCGCGGTCGCGAAATTGCATCAGTTCGCCGGCGCGGTCGGCCAATTCGGCCAGCGGCGCCAGAAGCGCACCGCCGATATGACCCAGTTCGCCGCTGAATTCATCGGCTCCGCGCACATCGATCAGCACCGGCGGATTCGCGCTCGCAATCCGGTCGCGAAGCTCGGCGGGCGTGAGCTGGCGGACCGCCTCGAGTTGCGCGAGGTTGGGAAATTTTATTTGCCCCGCGTCAACTTCGGATTGATTCGGCTGCAGCGCCTCCTGGATTCCGTCGGGCAGCGGCAGCCCGAGGTTATTCATCAGCGCGACGTATTGCGCGCGTGTCTTTCCCAAAAGGCGCGGATTGGATTGCTTCTCTTCGCCGATCGTTGATTGCTTGTGGCCGCGGTAGTCGTGCGCCGGCAGCACCACCGTCGCATCAGGCAGCGCAAATAACTTGCCAGTTATCGAATCATACTGCTGGCCCGCGTCGCCGTCGGCGAAATCCGCGCGCCCGGTTCCGTGTATCATCAGGCAATCGCCCGTAAGGACCCGGTCCTCGGCGACCAGGCTTATCGAATCGGGCGTATGCCCCGGAGTATAGATCACGCGCAACACCACCTCGCCGACCGCGAGGGTCTGCCCGTCCTCGACATGAATCGCGACATGCGGCGACGGCGCGCGCCGATGCATTACGAGGGGCGCACCGGTGAGGTCCGATAATTCGGCGGCGCCGCTGCGATGGTCGGCGTGGGTGTGGGTGTCGAAAACGAATTCCAGCGCAAATCCGTAGTAGGCGAGCACTCCAAGATAACGCGCGATTTCTTCGCGGCGCGGATCGACGAGCGCGGCTTTGCGCGCGGCCCGCGACGCGATCAGGTAGCATTTGCACTTGGCGTGGTTGAGTTCGAGGAGGACCATCGCGCTTCCTGTGGGACTATAGCGCCGCGCCAGCGCCGGTGTGAATCGAAACCGAATGCTTGATTACCGGCGAAACAGCCAAGAATATAGAGAACCCGCGGACGCTCAATCGGCGGGCGCAATGGGAATGATCTTCAGCCTCAGATGAATCCCCACAGCGCAATTGCCCTCGCCATCTTCGCGCTGACCTATTTCGTGATCGCGGTCGGGAAGCTGCCGTTCCTGCGCATCGACCGCACCGGCGCCGCGCTGGCGGGCGCGGTCGCGATGGTCGCGGCAGGCGTGCTGACCGAGCATGCGGCGCTCGACGCAGTCGATTTCCACACGATCGCGCTGCTGCTCGGGATGATGATCGTGGTCGCGAACCTGCGCCTGTCAGGCGCGTTCCAGCTCTTTGCGCGCGCGCTGCTCGACCGCGCCGAAACCGGTTACGGCCTGCTGGCGATGACGGTCGCGGCGTCGGGCGTGCTCGCCGCGTTCTTCATCAACGATGTCGTCTGCCTTGCATTGACTCCTCTATTGATCGACGCGACTGAGATGCTGGGCGCCGAACCGCTGCCCTTTCTGCTCGCGCTCGCGACTGCGAGCAATATCGGCAGCGCGGCGACGATCACCGGCAATCCGCAGAACATGATCGTCGCCGGCTTTGCGCATCTCGGATACGCATCGTTCGCGATTCATCTAGCGCCGTCGGCGGTTCTTGGATTAGCGATCGACTTCGCAATTCTTGCTTTCGTCTATCGCGGGTCGCTCGGAAAACTGCATCGTCCTGCCGGCGCCGAAACCCCCGCGCTGCCCGACGCGAACCGTTTCCTGATGATAAAATCCGCGGTCGTGGCGATTGCCACGCTGGGGCTGTTCGTGGCCGGTTTTCCGACCCATCTGGTCGCGATGGGCGCGGGCGTGGTGCTGCTGTTCACACGCCAGATTAAACCCGAACGTGTGTACGCCCTGATTGACTGGACGATGCTCGCGATGTTCACGGGGCTATTTATCGTGGTGGCCGGGTTTCAGACCACCGGGATCCAGAACGACATCATTAAATGGGCCGGCGTGCGGGCGCTGGCGAATCCGTTTGCGCTTTCCGCCGCGACCGCGCTGCTCTCGAACCTGGTGAGCAACGTGCCCGCGGTGCTGCTGTTTCGCCCGCTCTATCCCCTGCTCGGCGGCACGCGCGAAATCGCTCTGGTGATTGCGAGTTCCAGCACGATGGCGGGAAACCTGACCGTGGTGGGATCGATCGCGAATCTGATCGTAATCGAACAGGCGCGCGCGCGCGGAGTCCGAATCAGTTTCGGGGATTATCTGCGGGTTGGTCTGCCGATCGGGATAATGACTTTGCTGGTCAACGCGGCGGTTCTGTCTCTGCACTTCTGATCGCGCGCTCGGACGGGGGCGGAAACGCGAAGCGCCGCACTTCGGCCGCATCGACCGCCTCTGACACCATCCGCGCGAAATCCAGCCGCGCTTCCGCCGCCTCGACTTGATCAAGCCGCGCGTGAGTTTCAGGATGCGCCGGCATGAACAGGGTGCAGCAATCCTCGTCGGGAAGAATCGAGGTCTCGAAGGTGCCGAGCACGCGCGCCTGATCGATAATCTCATTCTTGTCGCTACCGACCAGCGGACGCAGGATCGGCAGACTCGAGGCGTTTTCGATCACCGCCATGTTGTCCAGCGTCTGCGAGGCAACCTGCCCCAGACTCTCGCCCGTGACGATCGCGGTTGCATGGGTTTTCGCGGCGAGCGCGCACGCGATCCGCACCATCAGGCGGCGATAGAGAATCACGCGCAGCGGGCGCAACGAACTGGCGACGATCTCACGCTGGAAATTTCCGAACGCGACCAGCGCCAGCGTTGACGACGACTGGTAGCGCGTCAGATGCGTCACCAGCTCGCAGGCTTTGTCGCGGCTCGCGGGCGAGACGAGAGGATGCGCATGAAAGTGCACGAAGTCGAGCTTGAGTCCCCGGCGCATCATGCGGAAGGCGGCGACCGGCGAATCGATTCCGCCCGAGAGCAGTGCGACCGCGCGTCCTGACACTCCGACCGGCAATCCACCTGCGCCGGGAATTTTTCCGGCCGACACGAACGCGCCGTGGGCGAGCATCTCAATCGAGATCACCAGCTCGGGATGATTGAGATTGACTTCGTATCCGAGTTCGTCCTGCACCGCACCGCCGACCTCGCGATCGATCTCCATCGAGTTCAGCGCAAAGCGTTTGTCGCCGCGGCGCGTAGTCACGCGAAACGTGCGCGCCGGATGCTCCCGCGCGCGCGCGATCGCCTCGCGCTTGATTGCTTCGAGTTCGAGCGGTACTTCGTAACTGAGCGAGAAATTCTGCAATCCGAAGATCAGCGCCGCGCGCTCGATCACGATCGCGTCCGGGACCTCGTCGGGAATCCTGGCGATCACGCGCGGACCTTCGCCGCGCATCTTGCCAATCCCAATATCGGCGAACGCAGCGCGCAGGTTATGACGCAATTGATCGACGAAGCGCCACTGGTTGCGCCCCTTGAGTGCAATCTCGTGATACCTGCCGATTAGATAACGCATAGCAAAATCCGCACGTGCCGCTTCGAATAAAATGGCGCTGCGCATCGGAGCTTAGCTGCGCTCCAGCGTCGAACCAAACCCCAAGCCTTGCAAGCACGCCGCCGCCACAGGATTATCTGATGCGATGCAGGTATCGAGCGCAAATCCCCTACTCACCAAATTCTCAAACCTTTCAAGGGCGGCCGTCGCATGAGCAGAGCCCTCGACTTCAACGGAAACGTCGAGCGGCTGCGCTCGCATCTCGCCAAGACCAAACCGCCTCCGCGCGATCTGCTCGCGAATAATCGCAAGGGCGCCGCGGTTCTGATCCCAATTCTCGAACGCGCGGGCGAGTTGCGCGTGGTGTATATTCGCCGTTCCGACCACGTCGAGAGCCATCGCGGGCAGGTCGCTTTTCCGGGAGGCCGCGTCGATCCAGGCGACGCGACGCTGCTCGATACAGCGCTGCGTGAAGCTTTTGAGGAAGTCGCGATTCCGCCCCACGCGGTTGACGTGCTCGGCGCGTTCCCGGTCGAGAGCACGCTCACCAGCGGGATCATCGTCGCGCCGTTCGCAGGCGTGATCGCCGCGAGCACTCCGACACGGCCGAGTCCCGACGAAGTCGCGGAGATCTTCGAGGTCCCGCTGAGCGCGCTACGCGACCCGCGCTTTCGCGGTGACTACGAATGGAAGCGCGAGGGCAACGACGCGTCCCCGTCGAAGTTCCCCGCGATCCTCTACGGCGGACAGACGATCTGGGGACTCACGCTCCGAATCACGCTGGATCTGCTCGCGATACTCGACGCGTGACGCGCGGCGCGTGGCTGCCGCCCGCGAGGAATCCTGGACGCAAGTCTGCTGCATGAGATGTGTACCCGAGGCATGGCCGCCTCGGGATTTCTCGCCTATGGCTTGAAATGACGATTGCGGACTTGGCGGAGGCTACAGTACTCATGCATTAGCCGACATTTGTCATTTCGACCAAAGGGAGAGATCCCGAAGCGCTCATGCACTCATCCGCGGATTGCGTAAAGGCCAAGGGCCGAACTCAGGATTCCTCGCGTGGCTGCCTCGCGCGAGGAATGACCCTCAGGCACGTGCTCCTTGTATTTGCACTCTCAATGTAATAACTATCGCGCATGGCGGCCTTGCACATCGTTCCCTCCGACGGCCGCGCCGCACGCGGGCATCGCGCTCGCGCCGCGGTCGCGGCCGCGATGCTCGATCTGCTGAACGATGGAGTCGTCAAGCCGACCGCCGCGCAAATCGCCGAACGCGCGGGTGTCTCGCTGCGGCTGGTGTTTCATCACTTCGAGGATCTGGAAGCGATTCTCGCCGACGCCGCCGATTTGCAGTACGAGCGCCTGCGTCCCCTACTCCGATCGGTCTCGCCGTCGCTCGCGCTCGAGCGCCGAATCGCTGAGTTCGTGCGAATCCGCACCGAACTTCATGAGGCGGTCTCGCCGGTCCGGCGCGCGTCGATTCGGCTCGAACCATTCTCGCCGGTGATTGCCCAGCGGCTGGGGCAAGCGCGCTCGATTCTGCGCAACGAAGCTGAGCTCGCATTTGGAAATGAGCTTGGCGCACTCCCTTCCGCCGAGCGGCGCGATGCGCTGGCCGCGCTCGAGGCGGTTAGTGCCTGGGAGACCTGGGAAGTGATGCGGCTGCAGCAGGGTTTGAGTCCGACTCAGGCGCGCAAAGCTATCACGCACGCGATCACTGGACTGCTACGCGGGCGATCGGGAATTTAATCCAACGCTTTAAGAATTGACCAAGGTAAAATCAAGATGGGGCGCAAAATTCTTTTCATCACCACCGATCAGCAGCGCTACGACTCGCTCGGATGCAACGGCGGCAAAATCGCGCAGACTCCGAATATCGACCGGCTCGCCGCGACCGGGATCAACTACCGCCGCGCGCACAACCAG
>DATKSB010000145.1:0-6471 GCA_035531855.1 Binataceae bacterium (SeqCode)
GGCGTTACGATCATGACCACGCCGCCGATGAGAATGGTGAAGCCGACCACGGTCACGATGACGCGTCGGGCGTGGCGGAGCGCCATGGCGAATATCGCGGCGGGATCGCCGGGCGGCGTGAGCCCGCCGGGCCATCGGAGCGCGCGCGCCGAGGCGCGAAGACGCCGGCCCCCTTCGGAGACAATCTTCCTCGCTCGTTCGAGTCCGGTCTGAACAGTGCGGAACAACGGCTAGCCCGCGTTATCGCCGAGGGCCGACGTGATGCGATCGACGCGGCCGTGGAATTCGCGGAGATTCTTGAACTCCGGGGGCAGCCTCGATTCTCCCGTCAGTTCGAGCAAATGAAGCTGGCTGTAAAGCGCGAAGTCGGCGTAGCCGATGCGTCCGAAAAGAAAGGCGCGATCGGCGAGCGCCTCGTCGAACGGAGCGAGCAGATCGCTGAGGCGCGCGAGGTTGGCGTCGCGTTCGGCGACCATCCGATCGCAGAAGCCCGCGCCATATTTGCGCTCGCGGATCAGCCGGAAAAGGGCGAGCCGATCGGCCCCGCGCATCCGGTAATGTTCGAGCTCGTCGGACAGTGCGACGCGGAAGGCCGCGTCTTCGATCTCGCTATCGATATAACGCGCCATCGCAAGATGAAGTCCGCGCCACGACGGCGGAAAAACCGTTGGATTGGGAAACAGCTCTTCGAGCCGCGCGGTGATTCGCGCGGAATCGACGATGGTTTCGCCGCTCTCGAAGGTCAGCGCCGGCACCATAATCTGGCCCGACGCAACGAGCAGTTCGCCGCGCTGGAGGTAGTCGACTTCGACCGCTTCGTAATCGACGCCCTTGTAATCGAGAATCTTGCGGACCTTGGCGCAGAAGGGGCTGGTCGCGAACTGGTAGAGCCTCGCCGTCATCGCGGGTCGCGTTCCTGGCGCCTGAGCATTTGAGCCATCGTCGTGGCGTTCATAATACCAAAGTTACTGTAGCAATTGTTGAAGAGCACGTATGCGCGGCGCACGCCGGCGAGATTCCGAATCCGTTCGGCCCATGGCGCAAGCTCGGCTTCGGAGTAGAGATATTTGAAGCGCTCGGCCGCGCCGCCGCCGCGCCGCGACCAGTTCTCGCGATTGCGGCCGTGGAAACGGACGTAGGCGATATCGGTGGTGGCCGCGAGAAATGAGGCGATGGTGCCGGGGGGCGTGTCAACCGAGACCAAGGCGAGCGAGTGCTGGTCGAGGAAGCGAATCGTGGCGTCGCGCGCTGGACCCTCGGCAAGCCAGCTATTGTGGCGGAACTCGATCGCAAGCGGCGCGCCGGGTATCCGCGATGGCAGGCTCGCGATGTAGTCGAGGTTACTCGTGCGCTGGGTGAACCAGGGCGGAAACTGAAACAGGACCATCCCGAGCTTGCCCGCGTCGCGCAACGGACCTATCGCGCTCCAGAACATCCGGAAGGCGAGATCGAGCGTCGCGAGCGGGGGTTTGCGGATGCTTTTGGCGGCGCGATCTGCCGCGCTCAGCGTCTCGCGCATCGCAACCGGCATCCGCGATACTTCCGCTGGATGCCCCGTGAGCATCGCATAGGCCTTGATGTTGAAGATGAAGCCGGCCGGGGTGCGTTCGGCCCATAGGACGGCGTTGCGCTCGGCGGGCAGCGCGTAATAGGTGGAATCGACTTCGACGGTGTTGAAATGCGCGCTATAGAAACGCAAGCGATCCTCGGCGGTCTTCATTGCGCGCGGATAGAAACTGTCCGAGCGGACCAGCGTGGGATCGGTCCAGGAGGCGGTGCCGACCATGAATTCGGGCGCGCGATCCATCGGGGAATATCGTAACATGGCCGCGGGATGGCGGATCGCGTGCATGATTCGATATGAGGCAAGTGTGAAGGCTCGTCGAGGCGCGAAAAAATCCGGCCGACGATGGCCGCATGGAGGGTCATATGCAACGTGCACGAGTGAACGGGGTCGAGCTCGCCTACGAGCTTCGCGGCGCGGGCGCGCCGATTGTGATGATTCATGGCGCGCAGGGCGATCAGACGATGTTCTCGGGGCTCGCGGCGGCGTTCGCGAATAATTTCCGCGTGCTGACGTTCGATCAGCGCGGATCGGGGCTGAGCGAGAAGCCGGCGGGCGACTACAGTATCGCGATGCTCGCGGACGACACGGCGGCGCTGATGGAGCACGTGGGATTTTCCAGCGCGGACGTGATCGGCGTTTCGATGGGCGGAATGATTGCGCAGGAACTCGCCCTGCGCCATCCGGACAAGATTCATCGGCTGATCCTGGGATGCACGACAGCGGGCGGACCGAAAGCGATGCGGATTGGCGTGAACGCCGCCTATTCGACGCAGCCGATGTCAGCCGAAGAGCGCGGACGGGCGCTCGCCGAGGCGGCATTTACCAAGGGATACATCGCGCGCCATCCGGAGATAGTCGCGGCGATGATCGAAGCGCGCCGCAATACGCCGCTTGATCCGGCGGTGCTCGAACGGCGGATGAAAGCGGCGATGAAGCATGACACCTACGACCGGCTGCCCGGGATTACGTGTCCGACGCTGGTAATTACGGGCAAGGACGACGCCCTGATTTCGTGGGAGAACTCGCGGATTATCGCGGAGCGGATTGCGGGCGCGAAGCTCGCGATCCTCGAGCCGGCCGGACATTGCTTCTGGCTCGAGCAGCCCGAGGAATCGGGCGCGGCAATCCGACGTTTCCTTGAGTAGACCGGCGCCGATGCCCGCGCGCGTGCTGGTGCGCGAGGTCAACTGGCTTGGCGACCTGGTGATGAGCCTGCCGGCACTGCGCGCGGTGCGCGACGCCTATCCCCGCGCGTATCTGGCGGTGATGGTGCGCCGCGAGCTGGCGGGCCTTTTCGACGGAATCGGCTGGGTCGACGAAGTAATCGGGTTTTCATTCCGGCGCGGACTCGCAGGCGTCGCCGACCGGATGCGGCTGATGGCGCGGCTGAGAAAAGGCCGCTTCGATCTTGCGGTGATCTTTCCTGCGAGCTTCGAGTCGGCGCTGATTGTCGCGATGGCGGGGATCGGGCGGCGGGTCGGATGGGCCACGGACGGGCGCGGCGTGATGCTGACCGATCGCGCGGTCCGGCGGCGCAATTCAACGACGCATCAGTCGAATGAATGTCTCGCGATGGTCCGCGAGACGCTGGAAATCGAAGCGCCGCATGGCGATTGTGCGCTGGGTGTGGCGGCCGATTCGCGCGCCGCGATGCGGGAGTGGATCGCGCGGCGGCGGCGCCATAGCGATGCGCCGTTGATCGCGCTTGCGCCGGTCGCGGCATACGGACCGGCCAAGGAATGGCCGGCTGAGCGCTACGCCGCCCTGATCGACATGCTGGCTGAGAAGTATCGCGCCGAATGCGTGATCGTCGGCGCGCGCGGCGATCGTGAGGCGTGCGAGCGGATCGCGCGGGCGAGCCGGGCGGGGGCGATAATCGCGGCGGGCGAGACCACGGTGGGCGAACTAATCGCGATGCTCGCGGAGAGCGACGGGTTTGTGGGCAACGACTCGGGCGCGATGCATCTGGCGGGCGCGCTCGGAATTCCGACAGTCGGAATTTTCGGCTCGACCAATCCGGTTCGGACCGGGCCGCTCGGGCCGCGCGTGCGCGTGATCTATCGCGCTATCGAATGCAGCCCATGCCTCGAAAGGACCTGCCGCTTCGGCCATTATAATTGCCTGAAATTGATCGAGCCGGCCGAGACCGCGGCGGCGCTCGACGCGCTTGGAGCGTTCGCGCGCGGCGGTGGCGCAGGCCCGGATGCCGAGGACAAACAACGATGAAACTTAGAGAGCTTGCGTCGACGCTCGGCCTCGAGATGCGCGGCGATGGCGAGCGCGAGATAGTGTCGCCCGCGCCGCTCGAAGCGGCGGGTCCGGGCGCGATTATCTTTGTGGTCGGGGCGAAGTACGCGGCGAATCTGCGCGCGACCGCGGCCGCATGCGCGATCGTGCCGGCTGAGCTTGCCGATGAGGCGCCGTGCGCGGTTCTGATCAGCACGAATCCGGCGGCCGACTTTGCCCGCGTGCTCGAGATTTTCTTTCCGCCGTACCGGCCCGCGCCCGGAATCGACGCGAGCGCGCGAATCGCGGCCGACGCAAAAATCGGCGACCACGCCTCGATCGGCGCGGGCGTCGCGATCGCTTCGGACGTGACGATCGGGCGCGACGCGGTGATCTATCCCAACGTGACGATCTATCCGGGCGTGCGGATCGGCGGCGGCTTCGTATGCCATAGCGGCGTTTCGATTCGCGAGGGCGTGACGATCGGAAACCGCGTGACGCTGCTCAATGGATGCGTGATCGGCGCCGACGGCTTCGGCTTCGTCGAGTATCGGGGCGGGCTGGTCAAGATTCCGCAGGTTGGCTCGGTGATAATCGAGGACGAAGTCGAAGTGGGCGCGAACGCGACGATCGATCGGGCGACGATGGGCGCGACGATTATCCGGCGCGCGGCGAAGCTCGATAACATGGTTCATATCGGCCACAACTGCGAAGTCGGCGAGTACTCGCGCTTCGCGGCGCAGGTCGGCCTGGCGGGATCGGTGCGGGTCGGCCAATGGTGTCAGTTCGGCGGGCAATCGGGATTGGCCGATCACGCGCGGATCGGCGATCGGGTGCGGGTGGTCGCGCAGTCCGGGATTCCGCACGATGTCGACGCGGACGCGACCGTGGGCGGCACGCCGGCGATGGAGGTGAGGGCGTGGCGGCGGATGGCGGCGATGCTGCCGCGGCTGCCGGAGTTGGCGCGGCGAATCCGTGCGCTCGAGAAGCGGATCCGAATCCGCGATGGCATCGCCGATTAGCGGGCCGGAATCGAAGCGGAGACCGCTGTAAATCAGCGATCGCGCGCCGCTAGTTGCATGCGCAGTTGGTACAGAAGTAAGTCCCGGTGAGCGCCGGCCATGCGTTGAGCTGTGCTCCGGTCGCGGGCGGAATTATCGACGCCGCCTGCTGCTGTTGCTGGAACGGCGAGGTCGCGACCTGGGGCGAAACCGCCAGCGGCGGCGAAATATAAGGCGACGCCGGGAAACGGTTCAGATAAGCCGCGCATTGGCCGACCGCCTGCTGGCTCGCCGCAAAATAGCTGGTCGCGGTGACGGAACCCGCCCATTCGGTTCCGGTCGCAGCGCCGAAGCAACTGCAATTGAAACTGCGCGCCGACGGAGTCGGTATCGCCGTGGGGACCGGCACAGGACTCGCGAGCGGTGTGACTAGCGCGAGCGCGCTGTTGCCCAGCAGCGATGGGGCGCCCGGAAGCGAGTTGGTAGGCCCGGAAGAGGCGCCGGTGCCGAGCTGAGAGGGTTGGCCGGGAAGTAGCGGCACGGAGGATTGTGCGAGTACGGTCGGCGCCGCGAGGGCCGCACAAGCGAGGGCCAACGCGGCGATCGGCAATATCGAGCGAAGAAATTTCCAACCTTGTGACATGCGCACCTTATGCGCGGCGCCGGCGTCTTGATCGCATGCCTCGGCGTCCGCGCGCGCCAATATGATCCGAAACCTCGCGGCACGTTGCAAGCGTGACGAATTTGGTCCAGAGTTTTCCAAATCCGCCGCCGGCAATTGTAACCTTTACCGTTTTGGTAAGGTATGCCGTTCGAGACTTGAGCCTCGAGGGACGGAAGGAGGTCCCTGTCCAAGATGTTACGGAAGAGGAGCACTCACTTAGCCGTTTTGATCCTGTTCGCGGTGGCGACCGTCGCGTCGCGTTCGTGGACGCAGACGTTCACGCCGCCACCGCCCGGAGCCGTCGGTCCCGGCGCCGCTGGGCTCGCGGTCGGGATGCCGAAGTTGCCGCCGGTCGCGACGCCGCGCCATCAGATTGCGCTGCCCGGTCCGGGTCAAGGCCCGCCCAATGTCTATCTGCCCGCCGCGCGGACGGCCCCATTTGATCACGGGGCTTCAATTCAGGACCTGCCCAACGTGTTCCTGCGCCAGATGTCGCCGACTGCCGACGTCGCGCCCGACACGATTATCAGCCAGCCTTACGTCGGCACGATGGACGAGACGCTGCGCGGCCTGAGCCTCAAGGAGACGATCTACATCGCGCTGATCAACAATCCGACTGTGAAGGCGCAGCAACTGAATCCGCTCGCCAGCGAGGAGTCGATCGAGATTGCCAACGGCGCGTTCGACCCGTCGCTCAGCGCCAACAGCGATATCGAAAAGAGCGTGGTGCCGTCGAACTCGCCCTTCCAGACCACCGGGTCGCATTACACGACCAAGGTTTACGATTGGAACTTCGGCCTCGACAAGACGCTGGCGACCACCAATGGCACGCTCGGAATCACGTTTAACAACGAGCGGCTCTACACCAACGGATCGTTCGTGTCGGTGAATCCGGCGTATTCCCCCACGCTGGCGCTCTCGCTCTCGCAGCCGCTTTTGCGCAACTTCGGATGGCAGTTCGCGACGCTCAACGTCCGGATAGCCGAGTCGGCGCAGAAACAATCGCAATGGAA
>DATKSB010000146.1:0-25512 GCA_035531855.1 Binataceae bacterium (SeqCode)
CGACGATTACGAATTTCCGCGTGGCGGGAAGTGGCGCGCATGAGCAGGCTCTTGTGACGCTATTCTCGGGATTGCACAAGCGCTATGAGTGAGATAAGAAAAGCAGCGCATGGCTTGTCTTCCAGATAAGCCACACTGATAGAAGTTAGAGAAAGGCAGGAGCTCTGAAATGGCATCGTCGAGTGCGGCAAGCCAGCCCGCCGCGAAAACCGCCCCGGTGATTGAACGACCGGCGGTATTTGGATCGAATCCGTTGACACTGCTCTGGTGCACGGTCATCGGCAAGAAAGTCGTGATGGCGGTCACGGGCGTGATCATGGTGGGTTTCGTGATCGCGCACATGCTGGGAAATCTGAAGATTTTCGCCGGGCCGCACGAAATCAACACCTACTCGCGGTTTCTGCGCACGGTCGGGATGCCGGAGCTCGGGTACGGCGATGCGCTCTGGATCGTCAGGGCGGTGCTGCTGGTCAGCGCGACGCTGCATATTGTCGCCGCGATTCAGCTCACGCGGATGAACTGGCAGGCGCGTCCGATCGGCTACCGGGAGCGCAAGGATCGCGAGACCTCGTTTGCGGCGCGCTCGATGCGCTGGGGCGGGGTGCTGCTCGCGATCTTTATCGTGTTTCACATATTGCACTTCACGCTGGGCGCGGTCGGATTCGAGCCGGGTCAATATCGCGAGCTGCACGTTTACTCGAACGTGATCATCGGATTTTCGGTGTGGCCGATTGCGGTCTTCTATATTGTCGCGATGATCGCGCTGTTTTTTCATCTCGACCACGGCATCTGGAGCATGCTGCAGACGCTCGGCTGGAACACTGCGCGCAATCAGGCGACGCTGCGGCTCGCGTCGCGCCTGATTGCGGCGGTGGTGTTTTTTGGGTTCGTTTCGGTACCGGTCGCGGTTTTGGCCGGCTGGATTCACTAAGGATACGAAAAGATGCTCGACGCAAGAATTCCGTCCGGTCCGATCGAACAGGCATGGGACACGTGCAAGTTCGAGATGAAACTGGTCAATCCGGCCAACCGGCGCAAATACACGGTGATCGTGGTTGGCGCCGGACTGGCGGGCGCCGCCGCGGCCGCCTCGCTCGGGCAGCAGGGTTATAACGTCGAATGTTTCTCGTTCCACGACAGCCCCCGCCGTGCGCATTCGATCGCGGCGCAGGGTGGTATCAACGCGGCAAAGAACTACCGCAACGACGGCGACAGCATCTACCGCCTGTTCTATGACACGGTCAAAGGCGGAGACTTCCGCTCGCGCGAGGCCAATGTCTATCGGCTCGCGCAGCTCAGCGTGAATATCATCGACCAGTGCGTCGCGCAGGGGGTGCCGTTCGCGCGCGAGTACGGCGGACTGCTCGACACGCGCTCGTTCGGCGGGGTGCAGGTCTCGCGCACCTTCTACGCGCGCGGACAGACCGGACAGCAGTTGCTGCTCGGAGCGTACCAGGCGCTCGAAGAGCAGATCGCCGCGGGCGCGGTGCGGATGCATCCGCGCAGCGAGATGCTCGACCTGGTAATCGTTGACGGCAAGGCGCGCGGCATCGTCACGCGCAACCTGGTGACCGGAGCGATCGATTGCCACGCGGCCGAGGTGGTGGTGCTGGCGACCGGCGGCTACTCGAACGTCTTCTATCTCTCGACCAACGCGATGGCGTCGAATTGCAGCGCGATTTGGCGGGCGTACCGGCGCGGAGCGATGTTCGCAAATCCGTGCTTCACCCAGATTCATCCGACCTGCATCCCGGTGACCAGCGAGCATCAGTCCAAGCTCACCCTGATGTCGGAATCGCTGCGCAACGACGGGCGAGTGTGGGTGCCGAAACAGAAGGGTGACCAGCGCCCACCGAATCAAATCCCGGAAGAGGAACGCGACTACTATCTGGAGCGGCGCTACCCGAGCTTCGGCAACCTGGTGCCGCGCGATGTCGCGTCGCGCAACGCAAAGGAAGTTTGCGACGACGGGCGCGGCGTCGGGCCGTCAGGCCAGGGCGTATATCTCGATTTTCGCGACGCGATCGCGCGAATGGGCATCGATCAGGTGCGCGAGAAATACGGCAACCTGTTCGAGATCTACGAACAGATCACCGGCGAGGACGCCTACCGCGTGCCGATGCGCATCTATCCGGCGTTGCACTATACGATGGGCGGCCTGTGGGTCGATTACCATCTGATGTCCACCATCGAGGGGTTGTTCGTCGGCGGCGAAGCCAACTTCTCCGACCACGGCGCCAACCGGCTCGGCGCAAGTGCGCTGATGCAGGGCCTCGCCGACGGTTACTTTGTGCTCCCGGCTACGGTGCCCAACTACCTCGCGTCGAATCCTCCGGTAAAGCTCGATACTTCTCATGCTGCGTTCGCGCAGGCCAAGTCCGAGGTCGGCAAGCGAGTCGCGAAGTTGCTTTCGATTGGCGGCAAGCGCAGCGCCGCATCGTTTCATCGGCAGCTCGGGCGGATGCTGTGGGATGACTGCGGGATGGCGCGCTCCGACGCGAGCCTGCGTCACGCGCTGGCCGAGGTTGGCAAGCTGCGCGAGGAATTCTGGCAGAACCTGCGCGTGGTCGGCACCGGCGAGGAGCTGAACCAATCGCTGGAAGTGGCGGGACGGGTCGCGGACTTCTTCGAGCTGGCTGAACTGATGTGTACTGACGCGCTGACGCGGACCGAATCCTGCGGCTGCCATTTCCGCATCGAGAGTCAAACTCCCGACGGCGAAGCCAAGCGCGACGACGAGCATTTTTCGTACAGTGCGGCGTGGGAATGGAAAGGCGACGGCCAGCCGCCCGTCATGCATCAGGAACCGCTGGCCTTCGACCATGTTCATCTCACACAACGGAGTTACAAGTAGCGCGACCGGAGTTAAGCAACGGGAGTTACGATGAATCTCAAGCTCAAAATCTGGCGCCAGGCGAACGCGAGCGCCGAAGGGCAGTTTAAGGATTATCAGGTCACGGGCATCACGCCGGACATGTCGTTTCTCGAAATGCTCGACGTGCTGAACGAAGATCTGACCGCGCGCGGCGAGGCGCCGGTCGCCTTCGAGCACGATTGCCGCGAGGGGATTTGCGGCTCGTGCGGTTTCCTGGTCAATGGCGTAGCGCATGGCGGCCGTCCCGGCACGACGGTGTGCCAGCTCTCGATGCGGTTCTTCAAAGATGGCGATTCGGTTGCGCTCGAGCCGTGGCGTGCGCGCGCGTTTCCGATCCTGCGCGATTTGATCGTCGATCGTGCGCCGTTCGATCGCATCATCCAGGCGGGCGGTTTCATCAGCGCCTCGACCGGCAGCGCGCCCGAGGCGAACGCGACTCTGGTTCCCAAGAGCTCGTCGGACACCGCGTTCGACGCCGCGGCGTGCATCGGCTGCGGCGCCTGCGTGGCCGCATGCCCGAACGCTTCCGCGATGCTGTTCACGGCGGCGAAGCTGACGCATCTGAACTCGTTGCCACAGGGGCAGCCGCAGCGCGATCAGAGAACGCTCAACATGGTGACCGCGATGTCGCGCGAGCTATTTGGAAGCTGCACCAATCACGGCGAATGCGAGGCGGTCTGTCCCAAGGAAATTCCGCTCGAATTTATCGGCAACATGAATCACGACCTGATGCGCGCGACGTTTCGCCGCCGCCGCGAGCCGATCACGGTGGTGGTCCCGCGCGGGTAGCAGCTCGCGGACTACTTGCGACTGTCGCCCAGCGCGTACACCAGTTCCATCCGCGCCCACCACTGCCCGGCGGGAGCGTCGGCGACGGCCTCCTGCATCGCGGCCATCGTGTCTTGCCACTGTTTGATCCGCGGATGACTATGCTCGTAGCGCGGGAAATCGCGCTCGGGATCGAAGCCGTCGTCGGTTTCCATCATCATGAAAAGCTGGCGGCCAAGCTTCCAGATGAGCATCCGCCGGATCCCGATAGATTTAAGTCCGCGCTCGACCTCGGGAAACGCCGCGCGATGCATCGCGACGTAGCGGCGCTCGATCTCGGCGCCGGGTTTGAGATTGATGGTCTGGCCGTACACTTTCATCCTCGGCTCCGTGCGCGGGTTCAGAACACCAGCACTCCGCCGTCGATCGGATACGCCTGCCCGGTGATGAACGACGCTTCGTCCGAGCACAGGTAGAGCGCGAGCGCCGCGACTTCCTCGGGCGTGCCCATCCTGCCGATCGGCTGATAGGCCGAAAGCTGCGCGAACATCTCGGCCTCGCGTCCGGGATAGCTGGACTTGAGGAATCCATCGACGAACGGGGTATGCACGCGCGCGGGGCACACGCAGTTGCATCGGATTCCGTCGCCGATGTAATCGACCGCGATCGAGCGGGTCATCGTCAACACCGCGCCCTTGCTCATCGAGTAGGCGAAGCGATCGGTCAGACCGATAAGCGACGCGATCGACGCGAGGTTCAGGATCACGCCGGTGTGGGCTTTGCGCATCCGCGTGACCGCCGCCTGCGCGCATAAGTAAACGCCTTTGACGTTGACCGCGTAAACGCGATCGAGGTCGGCCTCGGCGGTATTTTCGACATTGCCGACATGAGCGATACCGGCGTTGTTCACCAGTATATCGAGCCGCGCGGAGTCACGGTCGACGTTCGCGAATGCTCCTGCGACCGAGGCGGCGCTGGTAACGTCGCATGCGATCGCTATCGCGGCGCCGCCCGCCGCGGCAATCTCCGCGGCTACTGCCGCAGCGGCGCCGCGTTCGCGCTCGAGGATGAATACGCGTGCGCCCTGCGCGGCAAAGGTGATCGCGATTGCGCGTCCGATTCCGGAGCCCGCGCCGGTTACGATTGCGGTTTTTCCCTCGAGTCGAAACACGCGGCAACAGTAGGACACCGCATCGCGCGGTGACAACCGCCGCCGCAATCATTCGGGAGAGGCTTGGGATTACGCGGAGTCCGCGATCAGTCGCCGGCCTGGCTTTCGCGGCGCAAGGCGCGATTGATCCGCGAGGTCATCTCGCCCGAGATGAAGGGCTTGGTGATGTAATCGTCGGCGCCGAGCGCGAATCCCTTTACGATGTCGTCTTCATTGTTGCGCCCGGTGACGATAATTGTCGGCAGCTTGGAGATCGCCGGATCGTTGCGCACCGCGCTCAGCACCGCGAATCCATCCATCTCCGGTAGTCCGACGTCGAGCAGCAGCAGATCGGGAACCGATTCGCGCGCGAGCTTCAAGGCGCTGTGTCCGTCGCGCGCGAACTCGCAGGTGAAACCCGCGTGGCGCAACACGGTGGAAATCAGGATCGCCGCGGCCTGATCGTCGTCGGCAACCAGCACTCGCCGTCCGGGCGCGCGCTGCGCCGGACGCATCAGGTCGTGTTCGTTGCTGGCATTGCGCACAATCCGGAACGCGCGCAGCAGCAACTCCTCGGCTTCATACGGCCGCACCAGGAAATCATGGCGGTTGTCGGCCACCGCGAGCGCATGGTTCATCATCTGCGCGCCACTGCCGATCAGCAGCGCGGGTTTGCGAATTTGCGCCACGGTTTCTTCGGGAGCGCCGGCGGTGTTCGCGCCCGCGCTAGCCTCGATGATGCAGCCGTCAAAACGCGCAAAAGGATTGAGGCCCGGAATTGTAGCGCCCCCGGTAACCGACTGTCCGAATGCGCGCATCGTGGCCAAAACTGACACTATTGTGCCACTCTCTTCCGCGTCGAAGCCGATCAGCGCGAACCGTTTGCCGCTGAGGACGGCTTCGAGATGGTTGTTCACTTGCGCCTCGCTTTGCGCGCGATCCGGATGAGAAAGCTGCGCCGCCACTTACGAACGCAACAGGCGTGCCGCGAGGTGGCTGTCATAAGTAAAAAGCCAGGAGTTGCCGACGCTCCGCAAAGACCACGATCGCATCAGACTCTGCGGCACCAAGCCGTGTCATTATATTGCCGTTGCTCGTTCCTGAAACGACGCGGGATCGGGTCGATTCGCGATCGCAATCCACGGTCCGAATTCGGGACGCGCGGCGTGCAAAGGCCGCATTCTCATCCGGGCATGGAATGTGCTGCCTATCGCGATGTTATGCGGAATGACGTTATGCAGATTAGTGACGACGGCCTCGATCATGAAGTAATCGAAGACTTGAAAGATATCAGCGCCGACCCGACTGACGATGTAATCCCGGTCCTGCTGGGAATGTTCTTCACGGAGTTGCCGGCGCGGATAATCGCGATACGTACTCTGGCGCGTGCGCCGGACTTAAGCGAACTCGCGCGCGCCGCGCATCGGATGAAAGGCTCTTCGGCGCTTATCGGCGCGAGCCGCCTTGCCGGAATCTGCGGCGACCTTGAATCGATCGGAGATCGCCGCGCGGCGCCGGAAGCGATGGAAGCTCTGCTGTCGGCGCTGGAAATCGAAGCGAAACGCGTGCGGCAGATTTTGCCCCAGGCGCTGGGCCACGCCGACGCCATCGGACACCGCCCGGCGTCAGGCTTGCGCTGAACCGGCGGTCGCGGCCTGTGTAAGCGTATCCAGATCGTAATCGAGCAGGTCGCCGATTCGCGCGATCGTAATATCAGGCGCGGGATATTTTGCGACTTCCGCCGCGTCGGCCGCATAGTGGCCCTGGCGCGGGAATACGGTCGTCACTTTCGGTCCCCAGGCCTTTTTCAGCGCCGCCAGGATCCGCACCTTGTCATCGACCATCACGTAGTGCGCCGCCGGAAGCCGCGCCACGATGTCGTCGAGTTCCTGCTCTTTGTGAATGTAGATCAGCACCTCGCCATCGACCGCGTCGTGAAGTCCTGAACGCTCGATCTTGTGCGGCTGGAACACGACATCCCCGTCGGACAGAACCACCGTGCGGCCGAACTGTTTCACATGCTCGATCACGTCGAGCGAGTTTGGGAACAGCCGGTTGGCGAACGGGTAATCAATCAGAAACAGCGACGCCGAAAAAATCCGGAAGTCGCGGGGATAGTGGATTCGGTAGAGCTGCAGCGCGCCCAGATAGTCGGCGTACCCGAGCTGCGTGCGCAGCTCCTCAAAATACGTCCAGTAGTGCTTCTGCTGCTCGGCGCCGACATCCTTTTCCAGATGGCGCATCAGGTCCGCAACCACTCGATCGTTATCGAGCAGCGTATTGTCAACATCGAGCAGGAACACCACCTGATCTGAAGCCACGTCATGTTCTCCCTTGGGTTCGTTCGCGAAAGTCGCGCGCGTCCGCGCCTTGAGATTATCCGAGTCCGCGCGAGGAACGAAAACCCGCCGCGGTGATTGGCGCGGGCGGGCGCGCCTGATAGGAGAGGGCGGGTGAGGATTCCCGCCGACGAGATTTCAAACCCCATTCCGATCGCGGCGCAGGCAGGCCAAGCCGCCGCCGCGCTCGAGGCCGCCGCGTTGGCGAAGGTCAAACGCCGCCTGCTGCCGTTTCTGTTCGTGCTCTACATAGTAGCCTACCTGGATCGAATCAACGTGGGTTTCGCGGCTTTGCAGATGAACCGGGCGCTCGGGCTGAGCGACGCGGTCTTCGGCTTTGGCGCGGGGTTGTTCTTCGCCGGATATTTTATCTTTGAAATTCCCAGCAACCTGATTCTCGCGCGAGTCGGCGCGCGGCGATGGATCGCGAGGATCATGCTGACGTGGGGCGTGGTCGCGATCGCGATGACCGCGGTGCGCGGACCCGCGAGCTTCTGCGCCTTGCGCTTCACGCTCGGGGCGGCGGAGGCCGGATTCTTTCCGGGGGTGATTCTGTACCTGACGCGATGGTTCCCCGCGGGGCAGCGGGCGCGTGCGGTGGCTTTGTTTATGACCGCCGCCGCGGTGGCGGGAATCGTGGCAGGGCCGGTGTCTGGAGCGCTGCTGATGATGCACGACACGCTCGGTATCGCGGGCTGGCAATGGCTGTTCCTCCTCGAAGGAGCGCCGGCAATCGCGCTGGGAATCGCGGTCGCCTTCCGGCTCCCCGACGGACCCGAAGACGCGCGCTGGCTTTCTGATGAAGAACGAAACGCGCTGCTGGAAATGAACGCGCGCGAGCGCAGCGCCGCGGCGGGGCGCGCGTACCGGCTCGCTGACAGTCTGAAGGACGCGCGGGTATGGCTGCTGGCGCTAATCTATTTTGGGATCGTGTTCGGGCTTTACGGCGTGAGTTTCTGGCTGCCGCAAATCGTGCAGGGGTTTCGCGCCAGCAGCGATTTTGTGATCGGGCTGATAACGGCGATCCCGTTTATCGCAGCTGTGTTTGCGATGGTCCGGGTCGGCGCGATCTCCGACGCGATTTCGCGCAGCGGCGGAGATCGGCGCCGCGTGCTGGCGGTCTGCGCATTTGTGGGCGCGGGTGGATTTATTGTTTCTGCGATCGTGCGCGGACCGGCATTCGAGCTCGCGGCGATCGCGCTTGGCGCCGCCGGAATTTTCAGCTCGTTTGGCCCCTTCTGGGCAATCCCGCCCGAGTTCCTGGGGGGTACCGCCGCGGCGGGCGCGATCGCGCTGGTCAACTCACTGGGAAACCTGGGCGGCTTTTGCGGCCCCTACGTGGTCGGTCTGATGAAGGGTTCGTCGCACAGTTTCAAAGGCGGGCTCGCCGTGCTGGCGCTCTCGGTCGGAATTTCAGGCGCGCTCGCTCTGACGCTGCCGTCTGGTAACGACGCTCGGATGCTTTGAGCCGGGTTGCGGCGCGCGGTATTGTCTCAACAGACGGCGGTGCAGCATGGAACATAATGAACACGTCGATGCGCAGCTTAACTATCTGGAAGATCGCGGCCAGCGGCCGACGACTTATACCTACGCGCCGCCGCCCGGTGTTCCCTCAAGAACCGGCAGGTACGCGAAGTTTCCGGTCGCCATTCACGACGCGCGGGCGATCGCGCACGACCTGTCGCTCGATCGCCAGGGCTTCGTGCTGATTCATCAGGACTCGAGAGTGCCGGATTTCTACTCCGACCTTGACGTGCGCCAGATATATTTTGCCGAGGTCGAGCAGATGGTCCGGGAAGCAACCGGTGCGGTGCGAGTGCTGGTGTTCGATTACAATCTGCGATGCCGTCCGCGCGCGAAACAGCACGAGAAAGGAATCCATGAGCCGGTGAAGGTCGCGCACAACGACTACACCGTCAAGTCAGGGCCGCAACGGGTGCGCGATTTGCTGCCGACCGAGTCCGACGAGTTGCTGAAAAACCGCTTCGCCGTGATCAACGTATGGCGCCCGATTCGCGGTCCGGTCGAGGAGACGCCGCTCGCGGTATGCGACGCGCGGAGCATCCCGGCTGCGGACTTTGTGATTCACGACCTGATTTACCGCGATCGCAATGGCGAGGTTTATTCGGTTGCCTACAACCCCGAGCATCGATGGTATTACTTCCCCCGGATGAACCGGGACGAGGTGATGCTACTGAAGTGTTACGATTCAAGGACCGACGTGGCGCGCTTTACCGCGCATTCGGCTTTCGACGATCCTGGAAGCCCGGCTGGTGCCGCACCCCGCGAGAGTATCGAGGTGCGAACCATAGCCTTTTTCGGACGATCTTAAATTTCCCTTACGTTCTCTACATAACCGTGCTCTAAAGAACCGATACGACCGCTTGTGCAGTATGCACTGCGCGGTAGCCGCAGGATACTAAGGCTCGCCCGGCAGGCGCATTTTTCATAACCCAAAATCGACAACTGTGTAGAAATTTCTATGTCCAAATCATCCGGCTCCCGTGAATTTGAAGGGTTTTACGTTGGTATCAACTTTGCGATGTAACCCGAACCCGACGTAACCAGACACCGGAGTACAAGAGCATGAAGGCAGCATTAAATCCCGCGGACGAATCACCCAGCGTCTTCTCCGGAGCTTCGATTCTGCCCGAGCAGTTCCACAGCGCGCGCCGTGACCATCGGTTCGAGGGCGAACGCAATCTGCTGTTCGCGATTCTCGAGGACGCGGTCAGGTGTTACCTGGATAACTGCAACGATCGGACGGCGCTCAAGCGAATCCAGTACGTTGAGGCTCACGATTGGATCTTTTCGATAAAAGATCGCGGACCTTTCAGCTTCGTGAGCGTGTGCGAGAATCTGGATATCGAGCCCGATTCCTTGCGCGTCGGCCTGCGGCGGCAGCACGGGCGGATCCGGTCGGCTCACAGGTCCGCTTCGGTGAGGATTGTTCCCGCGATGCGTGAACCGATCGCCGCGCAAGGCTAAGGATTCTCGCGCGCCAGCGGACTTTTTAAGCCGCGTCTGGCGCGCGGGCCCCACGGAAGTTAGCTGTATTTGCGCGGTGGCGACCAGGGAAAATACGCCGGCATATCCTTGGAGATCTTGTCCGGAAATTTGGCCGGGCGCTTCTCGAGAAACGACCGCACACCTTCCCTGACATCGGCGGACGAGCCGCGCACGAAGATTCCCTTGCTATCGACCTTGTGCGCTTCCATCGGATGGTCCGCACCCAGCATCTTCCACATCATCTGGCGAATCAGCGCCACCGAGACCTGCGAAGTGTTATCCGCGATCTCGCGCGCGAGCGAGTGCGCGGCCGCAGCCAGTTCATTGGCCGGATAGAGCTTGCTGACCAGCCGCCCTTCCAGCGCCTCTTGCGCGGAAAAGACCCGGCCTGAGAACGCCCACTCGAGCGCCTGCGAAATTCCCACGATCCGCGGCAGGAACCAGCTCGAACACGCCTCGGGCACGATTCCGCGCCGCGAGAAAACGAACCCAAAGCGCGCGTTCTCCGAAGCTATCCGCACGTCCATCGCCAGTTGCATCGTCACGCCGACCCCAACCGCGGGACCGTTGACGGCCGCGATCACGGGCTTCAGGCATTCGAAGATCCGCAGCGTCAGGCGTCCGCCGCCGTCACGGGTTGCGTCGTTGGTCCAATCTATCGAGCCGTCGGAGCCGATTGCGCTCTTGCGGTCGGGGCGATCAGAGCGCGAAGAGTTGAAGGTATCGGGCCCGGCGGACAGATCGGCGCCAGCGCAGAACGCGCGGCCGGCGCCGGTAACGATAATCGCGCGAATCTCGTCATCTTTGTCGGCGCGATCGAACGCGTCGATCATCTCGGTCATCATCACGCCGGTAAACGCGTTCAGCTTCTCGGGCCGGTTGAGAGTGATCGTCAGGATATTGTCCTTGACGTCGTAGAGAATCTGTTCGTAAGCCACTGGCATCTCCCGTGCTGGTCTATCTCACGCCCGGATTTACGATTGGGCGCGAACCTCGTGTTCGATACGGTCCGCGTATTTTTTAATCGCGGCTTCGCGCAGCTTGGGAATATGCTGGCTCGGGAACAGGCCGGTGGTTGCCTTATATTCGCGCAGCACCTGCCGGGCGACTGTTACTTTGTGAACCTCGGTCGGTCCGTCGGCGAGACCCATGTGGAAGCTCTGGATGACCTGCTCGACGAACGGCATCTCGCCGGTGGCACCGAGCGAGCCGTGCAGATGCAGCGCGCGGGCGGCGACGTCGTGGAAGACTTTGGGCATTAGAGCCTTTACCGCGGCAATATCTTTGCGCACTTTCAGGTAGTCCTTGTAGCGATCGATCTTCCACGCGGTGCGCAGCACCAATAGCCGGAACTGCTCGATCTCCATCCACGAGTCCGCAATCTTTTCCTGCACCATCTGCTTGTCGGCCAGCCGCGAGCCCTGCGTGGTGCGCGAAAGCACCCGCTCGCACATCATGTCAAAGGCCTTGCGCACTTGGCCGATCGTCCGCATGGCATGATGAATCCTGCCGCCGCCGAGACGCGTCTGCGCGACCACGAACGCGCCGCCGCGAGGTCCGAGCATGTGATCCTTGGGGACGGTCACGTCTTCGTACCGGATATAGGCGTGGCTGCCCTCGGCCTCGTGCGTGCCGACGCCCATGTTTCGCAGAATTTTCACCCCGGCAGTCTCTTTCGGCACGATGAACATCGACATCCGGTTGTATTCTTTGGCGTCGGGGTCGGTCACCGCCATCACGATCAGAAACGAAGCCAAATGCGCGTTCGACGAGAACCACTTCTCGCCGTTGATCACCCAGTTGTCGCCGCGCAACTCGGCCTTGGTGGTGAAGACCTTGGGGTCGGCGCCACCCTGCGGTTCGGTCATCGAGAATGCGGAAACAATTTCGTTGTCGAGCAGCGGTTGCAGAAAACGCTTCTTCTGCTCGGGGGTGCCGTAATGCGCCAGAATTTCGGCGTTGCCGGAGTCGGGCGCCTGGCATCCGAAGACGATCGGAGCGAAGCGTGAGCGGCCGAGAATCTCATTCATCAGCGCGAGCTTGATTTGGCCGAAGCCTGGTCCGCCCAAGTCGGGACCGAGGTGGCACGCCCACAGCTTGCGCTTGCGGACTTCGGCCTGGAGCGGACGCACCAAGGCGTTGCGCTTGGGGTCGCGCACGTCATACGGATGGCCGAGCACGTAGTCGAGCGGCTCGACTTCCTCGCGCACGAACTTATCGATCCAGTCTAGTTCCTTTTGGAATTCCGGTTCCGTTTCAAAATCCCAGCTCATGAAAATTCCTCCTGTTGAGTCTTAGTTCGGCGCCTGATTCGATCAGGCTGCCGACCCGGGTGATTGTCTCTTAAGATAGAGCGATTCGAGCGAGCTGGTTACATTGGTGCCGAAGCCCAGCATCTCCCGCATCAGAGGGCTCATCCGTTCGAGTATCTCGGGCTTCATGGTCAAATACCAGTTCCACTGCGGGCGTAAAAACGGCCGGATGTAATATGCGAAGAGGCCTGCGCGGGTCTGATCGGTGGTTCGGTTGGGTCCCGTCTGATGCCACACCCGCGCGTCCATGACGAAGATGCTGCCCGCGGGGCATTCGATCGGGATCGAGTTGCCGGCGGAAGCATCCGGTCCATGATCTTTTTTGTGCGAAAGCGGGATGAAGCGGGTCGCGCCGTTGGCCTCGGTGAAATCGTCGAGGGTCCAGGCGACGTTGATCGCCATCGGATAGGGCGGCCATGGCGCGGGGACATAACCCTGGTCCGCGTGCATGCCCATCGCGCCGGAGCCGGGTGCGGTGACATTCGCGCTGAAGTTGGAGAGCAGAAACGGCGCGCCGATCACATGACGCACGAGTTCGAGCGCGAGCGGATGCTCGACCAGCTCGGCGAACACCGGATCTTTCCCGATCAGATCGAATACGCGCAGATTGTGCGTATCGGGATCGAAGGGAAAGCCGCGCAGCGGAACACCCTGAGCCTCGTCACTCGCGACGCCAGCGTGCAGTGCTTTGCGCACCCGCTCGATTCCATTGGCATCGAGAACGCCTTCGATGACGCACAGGCCGTCGCGATCGAGCAGAGTTCTGGCCTGGTTCGCGTCAAGCGCGCGAGAAATAGCGGCCATCACCGGTCACCCGTTGCGCGACGCGATTCCTCAGGCAGCGTCATTTTACCGCGATTCATCTTCCATTCGCTTTGCCCGGGAGCGGAGAGATCGCGGACAACACCGACGGCGCGTCCGAGCTCTTGTTCATGCCCATCGATTCGAGAATCTCGGGGCGGATGTCTTTTGAGCCTTTTTCTGAAATGTGCTGCGCGATACGAGAGGCGACCGCGGCGGTTGCGGCGCCAATGAAGCTCTCGCGATTTTTCTTGGCCCAATCGAGCGAAGTGTCGCGATTGAGGTTCAGCTCCTGGAACTTCGGCATCACGTAGCGCGCGATCAATTCGTAGGAATGTTTGGTGGCTTCCCAGTTGGCCCAGTTGTGCGCGAGCTGAAGAAAGCAGCCGAAGCCTCCCGACTGCTTCTGGAGCCGCTCGATCTGCGCGATACAATCGTCGGGCGTGCCGACCACCGCCAATCCCGAAGCGATGAGCGCATCGATCGGATCGGAACCGTCGTCAGGTGCGACCGGAAGCGCTGCGACCTCGCGGAAATAAAAGAGCCACTTCTCGAGGCCGAAACGGACGTTGGCGCGCGCCTGCTCGCGCGTCTCGGCCACGTGCACCGGTCCGACCAGGCGCCACCTTCCGCGATCCATGACGGTTCCGTTATCGCGCGCCATCTCTTCGGCGATCGCCCAGTTGGAGGACAGCCCGTTGAAGCCGCCCGCCGAAGTCGCGCCGAGCGTGAGAAGCCCGACGCCGTGCTTGCCTGCCGCGCGCGATCCGGTCGGCGAGACCTGGCTCGCGACCGCGACCTCGACCGAGGGGCGCGAGTACGGCGTCATCTGGAGGCGCGCGTCCTTCAGCGTGAACCAGTCGGTTTTCTTGGTGACGGTTTCGCCGCGCAGCAATGGCACCAGCACGTCGAGCGCCTGGTCCATCATGTCGCGCTGTTTGGCGACCTCGATTCCCATCATCGCGGCGTCAGAGGGCAATGCGCCCGGTCCGACTCCGAACATCACGCGTCCGCGGGTGATGTGATCGAGCTGGTTTATCCGGTCCGCGAGCATCAGCGGATGATGATACGGCAGCGAAGATACTCCGGTACCGAGCCGGATATGACGGGTGCGCTCGGCGGCGGTCGCGATGAAGATCTCGGGACTGGCGATCAGTTCGTAGCCGGCGGAGTGATGCTCGCCGATCCAGGCTTCGTCATAGGAGAGGCGGTCCATCCACTGCACGAGCTCCAAATCGCGCTCGATCGCGAGGGTGGGATTTTCGTTCAGGGGATGAAAGGGCGCGATAAACGCGCCGAAGCGAAGCTTGGTTGCGGCCATACATCGTCCTCGACCTTGTCTCCGGATGGAATTTGCCAGTGGCTACGGGAGGGTCAACTCCGATTAAACGATCGTTTAGTGGTTTGACGCAATCCCAATCAGTGCGGCGGTTCAGGCCTTACGAGCGGAGGGTAACACTGAATTGGGAATCCGCTGATTCCAGTCGATCTCAACTCGATCTAGCTGCTCGCGCGGACCCGGTCGGGGCGCAGCACCGTCAGCCCGAGCGGACCGGCGTTAGCGGCGGCGTGGGCCACGGCGTCGTTGACGTCGTCCAGTCCGAACTCGGTCATCTCGAACCGCGCGAGGTCGAGCAGTCCGCCCCGGACGAGCCCCACCATCCGGGCCGCAGCTTCGCGCGGGTACATAAACTGGCCGCGCACGGTTATGTAGTTCTGCATCATCCAGACATAAGGCAGCGGGAAGTCGCCGCCATTAGCCCTAACGCCCCCCATCAGCACTACGCGCCCGCGCGGACGCACCGCAAGCGCGGCCGCACGGACCTGGAAGCCGGTCGCCTCCCGCGGCAGGAAATCGAGCACGAAGTCGATCGGGCCGCCCGCGAGTTCGATGATGCGTTGCCGGTCGTCCGCCTCGACACCGGTCATCTGGGCGGGCCGCACCCGCGGTCCGAAGCGGCGGACCAGGTCGTCCAGCGCGCGTCCGTTGCGGCCGGTGGCCACAACCCTTCCCGCGCCCATCGCCAAAGCCACGGCGACTCCGGCGCTGCCGAAGCCCCCGGTGGCGCCGTTCACCACCAGCGTCTCGCCGGCCTTCAAATCGCCCGCCAGCAGCCCGCCGTACGGCACCAGCAGCCGGCCCAACGCGGTCCACCGGCCCGCGTCCGCCGCGTCGATATCGCCGAGCCGCGTGAGGTTCTCGGTCGGGACCAGCATCTGCTCGGCGAAGGAGCCGTGGTGAAAGAAGCGATGCAGCGGCAAGGCTGCTTCGCTCCTGTAGGTCCAGCCCTGGAGTATCATGTCGGGATTGGCGGCGTCGTCGCGAGAGCGGATCGTCGGGTCGCAGAAGACCCAGTCGCCTACCGAGAGCCGGGTCGCATCCGGCCCCGTCGCGCGCACCCGTCCGATACCACCCGCACCGGGTACGACCGGCAGCTCCAGCAAGTAGTTGCGAGCGCCGGAGAAGACGCCGGCGGCGTAGCTGGTGACACCGGCGGCGACGACATCGACGATGACCTCGCCGGTACCGAGGACAGGGTCGGGCAGAGTCTCGATGGCGAGCGGCGCGCCGAACGCCTTCAGAACAGCGGCTTTCATGAAACCTTATTAACTCTTGCGGGCGCGGAGGCGCAACCGATCCTCGCGTTACGCTATCGGTATCGAGATTGACTAGGATTGGAGCGCGGCCGGGACATAGTTATCGCGGGAGAGGAAATAGATGGCGCTCAATGTCTACGCGTTCACGTGCGGATGGCTGACACTGCCGATGGGCTTTTGCTCGCGCAACTTGGGTTCGTTGCGCGCGCGGGCGGCTAAGCGTGGACGAGAGGCTGGCGCTCAGACCACGGCGCGGCCTGCTCGATCTGGGCGGCCAAACGCAGCAGCAGATCTTCGCGGCCGTACGCGGCGACCAGTTGCACGCCGACGGGCAAGTTTTCCGATGTCATGTGCAGCGGCAGCGAGATGGCGGGATTGCCGGCGACGTTCCACGGAATCGTGAACGGGCTGATGTACGCCATCCGCCGGCCGATATCTGCCGGATGCTCGTTCGGACCTAGCTGGAAAATTCCGACCGGCGGCGCCGCGGTCGCGAGCGTGGGTGTGACGAGGATATCGAACCCATCGGTCCACCATTTCGCGGTAGCGCGGGTGAACTGGTTGACCCACTCGAGCGCGCGGAGCAGATCGAGAGCCGAGAATCGGCGGCCTCGCTCGATAAGAAACCACGTCCACGGATCGAAATCTTCGGCAGTCACGGAGCGGCCGAGCAATTTTTCGGCGTCAACCGCGGTAAGGGCTTCGCTGGTCGCGACCAGCACACCGATCGGATCGCCAACACGGTCGTCGTCAAGCGCGGCAGGATGTGCCTGTTCGACAGAATGGCCGAGCGAACCCAACAGCTTAGCGCAGGCTCGAACGGCGTCGGCGCACGCGGGTTCGACTCCGGGGTGAAACGAAGGAGCGCGGTCCATGAAGCCGATGCGCAACCGTCCGGGAGGCTGGCCAACCTCGGCACGAAACGGGCGCATTGGAGCGGGGGCGGTGTAGGGATCGCCGGACTCGTAACCGGCGACCACGTCGAGCGCCGCGGCGGCGTCGCGCACGGAGCGGACGAGCGCGCCTTCCTCGCCGAGTCCGTGCCAAATATCCGCGTGCAGAGGTCCGATCGATGTGCGGCCGCGCGAGGGTTTTAGGCCGACGATTCCGCAGAATGAGGCGGGAATCCGAATCGAGCCGCCGGCGTCATTGCCATGAGCGATCGGGACCATCCGCGAGGCCACGGCCGCACCCGCGCCGCCGCTCGAGCCGCCGACGCCGTGTTCGAGGTTCCACGGATTCCGCGTCGCGCCCCATGCGCGCGTCTCCGTTGCGATCGATGGACCCCACTCGGGTACAGTTGTCCGGCCGAGCGTGATCAGGCCGGCGGCTTGAAATCTTGCGGCGACGTTCGAGGTGGATTTGGCGCGGACCTGCGCGTCCTTCAGCGGTTTCCATCCCCAGCTCATCGGTTCGGCCGCAACCGTCTCAGACAAATCTTTCAGCAGAAAAGGTACCCCGCGAAAAATTCCGCGCGCTGGATTGCCACGTAACCTTGCAGCCTCATCACGCGCCTTGTCGAAGCGCGGATAGATAACGCAATTTAGTTGCGGGTTCAGGCGTTCAATTCGATCGATGGCAGCTTCGACCAGATCGCTGGCCGTCGCGTCGCCGGTAGCGACGAGCTCGGCCTGTGCCGTGGCATCCATTTGAGCAAGCTCGGTGAAGTTTATTGGCATTGGGGTCTCGCTCCGCGGCGGATCAACTGACAGGCTTAGGCCAAGCTCCCGATCTTTTCAACGACGCGAAAGCCAAAACTTAAGCGATTCGGAGGCGGGCGAAGAGCCAGAGCTTCATCACGTCCGCCAGCAGTCCGTATAGGATTGCACCCGCGAGCACGCCGACCACGACGGAAGTCGACAACGGCGCCATCGCGATTCCACCGATAGCGAGCGCACCGATTATCAGCAGATCGCCGACCGAGGAGAGCACCAGCCATGCGCTGGGCCGCGACCACAGATGGTGGCGGATACGAATTGCATACAGAGTTGCTTCGCTGGCGAACACCAGCGCCACGAAGGAGAGAGTCTGCAGCGTCTCAATAGTCATTCCCATCCGGAATCGTCCGATCACCAGAACGGCCGAGCAAAAGACGAGCTCGCTGATTCCCAGGATGGCGCCCGCAATAGTCAGTCGACCGATTCGCCATACGTTGGGCGTCCGAGAAGGCACGACATTATCAGTAGTCAACGACATAGTCAGAAAATCTCCGGTGACCATGACGATGACCATAAGCATCGGAGTGAGTATTGCATGTCCGGTTATCCACAGGCCGACGGCAAGAAACAGCACCTGGACAATTTTTTTGATTACTGAGTTCAGGGTATAAGTGAGAATGCGCTGGAAGGTACTGCGGCCTTCCTTTACCGCGGCGACGATTCCTTTGAGTCCGGGCTCGGTCAGAACGATCCCGGCCGCGGACTTCGCGACGTCGGTGGCGGTGGATACCGCGATTCCCATATGTGCCTGGCGCAGAGCAGGCGCGTCATTGGCACCGTCGCCGCACATGCCGACAGTGTGCCCTCCCGACTGAAAGGCCTTGACGAGCTGAAATTTGCCCTCGGGCAAGACTCCTGCGAAGACCGCGAACTGGTCGGGCCGCACGGTGGGCGAGATCGCGCCGGGGGGGCATACGGGGCCATCGAGACCCACCGCGTGCGCGACAATCACGGCGGTGGCGGGCGCGTCGCCGGTCACCATCACCGTGCGCACGCCTGACGCGCGCAATTCGGTAATGAGCGGCGCGGAATCATCGCGCGGCGGATCGCTAAGCGCGATCACGCCGGCGATAGCAAGTTGCGCGGGCGCGGCTCCTACGGCGACCGCCAGAACGCGAAAGCCTTTCGCCTCGAGCTCCTGCGCCGCCTGCGCGGATGCCGGAGAGGCGACGGCAAGGCTGGCGACGGCGGCGAAGGCGCCTTTCACGACTCGCAACGTAACTCCCTTCGCGTCAATCGCGGTCGCCTCCGAGCGCTTGGTCGCCGGATCAAAGGGAATAAAACTGACGGACTTGAGCGGCGCCGGGACAGGAGTGTGGACGGCGGCGGCGCGAATGGCCGCGTCCACAGGATCCTGTCCGCCTTCGGCGCTTGCCAGCGCGGCCATCGCCAGTACCTGCGGTTCATCGAAGCCCGGCATCGGGCGGATCGCGGTAACCTTAAGCTCGTTGCGGGTGAGGGTGCCGGTTTTGTCGGAGCAAAGGACATCCATGGTCGCGGCTTCATCGACCGCGGAAAGCCGCGTTGGCAGTACGCCCAGGTGAGCAAGAGAGCGCGCGCCGAGAGCCTCGGCGAGAGTAAAGGTGGCGGGAAGGGCGACCGGGATAGTCGCCAGAACGGCGGTCAGCACCAGCGGAATGATCTCGGCAATCGGCATCGCGATGGTGTAGGCATACGCGACCAGCAACACGATGATCACGCTGTTAAATATGGCCAGGTTTCGCACCACGCGCAGGACGGCTTTTTGTTGAGAGCTGACGACGTGAGCGGTGCGCACCAGCTCGGCGGTGCGGCCGAATTTCGTGTGGGTTCCAGTGGCGATGACCTCGGCGACTGCTTCGCCGCGGCGGACCAGCGCTCCCGCCCAGGTTTGCGTTCGGGGGCCGGCTTCGATCGGAATCGATTCGCCGGTGAGCATCGATTGATCGAGGAGGACCGAGCCGCCGAGCAGGCGGACGTCGGCGGCAACGACCGATCCAAGAGAGAGCTTCACGATGTCGCCTTGCACCAAAGTGGAGGCGGGAACGATCATCCAGACACCGCCGCGCCGCACCGAGGCGTTGAGCGCGAGCCGCGACTTCAGCGCGTCGAGGGTGGCCTGCGCGCGTGACTCCTGAAACAGTCCCAGGGCGGCGTTGAACAACAGTAGAAATCCGATGATAGCGGCTTCGACAAATTTTCCGAGTCCGAGTTCAAGGAGGATCGCGGCCTCGAGCATCCACGGTACCGGCGCCCAGAACTTGCCGAGCGCTGACAATAAAGGATTGACGGAGGTATCGGCTACGGTGTTGGGTCCGAACTGCGCGAGCCGGCGGGCGGCCTCGTCAACGGCAAGGCCGGGCGAGTCTGCGTTATGATCTATATCCGCCGGACTTTTGGAGGGAGTTACTACTGTCGACATGGTATCGCGCGGCCAGGTCGAACGGTGGTGAGTATGGATTTAGTGGGATGTTGGTAGTGGGATTTCATAACCGCGGGGGGGTTAGAATCTTCGCTAGTCCCGATTCACAGTTTGGCCGAAAACGCTCTGAACTATAGCTTGCGCTTCGTTCTGGATTTGCTTGAGATGGCCGGCGTCGCGAAAGCTCTCGGCGTAGATTTTATAAATCTCCTCGGTGCCAGAAGGGCGCGCCGCGAACCATCCGTGCTCGGTCGCGACCTTGAGGCCGCCAATCGAAGCGTTGTTGCCGGGCGCGTTGGTCAGCATCGTGGTGATTTTTTCGCCGGCTAAATCCGTCGCGTGAACCTGTGCGGGCGTCAGTTTTTTCAGAATCTCCTTTTGCGCGACGGTCGCTGGTGCATCGATTCTTTCGTAAACGGGCGCGCCATATTCCTGAGTCAACGACTCGTAGTGCTTTCCGGGGTCGCGGCCGGTCTGAGCGGTAATCTCAGCGGCCAAAAGACCCAGAATTATGCCGTCCTTGTCGGTGGTCCAGACGCTGCCGTCGATTCGAAGCATCGAGGCGCCCGCGCTTTCTTCGCCGCCGAAGCCGAGTGAGCCGTCCAGGAGGCCGGATACAAACCATTTGAAGCCGACGGGAACCTCGAACAGGCGCCGTCCGAGTCCAGCGGCGACACGATCGGTAAGAGCACTGCTCACGACAGTTTTTCCGACCGCGGCGTTTTTCGGCCAGCGATCGCGATGCTTGAACAGGTACGAAATCGCGACCGCCAGATAGTGATTGGGATTCATCAGGCCGGCGGTTGGAGTGACTATTCCATGGCGATCAGCGTCGGTGTCATTGCCGAACGCGACGTCGAACCGATCGCGCATCGCAACCACCGGCACCATCGCATATGGCGACGAGCAGTCCATCCGAATCTTGCCGTCCCAATCCACGGTCATGAAACCGAAGGCGGAATCGATTGCGTCGTTGACGACCGTCGCGGCGATTTTGTACCGATCTATAATCGGCCGCCAGTAATGAACGGCGGCGCCTCCCAGCGGATCGACGCCGATCCTGACGCCGGCGGAGCGAATCGCCTCCATGTTCACCACGTTTCCGAGATCGCCGACGTAGGCGTTGATGTAGTCATGGCGGTGCGTGGTCGTGGCGCGCTTCGCGCGCTCGTATGGGATGCGCTCGATCGCGCGCAAGCCATCGGCCAGGAGCGAGTTGGCGGTCTGCTCGATCCAGTTGGTGACATCAGTGTCGGCCGGACCGCCGTTTGGGGGATTGTATTTGAAGCCGCCGTCGGCAGGTGGATTATGCGACGGCGTGATGACGATTCCGTCTGCCATGCCGCTGGCGCGGCCGCGGTTGTAGGTGAGAATTGCGTGAGAGATGACGGGCGTTGGCGTGTAGCCGGCGGCGCTGTCGATCATCACCTCGACGCCGTTGGCGGCCAGCACTTCGAGCGCGCTGGCAAACGCCGGCTCCGACAGCGCGTGGGTATCGATTCCGAGAAAAAGCGGGCCATCTATCTGATGCTTCTTGCGATAGAGGCAAATCGACTGGCTAATCGCGAGGATGTGGGCCTCGTTAAAGCTGCGCTCGAACGCGCTTCCGCGATGGCCCGAAGTTCCGAACGACACGCGCTCCGCGGCGATCTTTGGGTCTGGCCGCTCGGCGTAATATGCGGTCACCAGCCTCGGGACGTTGACGAGGATCGAGGGCGGGGCAGGTTTTCCCGCGAGTTCACTAACCTTCATGGCGCAGCTTTGACCTCATTGGCGCGTTCGGATCGAGATGATCCAATATGACGCAGACCCGATGAGTTGCGCTACGGGAAAAAGCGAATTTCCCGCACGCGCAGACTTTGATGCAAGGATTTCGCGGAGAATCGTGATTCAGGATGTTCGCGGCGTCACCGCAGGGCCGGTTGTGCCGCTAGCCCTGCGGCGCTCCGTAGCGATTGCGCAACTGGAGATTCACCTGCAGCACATTGATCATCCGTTCTCCCACCAGACCCCATAGCGGCGCGAACGCATCGGTTTGCAGCAGTTGTTCGATCTCTCCGTGAATTTCCGCCGGATCGCGCCTGGTATCAACTGCCCATTTTGAGGCTACCCGATCGAGTTGGTATTCCGCATTTTGCAAAGTTATATGCGGATCGAGTCCAGAGCCCGAAGTTGTCACCATGTCTCCCGGGACATTTGCCAGGTCAACATTCGGATGCTCCTGCCGCCACATATCGAAGAATATGGATTGGACGTCAGAGCCGCTCGCTACTGGTTCGATTGCGCTTTTACTCTTTCCATCGGGCATCTGCGTGGTGACCGTAGAGGGGAATTTACCCGGATGGTCCGCGGAGAAGTGTTCAAAAAACACGACCGCGAGATCCGCTGCCTGTGGCGACGGAGTTCCCGAATTCTGTTTGATCCAGTCGGCGACAACAGCTGGATTGTGTTTCGCCCAATCGGTGACAAACTGAGTATGCGTCGGATCAGCATTCACCCACGCTTGCGCCAGTTCATTGTGGTTATCGGCCCATTGCGCGACGAGGCGGGGATTTCCCTGGAAGCGATCTTGCTGAAACCACGCTTCGATGTCGGGCGCGACCAACTGGCCGGTCTTGGCGCCGCCTTTGTATTTCACGATCGGACCAAGCATACGAGCGACCCGATCGCGCAAGAGGTAGTTCGAGGCGGACAAAGTGGACGATGCCGAGGCTGAGGCATCGTATGACGCCGCGGAAGGGCGCGGCCAGAAGTACTCATCCTTGGTGAATGGCTGGGCGATCAGCAACGATCCCACCGGCTTGCCGTCGGGACCCATGACCATGCTGCCGTTCGCGGAGGATGGGAAGAACGTCTGTCCGACGGCCCATATCGTCAGTGGATAAATGATGCAGCAAATGAGTACTGACGAACATAGCAACCAGAGACTTTTCGAAATATGACTAAACATCGGTTCTGTCCTTTGCTGAAAAGATTGTCAGACAGTGAGATGCATCGTGACCAGCGCCAGATCGATCAGTTTGATACCGATAAATGGCAGAATTACGCCGCCAAGGCCCCATACCAGCAAGTTTCGGCGCAGCAGCGCGTCGGCGCCAAGCGGCCGGTAGCGGACGCCCTTTAGCGCGACCGGGATCAGCAACGGAATGATGATGGCGTTGAAGATTACCGCGGACAGAATCGCCGAAGTCGGCGAATGCAGATGCATCACGTCCATCGCGCCGAGCCACGGCAGTGTGCCGGCGAACAGCGCGGGGACTATAGCGAAATACTTGGCAACGTCATTGGCGACAGAAAATGTGGTCAACGCCCCACGAGTCATTAACAGTTGCTTGCCGACTTCAACGACCTCGATGACCTTGGTGGGGTCGGAATCAAGATCGACCATGTTTCCGGCTTCCTTCGCGGCCTGGGTGCCCGAGTTCATTGCGATGCCGACGTCGGCCTGCGCCAACGCCGGAGCGTCGTTGGTGCCGTCGCCCATCATCGCGACCAGCTTGCCGCCAGCCTGCTCTTTTCGAATGTACGCGAGCTTGGATTCAGGTGTCGCCTGCGCCACGAAATCATCAACCCCCGCCTGCTTCGCGATCGTTGCGGCAGTGAGCGGATTGTCGCCCGTGATCATCACGGTGCGCAGACCCATGCTGCGCAAACGCTCGAACCGTTCCTGAATACCGGGCTTGAGGATATCCTCGAGGACAATCACGCCGGCGATCTTGTTGTCCTCTGCAACCATCAGCGGCGTCGCGCCCTTGGAGGCGATCGAGTCGACCACCTGCTGCAGACCTGATGGAGCCACACCGGTTCTGGCTTCGACAAATGCCCGGACCGCATCGGCCGCGCCTTTTCGGACGCAGGTGCCGTCGGGCAGATCGATTCCGCTCATGCGGGTCTGCGCGCTAAAGGCAATATACCGCGTTCCGTTCCCGACGATTACGTCTTTTGGACCGACGCCGAAAGAACGAGCCGCCTGAACTATACTTTTCCCTTCCGGCGTATCGTCGGAAATCGATGCGAGGCTCGCGAGCAGCGCCAATCTGAGCTTCGAGTAGCTACCAACAGGAACGAAGTCAGTAGCATGTCGATTACCTATTGTGATGGTACCGGTCTTGTCGAGCAGTACGGTATCGATGTCCCCGGCGGTTTCCACCGCCTTTCCGCTTTTTGCGATGATGTTGGCTTGCAGGGCGCGGTCCATACCGGCGATCCCGATAGCAGCCAGCAAAGCGCCGATCGTGGTCGGAATCAGGCAGACAAGCAGTGCGACCAAGGTGGGTACGTCGGTGCCGAGACTTCTGAGCGGTGCTGCGGCTCCGAAATATCCCATCATGTACTGCTCCGCGTTCCAGGCCATCGGCCAAACCGGAATAACTACAATCAGGAACGCCAGCGTCAGTCCGGACAGCACCAGGGTGAGCGCGATTTCGTTCGGTGTGCGCTGGCGCACCGCGCCCTCGACCAGAGCGATCATTCGGTCGAGGAACGATTCTCCCGGCAACGCGGTGATTTTGACGACGATCCGGTCCGAAATTACTCTGGTGCCTCCGGTCACGCCAGAACGATCACCACCGGCCTCGCGAATGACGGGAGCGGACTCTCCCGTGATTGACGATTCGTCCACCGAGGCGATTCCGTCGATCACTTCTCCGTCACTCGGGATGATTTGGCCGGCGGTGACCGCAACCCGGTCTCCCGGCCTCAGATCGGTTGAACGAACCTGCTCGATGAAATCGGCGCCTTTAATCCGGTAGGCGGGAGTCTCGCTACGGGTCTTGCGAAGCGATTCGGCCTGAGCTTTTCCGCGAGCTTCGGCAAGAGCGGTCGCAAAGTTTGCGAAGGAAACCGTCAAGAACAGCCAACTGGCTAGCGCAATGAAGTAGGTAATCGGAACCTGAGAAACCGAAGCGCTCACAAGCGCTTGTATGATGAACAGGACGGTAAGCATGGCGCCGATTTCGACCACGAACATCACTGGATTGTGCCACTGAATGTCCGGCCGAAGCATGGTGAAGGATTCCTTCAAAGCCTCGCGCACCAGCTCGGGTTCGAACAGCTTTCGCGCTTTCACCCGCCTTTCGGGGCGTGGATGTTCCGGCATTCCGATCGTGGACAGTTGTTTGGCCGCCGCTCCCATAGTCAGTCCTCCGACAAATCCAGCTAGTTCGCCACTTGCTCAAAAGGGTCGCAAAATTCACCAGACGACCGTCTATCCGCCAAATGGAATCGGGCCTAAGTGATCCGCCAGAGGCCCAAGCGCGGCGACCGGGAGGAACAGCAGCGCACCGACGATGACGATCGTTCCGAGCAGAAGACATCCGAACGTCACCGTGTCATCGCTTAGGGTTCCCAGACCGAACGGCGAACTTTTTTTCATTCCCAGGAAAGCGGCCATCGCGATCGGAGCTACAATCGGAAGATAGCGGCCGAAGAGAATAACCAGACCGCCTGCGATATTCCAGGGAATCGCCTCGGGCGACGGACTCGAATTGTTGTTCAGTCCATAACCTACACCCAGGCCATCAAAAGCGGAGCCGTTATTCG
>DATKSB010000147.1:0-4654 GCA_035531855.1 Binataceae bacterium (SeqCode)
TCGATCACGTCGGCCCACGCGATTTCCCATCCGAGTTTCTGCGTATAAAACTCGATCGTGCGCTCGATATCCAGCGTCGCCAGACCAAGATGATGAACTCCCGTACGCTTCATTGGACACCCTCCTCTGAACGATGGTTCAGACCGGCTGAAGATAATCTAGCATCCGGGCATGGGGGTTAGTCAAAGCCTCCCAAACGATCGTTCAGGAGGCCGCCGCGCGCGCGAAACCCCGGACGAAAGTCCGGCGCATGAGGCGCGGACTCGGAGCACGGACGCCTCGGGATTCCTCGCCTAGGGCTCGGAATGACGGTTGAGGGACCAGGTGCATGATCATCGTAGCCTCAGCCAAGCCCACGTCCGTCATTCCGAGCCATAGGCGAGGAATCCCGAGGCGGTCATGCACTCACATGCGAGTGGCGGAGAGACCGGCGAGAGGCCGTGGATTCCTTGCGCGGCGGCGACGCGCGGGAACGACAAACAACCATCGATCGGTTCAGTGGACGATCCGATCAATCGATTCGAATGAGTTTGTGCTTGATCGCGTAGCGCACGATCGCGGCGGTCGAGCGGAGGTCGAGTTTGCGCTTGAGATTTTCGCGATGCACCTGCGCGGTCTTGGGACTGATGCCCAGGCGCTGGGCGATATCCTTGGTGGTGGCGCCGTCGCCGATAAGGCGCAGAACCTCGCGCTCGCGGCGAGTGAGATGAGGTCCGCCCTTCTCTCCGGCCGGGACCGGATGGCGCAGGCGGCCGAGCACGATCGGCGCGATCGACGGGCTAAGATAGCGCCGCCCCGAATGAACCGCGCGCACCGCCGCCACCAGCTCGGCGGCAGCGTCGGTCTTCACCAGATATCCGGCGGCGCCGGCCTCGCTCAGCGCCTCGATCACATATTCCTCGTCATCATATTGGCTCAGCACCAGCACCTTCGTCGCGGGACAATCGCGCGCCAGACGATGAGCGGCCGCAAGCCCGCCAAGACCCGGCATCCCGAGGTCGAGCACGATGACGTGCGGATGCAACCGCGCGGCGAGCTGAAGGGCGGCCTCGCCGCTGCCGGCCTCGCCGACGATCTCGCATTCGGGTTCGAGCATCAGCCGCAGCGCCTCGCGAAAGATGCGATGGTCGTCGGCGAGCAGCACGCGGATCGGTTCGTGATTGTCGCTCATGCGGGCTCCGGAATTTCCGCGCGCAGGATAGTGCCCGAAGGACCCGACTCGATCTCAAGCATTCCGCCCATCAGTTCGAGCCGCTCGCGGATTCCGCCGATACCGGCGGTGGCGTGTGCGTCCGCTCGCGCGGGCATCCCGCGGCCGTTGTCGCGCACGATCAGGCGCGAGCAGTGCTCATCGCGTTCGACCGTGACCTCGACCTTGCTCGCTCCGGAGTGGCGCGCGACGTTGGCCAGCGCCTCGCGCGCGACCTGCCAGCATAGCCGCTGCACGGCGGGCGAGATTCGCGCGGTCCCCTTTGCGCGCAGCAGATGAACCTCGATTCCCTGCTGCCGCATCCGCGCGGCCTCGGACTCGAGCGCGTCGGCCAGCGTGATACGCCCAAGCGCAGGCGGCTTGAGCTCGCGGATCCGCACGCGCAGCTCTTGCGAGATCTGGCGGAAAAGATTTCGCGCTTCTTCCGTGCCGCCTTCGAGCGCGATTTGGGCCGCCGCCAGCAACTGCGCCTGCTCGTCGTGCAGATCGCGGGCGATACGCGCGCGCTCGTCGTCGATCGCGGCGTACATCCTGAGCGCGAGCCGGCCGACCAAAGCGCGGTGCTCTTCGAGCGCGGCTTCGGCGATCCATGCGCGCAGCAGCGGCGCAAGCCGCGCGCCGAGCGCTTCAACTCGCACGCGAAATCCGGGCGCCGCGATATCGCCCTCCGCAAGTCCGAGCACGGCCGGCCCCGCGGGCGTCACGATCCACGCGCCGCCGAAAATTTTGTCTTCGGGCAACGCGCGGGGCGCGGAAAAATCCGGCAGGCGGGCAACCGTGCGTCCGGTTCGCGAGCATTCGGCGATCGCCGAGGGTTCCGCGAGCTCGCGCGGGAGCGCAATCGTGCGGGCTGCCGCAACGATTCGCAGCGCGCCCTCGCGCGGCGCCGCGACCAGCCATTTGCGGCATCCGAGCGCGTGCGCCACCGCTTCGCCCATCGCGGCGATCCGGCCAGGTCCTGACAGCGCCGCGATTTCCCGCGCGGCGCGTTCGAGCGCCTCTCGTTCGGCTTCGCGCGCGGCGCCGGCCTCGGCTATTGCCGCATCGCGAGCCAGCAGCGCCGCGCCGCGATTGCGCCAGAACCCGCGCGAGTTCGCGCTCTCCGCGCCCGCGACGGCGGCCAGCGCGGCGCGTCCGACAAGTTCAAGTATCGCTTGAGTTTTCTGCGGCATGCGCCCAGTGTCCTTCGGACGTGCCAGCGCGACCCGCACGATGACAGCGCCGTCGCCGAGCGCAAGGCCAAGGACGCCCGGCGCGATTTCTGACCCACGAATTTCCCGCGCGCCGCCGGTCCGCTGCGCGAACGCCGACAGCGCGGTTCGCGCGGCGCTTGCCGCTTCGGTTTCACCGGCGCCCGCGGCGACGATATCCGCCGCGCCGCCCGGAGCTTCCCAGGCGACGGCGCATGCGCGCGCGCCGAGCGCAGTCAGGCCTAGGTCAGCTATTTTGGTGATCGCCGCGCATAGCTGTGCGGCTGGTTTTTCGCTTTGCGGCTCCGCGTTCGCCGCGCGATCAACTTCGGTCAGTGGTTTAGCTTCGCGCACGCCATCCCCTTTTCTGGCGGAGCGATTATCGTATCGCGATCACACCTAATGGTTCGGCGCGGCCCTGCCAAGATCCCGACCGAGGCGATCCATTTGCTGTCCGAACCCGGCCCAGTCTCCCGACTTGAGCGCGTCGAGCGCGCGTGAATAATCCGACGACGCGTTGTTCGCACTTGCCGGCACCGACGGCGGCGGCGCAGCGACGGCCGCGGCGGGAGGTGCGGGCGCGGCGGCCCCGACGATCGAGACGGTTGGCGGCGTCACCGAAATAGCCCCCGGGCCGAACAACGCGTGCAGGGTCGAATCGAGAGTCTCGCCCATCACCACCCGATCGCTGTAGGACGCGATCACTCGCTGCAACTCCGGGAGCTGTCCGTTCTCGGCGCGGATATAGAGCGGCTCGACGTAGAGCAGGGAATCCTGAATCGGGATCACCAGCAGATTACCGAGCACGACTTTTGAGCCCATCTGATTCCACAGCGACATCTGCCGCGAAATGTCCGGGTTCTGATTGATGCGCGCCTGAATCTGGTACGGACCGTAGAAGAGCTTGTCCTTCGAGAAGGAATACTCGAACAGATGGCCGTAGTCGGTGCCGTCGCAGCGCGCGGCCAGCCACGAGATCATGTTGTCGCGCCCCTGGGGCACCATCGGAAGCATCAGGATGTACTCGGCGTGGGACTCGCCGGGCAGCCGCATAATTACGTAGTAGGGCTGCATCGGCACCGTCTGTTCGTCGTAGTTCTCGCGCGGGAAACCCCACAAGTCTTCGCGGTTATAGAACACCTGCGGATCGGTCATATGATAGGTGCTGTAAATATCGGCCTGGATGAGGAACAAGTCTTCCGGGTAGCGGATATGCGCGTGCAAGTCCGGCGGCATCGCGTTCAGCGGTTTGAACAGGTCGGGAAAGATTCTCTCCCAGGTTTTGATTATCGGGTCGTCGGGATCGGACACATAAAAGTCGGTCTTCCCGGAATAGGCATCGACCACGACCTTAACCGAATTGCGGATATAATTGATCCCGTCGCCGTTGCGCTGCGAGTAGGGAAAATGATCGCTCACCGTATAGCCGTCAACGATCCATACGATATGCCCGTCGTGCATGACCGGATAAGGGTCGCGATCCAGATGCAGGAACGGCGCGATATATGAAATCCGACTGAGGATATTGCGCCGCAGCATGATTTTGCTTTTATCGACGATCGTCCGCGTCACCAGCAGATTGATGTCGCGGAACATGAAGCTGAACAGCAGGCGGCGCCAGAAACCCGCAATCGGCACTCCGCCGGATCCTTTGTAGTACGAGAACACGTTGGCGGTGCCGCTCGGATAGTCAAACTCCGGCGTCGAGGTATCCACCACGCAGTAGTTATCCGGCTCTTCGCCAAAGTATATTCCGGGCTGATCGATCTTGAGCCCCACGCTCGAGCTGGCGGGAATATCCTTGACGTAGAAAATCGGCAAGCCCTCGGTATCCTTCGCGTTCACCGGGCTCATCGCCACGCCGGCGCCGTGGGTGAATTTCAGGCGCTGATTGACCCAGGTCTGGGCGTTGTCGGGAAGCTGCGCGATATTCATCTCGCGCGCGGAAAGCAGCACTTCAGTGTAATCGTTCTGGATATTGTAGCGGTCGATATCCACGTCTTTGAAGTCGTAATAGAGGCGGATTTCCTGGAGCTGACGATAGGTCGCGAGCAGCGGACGCGGATCCCACAGGCGGATATTCTTGATCGTCGGCGCGTCCTGCTGGATCGAGGTCATCGTGAGCGCGCCCTTGCCGCCGAAGGGTTTCACGTCCACCCCGTCGAGCTTGTACGCGCGCCGGGTCATCGCGATATTCCGCTCAAGGAACGGGCGCTCGACGCGCAATTCGTCGGGTTTGACGATCAAACGCTCG
>DATKSB010000148.1:0-2696 GCA_035531855.1 Binataceae bacterium (SeqCode)
GATCCTAATTCGCGCGACCAATGTTGCGCGATGCGCAATCGCGTTTGTGGCCGACAACCTGACTCAGGCGG
The DNA here is from genome assembly GCA_035531855.1 of Binataceae bacterium (SeqCode). Lineage (GTDB taxonomy): Bacteria > Desulfobacterota > Binatia > Binatales > Binataceae > JBARDN01. Next base: position 72 of record DATKSB010000148.1, read on the forward strand.
GCTTCACTTTTTATCGCCTCGAGCGCGAGGCTACACCGCCCGCGCAAGCGGCGCCGCGCGATCGGATCGAAAACGAATTCTATCGCCTTCGTCCCACCTCTACCGGAATCGAAATCGAAGACCTGCGCGCCGGCCGGCGCCTCGTGCTGCATTTCGAGGACGACGGCGATCGCGGCGACGAGTACAACTTCGATCCGGTTCCGGGAGCCGCGACGATTAGCGCGCCCGCGAAAATTTCGTCATGCGTCGCCGAGGACGGCGTGGCCCGCAAACGAATCATACTCGTACTCGAATACGCGGTTCCCGCCGCGCTCGCTCGGGGCCGCGCCGCGCGCGATGCCCGGGTCGAGCCGCTCGAAATCGAATTGCACGCGACGCTTCACGCCGGCCTTGACCGGATCGATTTCGAAGCGCGGGTAAACAACCGCTCGCGCGACCATCGCCTGCGAGTGGCAGTGAGCACGCCGGTCGCCGCGTCGGAATCGATCCACGACACGAGCTTCGGAATTTTGCGGCGTTCGCTCGCTCCTGCTGAAGCGAACGGGATCGAGGACGTTTATCCGACCGGACCGCATCGCACGTTCACCGCGGTCGAATCGGCGGACTTTTCGGTGGCGCTCGTCAGCCGCGGCATCTACGAGGCCGAGGTGCGCGCCGAGCCTGCGGGCGCGTCGATTCTGCTGACGCTGCTTCGCGCGGTCGGGTGGCTTTCGCGATCGGATCTTGCCACGCGCCGCGGCGGCGCCGGACCCGAGCTGGAAACTCCCGGCGCGCAGGAGCTCGGGGAGCATCGCTTCGAGTTCGCTATCGCAACCGCTGGCTGCAGTTTGCTCCAGGGCGGGATTGTTCAGCGCGCCTCGGCCTACACGGCGCCGCCGCGGATGTTCGCCGCGCCGCGCGCAATCGAGGCGCTTGCGGGTTTAATTTCATGCGATAACCCGCACGTCGCGTTCTCGACCGCACGCTCTAGACCGCGCGCTGGCTCCTACTGCGCCAGAGTCTTCAGCAATTCGCCCGAGACCGAGCGCGCACAATTCCGCTTTCCGGAGGCGATGCGCGCTCGCGTAGTCGATCTGGCCGGAAACGCGGTCAAACGCGCCGGGATGCGCCGCAAGCGCGGCGGCGCGCTCGAGCTCGAGCTGCGTCCGTTCGAGATCGTCACGTTCGAGGTGACGCGCCGCAAACAGCCGCGATGAAGAAATATTTTCGCCGGAGACCCGCAAGTCATTGATCAACGCGCGCAAATGACTATTTATGGATCGTACGAAGCGTGCCACGCGCATCCGAGCGGCGCGGCGGAAATGGAACTGATGGTTCTGAAGGAGCGTTAGCCGAAGAAAAATGAGCGATCGACCCACCGCGGTCCGTACTGTGTACGACTATCCCGTCGCCAGCCATCTATGCAGCGACGGAAGCGTGCGCTACGTCAAGCTGGTCCGCAAATCCGGCAATCCACAGCCGGAAGGCACCTGCACCACCTGCCAGCTATCCTTCCAATATCGCAAACCCAAACCTTCGTCCGTGCGGCATCCCGAAGGCGAAGGCATCACGCACTTTTAAGCCGTCACTCCTCGAAAACGAAAACCTCGGGGCCGCCAGGCGCGATACGCAGCATCCCTTGCGCGAATCACCTGAGCGGCGCCTGCTCCGCAGAGTCCGCTGATGCGCCCGGCGAGGTTGTGCGCGCGAGCAGGATGTTCGGGCCTTGATAAAATCGCACCAGCGCGGCGCCGACAAAATCCCAGTCGTGAGCCGGATCGAACCACGCATTCAAATGCGGAACGAACGGCGCGGCGATTAAATTGAGCCATCCGAAGTCTGGCTTGAAATCGACTTCCACCACGCCCGGCCGGGAAAGCGGCGAGTGCGCCTGCGCCTGGGTGATCGAGACCCTGACCGCGAATATCTTTGGGCTCGGCGCACAACTGAAGACGTGCATCTGGAGCGTGCCGCTGCCACCGCGGCGCAGAAAATCCTGAATTGGAACCATCACCGAGGCTCCCATCCAGGTATCCGGCGGCGTCTCGAGTTGCGCATTTTGCCGCAGCGGCGGCTGGCTGCGAAAATCGATGCAGGTCGCGAGCCCGGACTTCACATCGAAGTTGCTCTGGAACTCCGGCGCGCCATTGGCCAGGAAAAAATAGTGATCCGCGGAGGTAAGGATCGGCAGCGCTCCGGCCGGCGTTTCGAACCGATCGCTCTCGAAGTCATACTGGCCGTTGGCGTAGCGGTCGTGGCCGTGCAGCGCGATCCCGTCGCCCTCCTTCGTCACCGCATACCGCGCGTGGCCGATTACGCTTGAGTTCGCGGGATCCAGAATCTCGAAGTCCGCCGAGGAAAATCCCAACAGCATCGCCACCGGCGCCGCCATCGCCGGCGCCCGTGAGACAACCAGCGCGCTCGCCAGAAGAATCAAGGTCATCGCCCGCACCGGGATCGAACGCAATAGTTTTATCCTCGTCCGCACAGTCGCGCAGCGTCAGACTTGCTCTGGACGCGGCAATTTGGGAGCTTGGTCGCCTCTGAGATTTTCCGTGTGAATCCTCCACAAAACAACCCAGAATCTTCAGCCTCCGGCGGGCCCGCCGCAGTTGCGCTCGACCTCGCTCCACGCTCGCCCCGCTA
>DATKSB010000149.1:0-2299 GCA_035531855.1 Binataceae bacterium (SeqCode)
GATCCTGCGTGACGCGATCGAGGCCGACCTGCCTGCGATCGTGGCGATCTACAATTCCGCGATTCCCGGCCGGATGGCGACCGCCGACCTCGAGCCGGTGATGGTCGAGATCAGACGCTCATGGTTCGACGAGCACAACTCGGGTTCACGGCCGCTGTGGGTGCTCGCGCGCGGCGCGGAGATTGTTGCGTGGTTGAGCTTCCAGTCTTTCTATGGACGCCCGGCCTACCAGGCGACCGCGGAGATTAGCGTCTATGTCGCGCCGGAGCATCATCGCCATGGTTACGCGCGCCGCCTGGTCGGAGAGTCGCTCAAGCGTGCGCCGGCGCTCGGGCTCAAGACGCTGCTTGCGTTCATCTTCGGCCACAACGATCCGAGTATCGCGCTGTTTCGGGGTTTTGGTTTCGATACCTGGGCGAATCTTCCGGCGGTCGCGGCGCTCGACGGAGTTGAACGCGATCTGCTGATTCTCGGCAAGCGCGTGGCGTAGAGAGCAACACCCTTGGTTTTAATCGCGTTCTTCGCGGTGCCTCGCGTCTCGGAGGAATCTGCGCTGCTCCAGAAGGTCGTGACCTAACGCTGTAATCCTGACGATACAACGACCATCAGCTTGTTCCCTCATGACGAGACCGCGATCGTTCGCGTCCTCCCAAACCGGAAGCCGGGGGCAGGAGGTGCGCCAGGCATCCATCACTTCTTCGTAGCTCTTTTCGCCGTCTGCCACCCACTCAAGGAGGTCGAGAATCAGAGCTTCCACAACCGTGTCAACCATGAATTTGCCTCCCGCGATTCCCAATAATTAACCGCCCGTTAGTGGTTGTCCAGTTGCCGTCTTAAGTCGTGGCGGGAAACTACCAAAGCAGAAGTTTTCCTTCCGGAAAGTCCCGCCGTTTTCCTGCTTAGTGTCTTCGTGCTTTTGTGGCGGCTTGCATCATTTGAGTTGCACGCCGGCTTTTAGCTCGCCCATCGCGGCGAGTTCCGTCGGAGCGAGCTTCTTTGGATTCGGATCGATCCGCACGCGGTTGACCGCGAGAGTTCCGCCGGCGAGCGCGATCCTCATCCCGCTTGGGTCGATCGCAGTTACCGTTCCCGGCGCGGATGACGCGGCGGCCGAATCGAGCGAGACGTCGTAGAGGCGGATGCGCTTGCCGTCCAGTTCGGCGAAGGCGCCGGGTTGCGGATCGCATCCGCGGATGAGATTGAAGACCTCGCGCGCGGGGCGCGCGAAATCGAGCTTTGCGTGCTCGTCGCGGCATGGAGCCTCATAGGTCGCGAGGTTTTCCTCCTGCTGGATTCTGGGTGCGCTGCCGCTTTTAATCAGATCGATCGATTCGATCATCGCGTCGATCCCCATCGGGAAAAGCGTGTTGAAGTAGATCGAGCCGGTGGTGTCGGTGTCGGCGATCGGGACCCGTTTTTGAATCAGAATTGGGCCCGTGTCGATTCCCTTGTCGGGCCAGAACCAGGTGACTCCGGTTTCACGGTCGCCCTGGATGATCGCCCAGTTGATGGCGCTGGCGCCGCGATGCCGCGGCAGCAGCGAGGGATGGAAGCAGATCGATTTATATTGCGGATAGTAGAGGATGCGCTCGGGAACAATGAGCGTGACGAAGGCGAGAATCGCGAGTTCGGCGCCGGTGGTTTTGAACTGCTCGAAGGCGGCGTCGCTCTTGAACGACTTTGGCTGCGACAACGGCAGGTTCATCGCGCGAGCCTTTGCTGCCAGCGCGTCGGGCTTTGCAGCGGGCGGATCGGCGGGCGCGAAAACGTGTACGATCTCCTCACCGTGATTGACGATCGCTTCGAGCGCCTTTTCCGCGAACGCGGCCTGTCCTAGAAGTGCGATACGCAATGAACCATCCTCCCGGTGTGAAGGTCTCCGGCACCAAAGTTTCACGCTACCAAATCATAACGGCGGTCCCAACCCGCGCGCGGTCCGACGCTGAAATTCGCATGGACGTCTCCGGGATTTCTCGCCGATGGCTCGAAATGACGACCGAAGGTTCCAGCCGCGCTGATTGACTTCCCGCATCGGCGCCCGCTTTGATGCTCGATGATATGAAAGCCCAGCGCATCCGGATGACTTCGCTCGCCGCGATCGGCTTGATGCTAATCGCGATGCTGATTCCCTCTCGCGCCGCTGCCGCCGAGAGCCGCGCGCACCCGCGCATCTTTATTTTGATGGTGTGGGACGGACTGCGTCCCGACTTCGTCACGCAGCACGACACCCCGAATTTGTTCGCGCTCGAGCGCGAGGGCGTGCGCTTCGTGCGGCATCACGCGCAATATCCGACGCTCA
>DATKSB010000150.1:0-3114 GCA_035531855.1 Binataceae bacterium (SeqCode)
GGCGGATTACCACCACGCTCGGACTCAATCCGCGCGAACTGCTGTTCCTGTCGCATCCAGATGCGAAATACATGGCGGGTTTTCTTGAGCGACCGGGCGGCGTCAAGCGAACCGACGATTCATGGCGGCGATTCTCCTCGAATCGCGCCCTGCTCTTGCGTCACAAAGTCACTTCCGCCGAGCTGAAGGTCCTGAAGCGGGTCAGCCTGCTCGAGCACGTATCCGATCCGCGCCACTTCGTGTTTGTCTTGAATGCCATCCGCCAAGCCGCCGTCCGCGACGACTCATAGCGACGTCGCCGGGCGTCCACTTATCAAATTGCGGCCGGCCCGCGCGTTTCAGTGCCCGTTGTAGGTCGCGCGATATTGCTGATGCAATTTTTCCTGCGCGGCCTGGGCTTCTTCCTCGGTGGCGTATGGACCCACGCTGACGCGATACCACGTCTGCCCGTTTAGGCTGGTGGCGGCCTCGGTGGAAGGAAACCCGAGCGCCTTTAGCCGGCGCGTCATGTCGTCGGCGCCCGCGCGGTCCATCACGGCGTCGATTTGGATATTGAACGGATGCCTGCGCACCGCCGGTGAAGGTTCGGCGTTGGCGACCGTGCGCGCGCTCTCGGCCGCGCGCGCGGCTGGAGTCATGCTCGCCTGCGGCAACTTCGGATGCGCCGCCGGTGCAATCGCCGCGACGCTCGGCGCCGCGGCAGGAGAGCTTTCCGCCTCAGGCGTGGATGCGGTTGGCGTGGGTTCGAGCGCGGGCGGACTCGGCACCGGAAAGACCGACGCCACCTGCGTCGCGTCGGCGGTATTCTGCCGCGCCATTTCGTAGCCGCCTATCAGCCCGAGCGCAAATACCGCGCCCGAGAGTCCCAGAAGCCCGACCAAGATTAGAACCGCGCCGCCCGCCCTGATTTCGAATCGCATCGCCGCCTCACATCCGCTCCGGTGCACTGACACCGAGGATCCCCAACCCCGCCGCAATCGCGGTCCGCACCAGCCCGGCCAGATAAAGCCGCGCCATGCTGAGTTCGCGATTGGGTCCAATTATACGATTCGTAGGCTTGTTGTAATAGCGATGGAATTCGGCGGCGAGCTCGAGCAGATAGAACGAGATGCGATGCGGCTCGAGCGCTTCGGCCGCGCCGGTCATCACCGCGGGCATCCCGACCGCGCGTTTGGCGAGCTCGAGTTCCTCGGCTGAGAGCAGCGCGAGATCGATGCGCTCGGTATCGGAAGGCAGCACGAGGCCGGATTTTTCGCCCTCGCGAAAGATGCTCGCCAGGCGCGCGTGAGCATATTGTACGTAGAAGACCGGATTTTCCGGCGCCTGTTTTTTAGCGAGTTCGAGATCGAAATCGAGCTGGCTGTCGGATTTGCGGAACAGGAAAAAGAACCGCACCACGTCGGCGCCGACCTCGTCGATCAACTCGTCGAGCGTTACGTAGGTCGCCTTGCGGGTGGACATTTTGATCTTTTCGCCGCCGCGCGTCAGCGTCACGAACTGGTATATGATCGCGCGGATAGTCGAAGTGTCGTGGCCCAGCGCCTTGACCGCGGCGATCACCTCTTTATGTTCGGCGAGATGGTCGGCGCCAAACACGTCCACGATCAGACCGAATCCGCGCTCAAGCTTTTCTATATGGTAGGCGATATCGGCCGTGCGATAGGTCGGCTCGCGCTCTGGGCCCGAGCGCACCAGAACTTCATCCTTGGGCAGGCCGAGCGGCACGCCACGCAGCCATACCGCGCCATCGCGATCGACCAAAAGCTCGCGCGAGCGCAGACCATCGAGCACTCTATCAACACGACCCGCCTTCATAAGGTCGAGTTCGTTGGTATAGACGTCGAAGCGGATTCCGAGCCGCTCGCAGGTCCGATTGATATCGGCGGAAATTGTCTTAACGGCAGCGGCGCGGAAAAACTCGCGATCTTCGGTTTCGTGGAGCCGATCGCCATGGTGCGTGCGCAGATCTTTCGCAATATCTTGAATATATTCACCCTGGTAGCCGTCTTCGGGCAACTCGGCGTCGATGCCCAGTTCTCGCAGATAGCGCACGCGAACGGATTCAGCGAGTAGCTTCATCTGGCGGCCGCCATCGTTGAGGTAATATTCGCGCGTCACCGCAAATCCAGCCGCTTCGAACAGACGCGCAACCGCATCACCCAACAGTGCGTTTCGGCCGTGGCCCAAAGTCAGCGGGCCGGTGGGATTCGCGGAGAGAAATTCGACCTGGACGCGATCGCCCGCGCCCGGACCAAGCTCCCACTTGCGCGGACGAAAGTAGGCCACGCCCTCGCCTACCGCGCTCCGGATTTCCTCATGCCAGTACGCCGGCGCCATCCGGAAGTTGATGAACCCGGGACCTGCGATTCCAACCTCTACGATTTCCGGCGGCAGCTCGATCGCGTCCTTGATCGCCGCCGCAATTGCGCGCGGCGGTTTGCCCTCGGCCCGCGCCATCGTCATCGCGACGTTCGAGGCGATATCGCCGTGCGCGGGATCCTTCGGCGCTTCGATTCCGATCGACGCCGGAGCCGACGCAAGCTGGCCGTTCGAGCGCGCCCGCTCGATTGCGGCGCTTAGACATGAAACTACAATTTCCTTCATCTCAGGGTTGCCGATCAGGTTGCCATTCGGATGTGGTGCAATCGTGCCAGATACGGGACGCCATGTTAAGCCGCCTGCGATGCCCGGCTTGACGCTCACCGAGGAGCGATGCGACGCTCGGCGTTAACGAGGAATACGACGATGAATCTCGAACTGGCAGGAAAGATCGCTCTGGTCACCGGCGGGAGCAAAGGTATCGGACGCGCGACCGCGCTGACGCTGGCCGCCGAAGGCGCCGCCGTGATGGTCTGTGCGCGCGGCACCGAAGCGCTCGACGAGACCGTCGCACTCGCGCGCGAAACCGAAGGCGCGCGCGTCGTGCCGGTCGCCGCGGACCTTACCAGCCACGACGATATCCGCCGCGTGGTCAGGCGATGCATCGACGAGTTCGGCCGGATCGATATTCTGGTGAACAACGCGGGCAGCGCGCGTCCGGGAGAGTTTCAAAAAATTTCCGACGAGGACTGGCACGCCGATTTCGAGCTCAAGTTTTTCGGCTACGTGCGGATG
>DATKSB010000151.1:0-8058 GCA_035531855.1 Binataceae bacterium (SeqCode)
GGCGCTCGCCTTCGCGCGGCATCACGGCGAACTGGCGCGCGCGGTAGTCGCGATCGACGCGGCGCTCACTTCGAGCAAAGGACGCGATCGTTATCTGCGGCGGCTCAAGGCGTTGCCGCTGGTGACCTATCCGGATCTCGAGACCGCGCAGGCGCGCTTCCGCCTGATGCCGGATGAGGGCGGTATCGCGCCGGAAATCCTGCGCGAGATCGCGCACAAGAGCCTGGCGCGGACCGACGACGGCCGCTGGACGCTCAAGTTCGACCGCGAAAGTTTTTTCGGCAGCGACGGAATCGATGCGCTCGAAACTCTCAAGGCGATCACGATTCCGACTTTGCTGATTCGCGCCGAGCTGAGCCGCATCATGACGGCGGGAGCGGCCGCCGCGGCGCGCGACTCGAATCCGCAAGTGCGGATGGTCGAGATTGCGGCGGCGCATCATCATGTGATTCTCGAAAACCCGGCCGCGGTCGCAAGCATCCTGACCGAGTTCATCGAGCAGTTGCCTTAGAGCCTTTTGGAGATGAAAACCGGTACGGCCGGAATCGCGATTCCGCGGAAGTTCTTGCGCGTCCAATACAACGGCGCATGCTATCCAAGCGCGCCGAATTTGCGCGGCCTCGCGCAGGGCGCGAATTGCCAGCATTTCGCGTATGAACTGCTGCGCCACTTCGGACACACGGTGCCCGATCTCCGTTCGAGCGATTTGTGGAAGGACACGCGCTTCACGCGTCCGGTCGTCAGGCTTCAGCCGCTGGACCTGCTGCTGTTCAACCGAACGCGGCGCGCGTGGGGCGCACATGTCGCCGTGTATCTCGGACGCGGACGCGCGATTCATCTGAGCAAGCAGGCCGGGACTCCGATCGTGTGGACGCTCGAAGAATTCGCCGAGCGTGAGCGGTACCGAGTGTACATTGGTGCGAAGCGCGTGATTCGCGCGAGGAAAAGCGATTCGCCACGCAGCAATCACGCGCGGGAATGACACAGGGGCGCTCGGATTCTCTCACACTATGCGAGAGACGCCGGGGATGCTGCGGATCGCGGCGCTGGTGCCCCAGCTCAGGAGTAACACTCCGATGAAGACCAGTACGCCCTTGCCGATTGCTGGCAGCGCAATTTGCAGCATCGCCAACTGCAGCCACGAGACGAACATGTAGTGGATAATATACATCCCGTATTCGTTATCGCTCAGACTGTCCCAGATCCATCGCCGGCGCGTGGCGAAGCGGATGAATAGTGCGAGGAAAGCAAACGAGAGCGCGGCGCACGTCACCGCGAAGACCGGGCCGCCCATCACGCCCAGAACGCCTGGAGGAATTCCCGCATGATAAAGCCGGATCAGTATGGTTGCGACGAAAACGACGCTTGCGAAAAACGCGATCAGCCCGAACGCGACCCAGCGGCCCCAATGACGCGCAAGGTTTCCGTCGCTCGCGAGCAGACCGCGATCGATTCCGTACACTCCGACACCAATTCCAGCGATTAGATAAACCGCGTAATGAAACAGCCGCGCGGTCTGGAACTGGAACGGTCCGATGCTGGTCCAGCCCTGTCCATAAATCACGACCATCGGAATAAAGACCGCGGCCGAGATTGCCGCGAACAGAATAAAGAACCGCAACGGCCGCGTGCGCGCGCCCGAGGTCAGGCGCGCAACCACGTTGCCGAACTCCGGCATCACCGCGAATATCGCCGCCGCGACCAGATCGAACGCGAGCAGCAGCCAGATGAACCATGCGGGTCCCGTCGGCCAATCGCCGAAGGACATCCACACATGCGCGTAACCGCGTATGCCATGGCCGCCTGCCTGCAGATACGAGGGGTAATAGGCGATGGGGGCGACGATCGCCGCGCCCACCAGGAACGGGATACCGAGGCGAATCAACCGATCGCGCGCAAATGTCCCCGCGCCCTTGCGCCGCAGACTGGACCATACGAACAGTCCGGAAATAAAGAACATCAGCGACATGAAGAAATCGTCGTTGAAGCCGGTGAACAGGCTGAAGCCGGCCCAATGCGCACGCGTATCGATGATCGGGAATGCGCGCCACCACCTCACCGGATCGAGCAGCGACTTCGGCAAAGGAGGCGGCGAGGCAATATACGCAAGCACCGAGTGATGCGCGAGGACCAGCACCACGAGAAATCCGCGCAGATACCCGAGCGCGAGGTTGCGCGTCGCACGCGCAGTCGATTCAGGTTGAATCGGTTGATAAGCGCTCGCCATCGATATCACCTCGAGTGCTCGATGCTTATCACTCAGACGGACCGAGAGAAATCGGACGGGCAGGCTACGGCTCCGCAGATGAGGCTGTGGCGCTGGGCTGGTCGGCGGGCGAGGCGAATGCTTCTGGAGCGGCGCCCGCACCCGCGCGCATCGAAGGCAGCGCGAACTCGAGATCGAATTGCCGCTGCTGTTCCGGAGTCAGCGTCGCGCGAATCTGCGCGTAGGCCTGGATCAGCAAAGTGCGGCGCGCGCGCTGGAAATGGTTGCGCACCTGCTGCACCCGCAGCCGGGTGTCCTGCATGATCCCGAGAATCTGCTCGCGCTGGCCGGGCGTCAGATGGAGATCATGATTCATCCGCGCCACCGCGCCCTGTCCCGGCACGCGCAGGTAGCGGTAGCGATAGGCAATCGTGCTGATCGTGAATCCGATGAGCAGGCTCGCCGCTATCGCCAGTACAATCGGCCAGGTGTTGAACTTGCCCGGCAAGTAATTTACCCGGCGAGATCGTTACTCAAGTCAGGCGTGTCGGGTCCGAACAAATCCTGCATCGACGGTTCGCGCGGACTGGTCAGGGCCTCGCTCAGCGAAGCGGCGGGAGGAGTCACCGCGAGGTACGCGCCGGTCGAGGCGGCGATGAAAATGATCGCCGACGCGCACATCGCAAGCCACCTGCGCGGTTCGGAATAATTCACGCGCGCACTCGACGCCGGACGCGCCGCCGATTCGAGCGCGACCTCGCGCGGCCGCGCGCCGCTGCCGGCGGGAGTTTGCGGAGCATGCTCCGAATGCAGGACCGGCGCGGTCATCGCAAAGGTGCGAAACGCGGCGTCGCATTTCGAACATTGACCTAGATGCGCATTCATCTCGGCGCGGCGATATTCCAGCAACTCGCGCCGCCAGAACGCCGGAAAATCCTGCCGGACTTCAAAACAGTTCATGAGCTCCACCGGCGCGCCGCCGCTTGCAGCCGCTCGGACTCGCGGCGCAGCGCCTGGCGGGCGCGAAAAGCGCGGATCTTAACTTTCGCGGCGCTCCAGCCCATCGTCTGTGCAATCTCGCTGACGTTCATCCCTTCGCTGTCTTTCATGATCAGGACCGTGCGATCTTCGGGCCTAAGCGTGTCGAGCAGGCGATGCGCCAAATCGTGCGCGTGACGCCGCTCCTCGGCGTCGGAGACGAGCTGCTCGGGCGTGGCGTCGTTCACCAGATGCATCCACTGCACTTCCATCGCGGAGAAGTCGCCGACCAGTTCCTCGGGCCGGCGCCGCCTGCGCCGTAATTCGTCATAGCACAGGTTGGTGACGATCGCGCGCAGCCATCCGCCAAACGGCATCTCCTTGCGATAGCTCGCCAGCGCAGTGTAGGCGCGGATGAAGCATTCCTGGGTGAGGTCGCGGGCGATCTCGGGATCCGAGAAGAACCGCTGGCACAGCCGTTCGACGCGCGCGCGATGCCGCGTCGCCAGCTCGGAGAATGCCGACGACTCGCCGCCAAGCGCTTCGGCAATCAACTCTTCGTCAGGCTTGGAGATCAATCTCCACCCGAACTTCCTGCTCGCGGCGAGGCCCAGCATAGCTGTCCTCTAATACGATAGCACCGCCAAGCGGTTACAGAACGTTTAGCTTACTCGAACCTCGCACCGCCTCATCGGCACGCGCATCCGCCGCAAGAGCCCGAAGAGCGGTCCTATCTGGGCGGAAGCATGAGCCCGGCCCGTGCGAGGTCCTCAGGAGTATCGAGATCGAGGGCGACGCCCGGGTCATCCACGTCGCTATAGACGATCCCGGTGGGCGTCGCGTTTACCACCGCGCGCGCACCCTCTGAGAGCGAGGCCGCGAGCAGTTCGGAAAAGATCGAGCGATCGAAGATGGCAGGATGACCGCGGCGTCCGGCGTGGCGCGCAATCACAATCGGTCCGCCGGTTCGGCGATAGGTCTCGGCGACCGCAAGATAGGTCGCGCCGATGACCAGAGGATGGTCCGCCAGATGGACCATCGCGGCTGACGCCTCGGGCGCGAGCGCACCCAGGCCAATTTTAAGAGACGAGAGTTGTCCCGCGGCGTAGTTGGAATTTTCAACAATCGTGATTCGCGCATCGGCGGGAATTGCGGCGCGAATTCTGTCGGCATGCGCTCCGAGCACGATCACGACGCGCTCGACCGCAGGCAGGATCAGCCGAAGCGTGCGGGTGATGAACGTGTCGTCTCCGATGCTGAGGAGAGGTTTGGGAAATCCCATGCGGCGCGACTCGCCGGCCGCGAGCAGAATCGCATCTATGCGAACTTTGTGGTCTTTGGAATTTTGAAAATTTTCGGCCACGTCAGGGGCGCGGCCGCATACGGCCGGTCTTGACGCCGAGGTTCGCGTCATCGCGGATTCCGCTGCGGCGCTCGCGCACGATCTCGGAAATAATCGACAGCGCGATTTCCTCGGGCGTCTCGGCGGCGATATCGATTCCCAGCGGCGCATGCACCTGGTCGAGCAGCTCCGGCGCAATCCCCATCGCGCCGATTCGCTCCAGCGTCGCCTTGACCCGCCGGCGCGATCCGATCATCCCGATAAACGCGCCCCGGCTGTTGCGCAGCGCGGTCAGGAGAACGTCTTCGTCGAACGAATGGCCGCGCGTGACGGAGACCAGGTAGCAATGGCGATCGAGCTTGAGCGCCTCCACCGCGGGACCGAATGGCCGGACGATAATCTCGTCGGCGGTGGGAAAGCGCTCCCGATTCGCGAACGAGCCGCGATCGTCGATCACCGTGACATGAAACCCAAGCATCGAGCCCAGCGCGGCGAGCGGCTGCGCAATATGTCCGGCACCGGCAATTACCAGGCGCTGCGCCCCGGTCACCGGATCAAGAAACAGGCGCGGCGCTCCGGTGGATTCGATCCGCGTGACCGGATTTGCGCCGCCGTTTTCGCTGACCTCGACCAGCACCGCGGTTCCGTCGGCGGCGCGGACGCCCAGTTGAGTAATCGCGCGCGGCGCAATCTCGATCGGCGCCGCGGTGTCGCCGGCGGCGGGATCGAGCACGGAGCGCGCACCGATCTTTCCGGCCGCGGCCGCGGTTCCCGGATCGACCAGCGTGACCAGCGCGGCGGGACGGCTGTGCGCCGCGGCGTCGTACAGGCGGCGGGCAATCTCGAGGTCGAAGCCGGGTGTCCAGATATCGACAAACACGTCCATGATTCCGCCGCAGGTTCCGATTTCCTTTTGATCAAAATCTCCCGTGAGATCGACTTCCGTCAGGCGCGCGCCCTGCCCTGCTTCGAGCAGAATCCGCGCTTTGCGGAAAACTTCGGCCTCGCCGCATCCACCGCCGATTGTGCCGAACTGGCCGTCGGTGCGGACAATCATCTTCGCGCCAATTTCGCGCGGCGTGGAGCCGCGGACATTGATCACGGTTGCGAGCGCGAAGGTGGTGCCGGCTTCGAGAGTGCGAACCGCTTCGCCCCAGATTTGATCGGGTCCAATCATTATCTCTGGATTAACGGTATCAAAAGCCGGCGTGCCGAAAAAACCGCATATTCGCGGCGCGCATAGGCTTGCCGGTGCTAATGCGCAAGCTCGGTCGCGAGCGCGTTGGCCTTCACCAGGTCATCTTCGGCGGAGCGAAAGTCGCCAGCGCCGATTTCCTGCTCGGCCTTGGCGTCCAGATGCTCGGCGTCGTGCAGCTTCTGGCGCAGGACGGGATCGGTGGGGCCCTCGCCCCGGACATGAGCGATCTTGAGCGAGACCTCGCGCTCGAGGTTGGCGAGATCGGGGGGCGGCGGCTTGGGAATATTGGGGCCTGCAGCGGCTGGCGCGGCGCACGCGAGCGCCGCGGCGACTGAAAAGATCGCGAGGTTCAAGAGAGCGGCTGGCTTGATCATCCGGATCGCGATTGTGCGCGATTCACAAAGAAATTTCCAACCCTCGTACTAGAGGATCGAATCGTTGCTGGCGCCCGGTCCTTTGTCGTCGGCGGGTAGCGGAGACTGCGCTGAATCGGGGTGGCCGTTTTCCGCGATTCCATAGCGCGCGAGCATCCGGTAGAGCGTCGAACGCGAGACCCCGAGCAGGTCCGCCGCGCGGCGACGGTTTCCGTCGGTCTCTTCGAGCGAACGAATCAGGGTGCGCTTGATCACTTCGTCCAAAAGCAGCGGCGCGGGCCCGCCGTTGGAACTTCCCGCGTGAGACTCGAGTGGTCCGTCGATCCCGGAGGCGGCGCGGGATTCCGCCGGCTCGCCTCCCGAACCGCCGCCGGCGATCTCAAGGATATGCTCGGGCAAATCGTCGGCGATCAGACAGTCGCTCTCGGACAGAATGACCGCGCTCTCGATCGCGTGCGCCAGCTCGCGCACGTTGCCGGGCCATCCGTAGGCCAGCAGGTAGTCGAGCGCGCGCCGATCAACAAACAAAACTTCCTTGCCGAAGAGCCGATTGTAGTGTTCGATAAAATGCGCGATGAAAGCGGGGATCGCCTCGCGGCGCTCTCGCAGCGGCGGCAGGAAAATCGCCGCCGTGTTGAGGCGATAGTACAGGTCGTCGCGAAACTGTCCCGCCTTGACCATTGCGCGCAAATCGCGATTGGTCGCCGCCACCAGGCGGATGTCAACTTTGTGAGTATGCGAAGATCCCACCGGCTGAATCTCGCAGGTCTCGACCGCGCGCAAAAGCTTGGGCTGCAGCTTCAGCGGCAGTTCGCCGATCTCGTCGAGAAACAGCGTGCCGCCATTGGCGGAACGAAAGTAACCAAAGGAATCTTCGCGCGCGTCGGTAAAGGCGCCCTTCACGTGGCCGAAGAGCTGCGACTCCGCGAGCGATTCGAGCAGATTTGCGCAATTGAAAGTGACGAAGGGTCCGTTCGGCATCGGGCCGAGCGTGTGCAGCGCGCGCGCGACCAGCTCTTTACCGGTTCCCGATTCGCCATAGATGAGGACGGTGGTCTTGTAAGGGCTCAGCCGCGCTATGGTTTTCAGAACTTTGCGAACTTGCGCGGAGCGTACAACCATTCCACCGAGCCGCTCCGAACCCTGCGCCAGACGCGCGAGAGGAACGCGCGCCGATTGCTCCAATTCCGAAACGCCAGGGTCGATTTCGGCGACCGGAATCGAACCGTTTTCGGCCGCCGCCGGATCGAGCAGGGGTACTGCAATGTCACTACCCATCACCACGAAGGGACTGTAGCAATTGGCAGGCCACGGTGATTCAAATTGCCACACCTACGCGATGCTCGATCGTGCGACGATTGCGATCGGAATCAACGCCGGGTTTTTGCCATTACGGCATCGCGATGCCGCCAAATTGGACGCGCGAAGCTGTATTTCCGGATGCGGCCGCCGCTCAGTAGTATATTAGCCTACGAAGAGCATAAATACTCAGTCAATGGATACAATTATCAGTACACTGAATATTTGACTCTCAGATGGCGTTGATGCGCACGTCCCGCGCATCGATCACACGTCCATCAGCTCGGCTAACACTCGCGCGGGATGGTCGCGCGGATCGACCTGATCATAGACGCGCGCGATACGGCCGTTCCCATCGATCAGGAAGCTCACTCGTTCGGGCGAAGGAGCTTTGCGATCGGCGCAGGCGCCGTACGCGAGCGCGGTTTCTCGCGTGGTGTCGGAGAGCAACGGGAAACTGAATTCGTTGTTATGCGCGAACGGTGCGTTCGCTTCCGTACTGTCGAAACTGACGCCGAGAATCCGGATCTCGTTCTCGTCGTAGTAGCTCTGATGGTCGCGGAAGCCGCGTCCTTCGATGGTGCATCCGGGAGTGCTCGCGGCGGGATAAAACCACAGCAGAATTTTTTGTCCGCGCAGGTCCGCGCTCGAGATGATCCGG
>DATKSB010000152.1:0-2681 GCA_035531855.1 Binataceae bacterium (SeqCode)
AACTTTTCCTCGATTACCGGATGCTTCCTTCGCAGACATCGCGCTGCACCGTCGAGCTGCTGGGAACCAGGACGGCTGCGCGAAAAGCGAATTCGGCGACAGGTCATCCGCGAGAATCGCATCGTGCAAAAACCCTGCAAAATCGAGTACAAGACGTAATCCTCGACTGATCGACGCATTCGCGAATCGCAATTCGCGAAGACTTTTTGATCTGTCCGCTCTTGATTTCACTACTCTTTATGCTCGGCATCGCTTTTGCTTCTTAGTCTGTCGCGCTGCAAAATCTCCTCCCCCGAGAACCAACAGCGCCTGTCCCCAAGCACGGCCGGGTTACTGCCGCGGGCTCCCCACCCACGGTCCCCAACGGTAACCCGGCCCTTTTTTTGGTCCAGAATTTGCGCGTGCCGATTCGACGACGCTCGCGCGCCCCGATTTACAGCAACGCGCGACGCATATCGGCCAGCACCGAGCCGAGATACGTGATGAACCGCGCCGCCATCGCACCGTCGATCACGCGATGGTCATACGATAGCGACAGCGGCAGCATCAGACGCGCGACGAACTCACCGTCGCGATAGACTGGCTTCATCATCTGCTTGGACACGCCGATGATCGCGACTTCCGGCGCATTGATTATCGGCGTAAACGAGGTTCCGCCGATTCCGCCGAGGCTCGAAATCGTGATGCATCCGCCCTGGATGTCCATCGGCTTGAGTTTGCCCGCGCGAGCGGCGGCGGCGAGGTCCGCGGTTTCGCGGGCGATTTGCACCACGCCCTTTTTGTCCGCGTCGTGCAGAACAGGCACCACCAGACCCTCGGGCGTGTCGGCGGCGAACGCGATGTTGAAATATTTCTTCAGGATCAGATTGTCGCCGTCGAGCGAGGAGTTGAACTCCGGAAACTCGATCAGCGCCGCAACCATTGCCTTGATAATGAAGGCGAGGATTGTCACCCGCACCGCGTCCTTGGCGTGAGTCTCGTTAAGCTCGCGGCGCAGAGCTTCGAGATCGGTTATGTCAGCCTCGTCGAACTGCGTGACGTGCGGGATCATCACCCAGTTGCGCGCGAGATTGGCCTTTGCCGCCTTGCGAATCCGCGAGAGCGCGCGGGTCTCGGTCGCGCCGTAGCGCGCGAAGTCCACTTTCGGCCACGGGAGCAGATCGAGCCCGGCGCTTGCGCCGCCTCGAGCGCCCGGCGCGCGCGTGAGCGCGGATTTCACGAATTTTTCGACGTCGGCGCGGAAGATTCGCCCCTTCATGCCCGAGCCGGTGACGAGCGACAGATCGGCGCCGAGCTGGCGCGCGAATTTTCGCACCGACGGACTCGCATGCGGCTTCGCGCCCGGACGCTCAGCCGGTTCGGCAGCCTCGAGAGGCGTAGCCGCTTTCCGATCTGACGCAGCTTGAGCCGTGGCAGGAGGAGCGTCAGCAGCGGGTTGAGGAGCTTCAGCCGCCGGAGGTTTCTCGCGCTTGGGCGCCTTCTCCTTGGGCGGCTCGGCGGCGGGTTCGGTTCGCTGCGGCTCGGGTTTGGGTGCCCCATCGGCGGCGGGCGCCGCTTCCGTTTCGAGCACGACAATCGGCGACCCTTCCGAAACCTTGTCGCCGAGCTTTACCTTGATCTCTTTGACCACGCCGGCTGCGGGCGACGGCACTTCCATCGTGGCTTTGTCGGATTCGATCGTGATGAGGGAGTCTTCGGCGCGGACGCGGTCGCCCGGCTTGACCATCACCTCGATGACGTCGACGTCGGTGAAATCGCCGATGTCCGGGAGCTTGATATCGATCAGTGTTCCCATCAATGCGCTCTACACCATCACCGGGTTGGGTTTCTCGGGATCGATCTCGTACTTCTTGATCGCGTCCGCGACCCGCGAGGCGGGAATCTGTTCTTCGTCGGCCAGGCTCTTGAGCGCCGCGAGCGCGACGTAATGCCGATCGACCTCGAAGAATCTGCGCAGTTGCGCCCGGTAGTCGCTGCGCCCGAAGCCGTCGGTCCCGAGCACGCGATAGCGCCGTGGGATGAAGGGACGAATCTCGTCGGCAAACGTCCTGATATAGTCGCTCGCCGCGACCACCGGTCCCTGCCGCTCGGCGAGGCAGGTCTCGACATAGCTTTTGCGCTGCGGACTGGTGGGATGGAGCAGGTTCCAGCGTTCGGCCGCCAAGCCTTCGCGCCGCAGTTCGGTGAAGCTCGGTACGCTCCACACGTCGGCGGCGATTCCGAAGTCGTCGCGCAAGAGATCGGCGCCGGCGATCACCTCGCGCAGGATGGTTCCCGAACCCATCAGCTGCACGCGCGGCGCTTTCCCATTGCCGCCGTCGCGCAGCAGGTACATCCCTTTGAGAATTCCTTCGCGCGCGCCTTCGGGCATCGCCGGATGCACGTAGTTCTCGTTCATCAGGGTGATGTAGTAGAAAACGTCTTCCTGTTCGTGGAGCATCCGCCGCAGGCCGTCGTGGATGATCACGGTGAGCTCATAGGAGAAGGTCGGGTCGTAGGCCACGCAGTTTGGAATGGTCGAAGCGACCACGTGGCTGTGCCCGTCGGCGTGCTGCAAGCCTTCGCCGTTGAGAGTGGTGCGGCCCGAGGTCGCGCCGAGCAGAAAGCCGCGCGAACGCGTATCGCCGGCGGCCCACGCAAGGTCGCCGACGCGCTGGAACCCGAACATCGAGTAGAAAATG
>DATKSB010000153.1:0-7510 GCA_035531855.1 Binataceae bacterium (SeqCode)
GAAAGGACGCCCCGGCCGCTTCGCCGCACGCCTGCAAGTGTACGGTCGCGAAGGCAATTCCTGCTATGCCTGCTCGACTGCGATACGCAACGTCGTGGTCGGACAACGCGCGAGCTTCTATTGCCCCAAGTGCCAGAAGTAGCGCGCACCGCGGAGATCTATCGATGCCGAAGTCAATTTCAATTCTCGCGATTCTTGTAATCTTCGTGCTCTGCTCCGCCGCGCATGCCACGGATACTCCAGCGCCGGACTGGAAAGCGCTCGACACCGAGGCACTCGCCTACTATCGGACCTACCTCCGTTTCGACACCACCAATCCACCCGACAACACCGTCCCTGCTATCGCCTATCTGAAATCGATTCTCGACAGGGAAGGAATCGACAACCAGACCTTCGTCAGCACCGCCGGCGCAATGTCGCTCGTCGCGCGGCTCCCCGGTCCCGCGGGCGTGAAGCCGCTTCTGCTGATGTCGCATGCCGACGTGGTCCCCGCGGTCGCCGCCGACTGGTCGCATCCTCCGTTTTCCGCCGAGCTTGACGACGGCTACGTATGGGCGCGCGGCGCGATCGACAACAAGGCCCACGGCATCATGGCGCTCGCGGCTCTGTTGGCGCTCAAGCGCGATCACGTTGCGCTGCGCCGCGGCGTCGAGCTGATGATCAATCCCGACGAAGAGGCCGGCGGCGAGGATGGCGCCGAGTGGATGGTGAAGAATCATTGGGACGCGATCGATCCCGCGTTCGCGGTCAACGAAGGCGGCGCGGCCGGCATCGATCCGTTTGGCGGCGCCACGCCGATCTTCAACGTCGCCGTCGCGGAGAAGCGCGTCATGTGGCTGCGGCTGACCGCGCACGGACATTCGGGACACGGCTCGGTGCCGACCGCCGACAATCCAACCCTGATTCTAATCCAGGCGCTCGCGCGGCTGCTGCGGCATCAACCCGAGATCCGCGTGATCCCATTGATGGACCATGCGTTGAACCTGATCGCCGCGCACGAAAAATTTCCCGCCTCGTTCGAGCTCGGCCATTTGGGCTGGCCCTTCGTGCTCGGCTACGCGCTGCGCGGCCCGCTTCATCCCGATTACATCCAGGCGCTGTTGCGCGACACGATCGCACCGACGATGCTCTCCGGCAGTCTCAAGGTAAACGTGATTCCTTCCAGCGCCGAAGCCGGTCTCGATTGCCGATTGCTGCCCGGCACCGACGCCAAAGCCTTCATGGACCGGATGACCGCGTTGCTAAACGACGACCGCATCACGATCGATACTTTTCAGGCGCCCGACTCGCCGCCGCCGTCGCCCGCCAGCGGCGAGATGTGGGACGCAATCGGCCGCGTCGTCGCCGCGGACTTTCCCGGCACCTGCGTCGTGCCATGGATGACCTCGGGCGGAACCGATTCGCGCTTTCTGCGGGAAAAAGGAGTGCCGGCGTACGGCTTTATCCCGATTGTGCTGACGCCCGGCGAGGAGCGGCGCTTTCACGGCGTGGACGAGCGACTCTCGGTCGAGAACCTGAACCGCGGAATCAAGGCGACTTACGATCTCGCGATCGATCTGTGCGCGGCGCGCAAGCGTTCGTAATATCTGATACTCGGAAGTACCGTGCCGGCGCAGGCGCCGGCGGTCAGGGGGATCAAGGATGGATCTGCCGGACGGAGTAGGCGCGGCGCTGGCGTTCATAATCGGGGCCGTGATCGGCAGCTTCGCGAATTCGCTGGCGTACCGGCTGCCGCGCGATATATCGATCGTCGCGCCGCGTTCGTTCTGCGAAAGCTGCGAGCGCACGATCCCGTTCTGGGCGAATATCCCGATTCTCGGCTATATCGGCCTGCGCGGACGATGCCTGATGTGCGGCGCGGCGATTGCGTTTCGCCACTTTATGACCGAGCTGGCGCTGCCGATCATCGCACTCTATCTGTACCTGAGCTTTCCCATAGGCGACGCGATCACGCGCTTCGTCTTGTGCGCCGCCCTGTTCATCGTCGCGCTGATCGATTACGACTGGCGCCTGATTCCCAATCTGATCACCTTTCCCGGGATGCTGGTTGGCTTCGTTCTGGTCGCGTTGTTCGTCCCCGAAGTCGGATGGAAAAGCTCGCTCATCGGAATTCTCGCCGGCGGCGGCGTGCTGTTCCTGACCGGGTTCGTCTATGAGCTCCTGCGCGGACGCGAGGGCGTCGGGATGGGCGACGTCTGGCTGCTCGGGATGGTCGGAGGATTTCTCGGATGGCCCGGCGTGATCTTCACCCTGTTCTTCGGCTCGATGCTGGGTGCAATCGGCGGAATCATCTTCGCGATAACCGGGGGCCAGACTACCGCGCCCGTCGCCGACACTCCCGGTGATCAGATCGAGGCCGATGCGTCGATCTTGCAGACCACGGTCCCGTTCGGACCCTTTCTGGCGCTCGCCGCCGGCGCTTTCGCGCTCTTCCAGCCGCAACTCACACGCTGGTATCTTGGCGGGTAATGGCACAGGGAATTTTCATCACGCTCGAAGGAGTCGAAGGCTCCGGCAAAACCACCCAGGCCGCGATACTCGCGGACTCGCTGCACTCAGGCGGCCGCCACATCGTAGTCACGCACGAGCCGGGCGGCACTCGCGCCGGCGAGGCGATCCGCTCGATCTTCCTCGACCCCGCCGTCTCGCTCGACGTCGCGGCGGAGTTGCTGCTGGTGCTGGCCGATCGCGCGCAGCACGTGCGCGAGAAATTGCGCCCCGCCGTCGCGGCCGGCTCGATCGTAATCTCCGATCGCTATTCCGATTCCACCACCGCCTATCAAGGCTACGGTCGCGGCTTCGATCTAAAGCTGCTCGCCGATCTGAACCGCCTCGCCAGCGACGGGATGAAGCCCGAGCTGACTATCGTGCTCGACCTTCCCGTCGAGACCGGGCTCGAACGCACCCGCGCACGCGCGAAAGGAGCGATCCGCGGGCCGGACCGCTTCGAGGGCGAAGTTACCGATTTCCATCGCCGCGTGCGCGACGGATTCCAGGCGATCGCGCGCGCGGAACCCGACCGTGTTGTCATAATCGACGCCGCCCGCCCGCTCGAAGCCGTCAGCGCCGATATTCATGCCGCCGCCACCGCGCTGATTAAACGCCGATGCCTCTGACCGGCCTGCGGGCGCATCGCGAACTGGCCGAGCGCCTGCTCGCGGAGCTTAACTCGCGACCCTCGCACGCTTACTTATTCTCGGGACCGGCAGGCACCGGCAAGAGCCTCGTCGCGACCGCGCTCGCGCATGCGATGCTATGCGAGCGCGCGCCGGGCGCCGCCTTCTGCTGTACCGCCGAGCGTTGCGCCGTGCGGATTGCGCCCGCCACCGCAGCGCGTCCGCGCTCGGCCGCCGCCGCGCCGCGATGCGACTGCTGTGCGGCGTGCGTGCAAGTCGCCTCGGGTACGCATCCCGATTTCATCCGTATCGGCCGCGCCGCGGACCGCAGCGACGTGCTGATCGAACAGGTCCGCACTCTCATCGCGCAGCTCGGGGTCAAGCCTTCACGCGCGGGCGCGCGCATCGCGATTATCGACGACGCCGAGACCCTCAACCTGCCCGCGCAAAACGCGCTTTTGAAAACCCTCGAGGAGCCGCCCGGCCACGCGATCATCTTCATGATCACCTCGTCGGAGCGCGCGCTGCTCGATACCGTTCGCTCGCGGATGCGCGCGGTGCGCTTCGGTGCTCTGGCGCCCGCCGACCTCGAGGCGATCCTGTCGGCGCGCGGCGCCACCGATTCCACCAATCGCGCCGCCGCTGCGCGTCTGGCAAGGGGCAGCGCCGCCCGCGCAATTGCCCTTATGGACGGCGACGCGCCGCCGATGAAAGAGCTGCTCGCCGCGATCGCGCGCGCACGCTCGCTCGATTTCGCAGGCGCGCAGCAAATCGCGCAGGAGTACTTCAAGACTCGCGACGAAGCCGCCGGCCACTTCGAGTTGATTGCGCGGATGCTCGAAGAAGTATTATGTCTCAAGCTGCTCGGCGCGGATGATATTCCGGAATCAAAGGACGAAGAAGCTAAATTGATAACGCAACTCGCCGGCGCGCTTGCTCTCGACGCGATCGTCAACTGTCTCGCCGCCGCCGTCAAAGCGCGCGGCGCGGTGGACGCGATGGCGAATCCGCGGATGCAGGCCGAGCAATTCTGGATGACCGCCGCCGAGGCGATTCGCGATACAGCGGAGTGAATTATGCCGGGTGATATCGATCCCTTCGAAGGCGGCGCCGAGCTTCCCAAAATCGTCGCGATAAGCCTTCAAACCACGGGCCATCTGTACAATTATCTGGCCGGCAATATCCCTCTGACCCGCGGCGACCGCGTGCTGATCGACACCGAGAACGGCACCCGCGTCGGCACCGTCGAGATCGAGCCGCACGAACCCGCGCAGACGCTCAACCTCGCCGCGATGAAGCCTGTCATGCGGCTGGCGTCCGAGACCGATTTCGACCTCGAGCACGAAAATATTCTGCGCGAAGAACGCGCGCGCCATCTATGCCTCCAGCGCCTGCGCGAGCGCAACCTGCTGATGAAGCTGGTCAGCGCCGAGTACAGCTTCGACGGCCGCAAGGTGGTTTTCTATTTTATCGCCGAAGGCCGAATCGACTTCCGCGATCTGGTGCGCGATCTGGCCAACACTCTTCGCGTGCGCGTCGAGATGAAACAGATCGGCGCACGCGACGAGACCAAAGTCACCGGCGGCGTCGGTCCCTGCGGACGCGAGCTCTGCTGCTCGTCTTTCCTGCGCGACTTCGACGCGGTGACGGTCAAGATGGCGCGCGAGCAGGGCCTCGCGCTCAACCCCTCGCGCCTGGCCGGGATGTGCGGGCGTCTGAAATGCTGTCTCAAGTACGAATACGGAACCTATCTCGAACTAAAGAAGACGCTGCCGAACCTCGGCCGCCGCGTGCAATCGGTAAAAGGCGACGGCAAAGTAGTGCGCCAGAACATCCTCAAGCAGACGGTAATGATCGCGCTGGACAACGAAGGCCCCGTAGTCGAAGCAACTTTGGAAGACCTGGTAACCTCCCGCCAAAACTAATGCTCTGATAGCGCAGGCTTCAGCCTGTGTCTTCGCACCGCCCGAAGAGTAGCGTCGTCGAATCATCGACCTAACCCCTGTCCCCATCCCGCACGGGAAGGGGGACTACGGCCGCGCGAGCACCGTGGGGGGCACGCCAGAACCGGCGCCAAAGGCAGAACGAGGACTTCTAATTTCCGCGTGGCACAAGCTTCAGCCTGCGTCGCCGCACCGCCTACAGAGTTGTGGTCGCCCACCTCCGGTCCCCCTTCCCGTGCGGGAAGGGGTTAGGGGTTAGGTCCATTCTTGAGACCCGTGCCACGAGGCAGAGGCAAGCATTCATGATTCCTCGTGGCACATGCTTTAGCGTGTGTCCCGCACCGGCTAAAGCTGGCGCCACAATACCGCACCCATCACCTAACGCTCGTTAGGTTTTTTGCCAGATTTGTTCATGGCTGAACTGTTCAGCCTTACCGCTTCTCGCCGCATGGTGTAGAATAGAGCTCATGAAAGATGCCGCCAAACTATTTACTGTCGCTCCGCGCTGGCGTCTCGCGCAGCAATACCCCATTGCGATACTCCTTCCAGCCGCCACCACATCAGATTCGCAAAACGCGAAAACCCGATGAAAGCCATCGTAGGGACCAAAATCTTCAGCATTTGAGCCAGAGATTTCTAAACTTCAAATGAAATTCCCGGGAACGAACCCACCGTTGAAACGTCGTTTCCGCAAGACCAAACGCCGCGTAAAAAGTCTCCTGCCTCGTTCCTGGCCTCTATACGAATCAGGCGTGAGTGCATGGACGCCCGGGATTCCTCGCGCAGCGCTCGGAATGACGGATGTGGGCTTGGCGCATGAGTATCGCCGCCTCCGCCACGCCCCCCGATCGTCATTCCGAGCCTTGGGCGAGGAATCCCGAGGCGTCCGTGCGCCGATTCCGCGCCGCATGCAACGCCCTCTCGCGCGGCATCCAGCGCGGGAACGACAACCCAGCAACCTGAACGGTGCAATCTCAGGGCGGAGCCGCCGCCGCGCGGCTCCGCCGGTCGCGTCGCGATTCATCGCTGGTTATTCTCGATAGCTCGATGACCCAGCGAATCCACATCACCACCGCAATCACCTACAGCAACGGAGCGCCGCACGTCGGCCATGCATACGAATACCTGG
The DNA here is from genome assembly GCA_035531855.1 of Binataceae bacterium (SeqCode). GTDB lineage: Bacteria > Desulfobacterota > Binatia > Binatales > Binataceae > JBARDN01. Next base: position 6,189 of record DATKSB010000153.1, read on the forward strand.
CCACCGACACCTTCGCGCGCCACATGCGGCGCAAGCTCGGACGCGAAAATGTAACCTTCGTCACCGGCACCGATGAGCACGGCCAGAAAAATCGCGACGCTGCGGCGAAAGAGAATCTCGATCCGAAATCCTTCGCCGATAAAATCAGCGCGCTATTTCTCGCCGCGCACGCAGGCCTCAACATCAGCTACGACTACTTCGTACGCACCACCGATCCCGTGCACCAGGAGTTCGTGCGCAAGATGCTCGCACGCAGTTATGCGTGCGGCGATATCTACTTCCGCGAGTATGAAGGGCTCTATTGCGTCGGATGCGAGCGTTTCTACACCGAAAAGGAATTGCTGCCCGGAAATGTCTGCCCTGAGCACAACACGCCGGCCGAGTTGCTGAAGGAATCGAATTATTTTCTGAAGCTCGAAAAATATCGCGCTGACATTCTCGCGCATATCGAAAAGAATCGCGACTTCATCCGCCCCGAGCGCTACCGTAACGAGGCGCTCAAGATGCTCGCGCAACCGCTTGAAGATTTGTGCATCTCGCGTCCCAAGGCGCGGCTGGATTGGGGAATCGAGCTGCCGTTCGACGACCAGTTCGTCACCTACGTCTGGTACGACGCCTTCTGGGCCTACCTGAGCGAGCTGCCCGACACCAGCGACGCCGCACTCGGCGGAATTTTGCCGGTGACCGGGCATTTCATCGGCAAGGACATTCTGAAAACTCACGCGGTCTATTGGCCCGCGATGCTGCTGTCAGTCGGGTTGCCGCTTTTTCGCCATCTGAACGTTCACGGCTTTCTCACTTACAACGGCGCGCGCTTTTCAAAGAGCTCCGGCAACACCGCCGATCCGGTTCCGTACGAGGCTTCTATCGGGCCCGACGTATTGCGTTACTTTCTCGAGCGCGAAGTGGTTTACGGACTCGATGGCGATTTTTCCGAGAGTCGGATGGTCGAGCGCTACAACGCCGATCTTGCCAACGACCTCGGCAATCTGACCAGCCGAGTGCTCGCGATGGCGGCGCGATATTTCGCCGGCGAGCTCACGATGGCTCCAGGAGCCAACGCCGAGGACCGAGCGCTATGCGAATCGTTCGCCGCGGTCGCGTCGCGTAGCGGCGAACAAATCGAAGAACTGGCGTTCAATCGTGCGCTCGAAGCGATCTGGCACACGCTCGATGCCGCGAACAAATATATCGTCGCGACTTCGCCGTTCACGCTCGCGAAGGATCCGGCGAATCTTCCGCGGGTCGCGGAAATTCTGGCGAACCTGTGCGAGGGCCTGCGCGTCGTCGCCGACACGCTCGAGCCGTTTATGCCGGTGACT
>DATKSB010000154.1:0-3960 GCA_035531855.1 Binataceae bacterium (SeqCode)
TATTTCATTCTCGCGTCGCGGATGTCATCCTCGGCAGACGCTGTCTATCAGCGGCGAAGGATTTCCAGATCGTGAAAAAGCCGGTTCCCAAATTTAAGAACGACGAGGCCGAGCGGGCCTTCTGGGCGACTCACGACTCGATAGACTTTATCGACTGGCGCAAAGCGAAGCGCGTGACACTCCCTAACCTCCCCTAACCTCCGGCCGTCCTCACAGACCACCTCGTTGCGCCTGCCCAAGCCGATGCTCGATCGGTTAAGGCTCCTCGCCAACAGGCGCGACGTGCCGTATCAGTCGCTGCTGAAAATGTTCGTCGCTGACAGACTCGAAGCGGAGCTCAAGTAGTGAGTCTCGGCAACGGCGGGGCGCCGATTCAGGCCAGCGCGGATTCCGTGGCGGGGTCGCCGGCGATGCGGCTGTGCCACATCGTGCGAGGTTCACGCATGTCCCACGGAGTTGCTTGATGCAGTAGGCAGCGGTTGTCCCATACTACTGCGTCGCCCGAGGTCCAGTTGTGATGGTAGATGCGCGGGGGTTGGCAGGCGAAGTCCACCAGCTCCTGCAGCAGGCGCTCTGACTCGGCGGGATCCAGGTTCGGGATGCCGTAGGCGTGGCGGCCAATCACCAGTGACTTTCTGCCGGTCTCGGGATGTACCTTCACAAGCGGACGCAGCGGCACGGGTCCATCGTGGAAGCCGTAGCCGCTGTAGTCGCTGCCCGGTTTCGGCGTGTGCCCGATTTTCGCCTGGCTGTAGCGGAGCGAGTGGTACGCCGCGAGATGCTCGATCTTCGCGCGCATCGCGTCATCGAGCGCGTCGTAGGCTGCGCGCATGTCGGCCCATCCGGTTGCGCCGCCCGACTTCGGTACCACGTCTGCAGTGAACACCGCGCCCTTGGCCTGTACCGGCATGTAGGTGCTGTCGCAATGCCATCCCATGTTGCCCTTCAGCACCTTCAGGATATCGTTATCCTGATCGACGATTAGCGTGCCGTCGGGCTTGACGTTGCTCAGCGCCGCGATCGCGAACTCGAGCGGGCCGAAGCGTTTGGCGAAGGCGACCTGCTCGTCACGGGTCAGATGCTGGCCGGGGAAAATCAGGAGCGCGTACTCGAGCCACGCGGCATGGAGATCGTGCCACACCGCGTCGTCGAGCGCGGCGAGCTTCACGCCGGTCACGACGGCGCCAAACGTCGCGTTTAATGGCTCGATATCGAATGCGCGTGCCACGGTACCCCTCCGAATCGATCGTAAGGCGCTCGCCTAGGTGCAGGCTATCGAAACTCTCCCCAACTGATCAAACCCAAGTTGTTATCCCAGCCGGGTCGGCGTGAGGCTGGGGCCAAAATGCGAAAAGGCGGGCCGAAAACCGGGCCCGCCTTTGGTTGCGAATTTACGCGCTTTACGGATCAGCGCCGTCTTACTTGGGTTTGCCGCAGCAATCTTTGTAAGCCTTGCCTGATCCGCACGGACATTTGTCATTTGGTTGGGGCATAGGGCACATACCTCCGTTGGTGTGATACCTCTATTTTCTGGCGATAGTAGCCTATCGTCAATGAAAAAAGTTGGCTTCGCAATTTCCCACAGAACCCGACGCGGTAATTCTCGATTATCATGATGACGCGGCATCAAATGCCTTCCCGAGTTCGCCAAACTGCGGAGTAATCCAGATTGCGCAATCAGGCCGGGCCGCTCACCGCTCTCGAGCGGATTAATCTCGCGGTCGCGATGACTTGGGCGGCAGGTTTTATCGACCTGGTTGGCTTCGTTTCGTTGTACGACGTTTATACCGCGCATATGTCCGGAAACACGGTCGCGATGGCGCGTCACGTTGCCAAGCTGCAATGGACCGGCGTCGTGCGCGACGGATGGCCGATCGCGATGTTTCTTTTCGGCCTGCTGCTCGGCGCGTTTATCTACGAGGCGGAGGCGCGCCGCAGGATCAAGGTTCCATTTCCACCGGCGATAGGCCTGGAAGCGATCCTGATCGGCATCTTCATCGCGGCGGGCATAGGAAGCGGCTTCAAAGCGAATATCCCACCACAGCCGGCCGACAAATTTTTTCTGATGGTTGCGCTGCTGGCGATTTCGATGGGTTTGCAGAATGTCGTCGTCCGCAGGGTTGGCGGAATCAACGTATACACGACGTTCGTCACCGGAATGTTGGTGAAATTCGCCGAAAGTCTGGCCGAATACCTGTTCTGGCTGCGCGATCGAACCCGTGGCCGTTTTCGCAACCGGATCCTGAAGGTGCTGAGAGTTTCGCCCCGTACGGCCAGCCTCCAGCACGCCGCGCTGACGCTGGGATTATGGGCGGCTTATCTCGCAGGCGCGGTTTGCGGCGGTATTTCGGTCCAGCGATGGGCGCTGCTGGGAATGATTGCGCCGGCCCTGCTGTTGTCCTCAATTGCCCTGTACGGTGCTTTCCGTCCGTTCCTTCCGCTGTCGAACGATTAGTGATGAACGTTGCGGCGCTGATTTCTCGGGCGGGCGGCCGAGTCCCAAGCGAAAATATTTCCTGCAAAAGCTCGTCCTGCGACGTAAGATGAACTTGTCCCCGGGTGACTGCATGATTTCGTGTCCTGACGGGGTTTGGCGCAGGCTTACGGGACCGGCGATCGTTCCCGACCAATCGCAAACGGGCGCTTAGCGAACCGCGCATCCTTCGACTCGGGTTTCGCATCGATCGAGCCGCGCCGCCGGCGGTCCACTGTCCTAAGAGTTAAAATGAAGCGACGTAGAATGACACGGCCTGTGGTTTACTCGGCGCTCCTTCGTTTTGAGAGGCGCGTGTGAATCTTGTGTTCCTTCGGGCTCTGAAGACCCCGTCCGCCGTATTTACCACCCACGCCGACGCGCCCATCCTCGCGGAACTGTTCGGTATCGAGCGCCTGGAACAGCACGCCGAGAGCCTCGCTGCCGCGCAGCCGGTCACGATGAATCCTAAGACCGGGCGGCGGCTGGCGACGCGCCTACGCGACAACGGCCGGGTTCTGCTGGCCGCCTATCGCAGCATCGCAGCCGCAATCCGCGAGGAACGCGCCATCACGCCGGCGGCGGAATGGCTGGTGGACAACTTTCATGTCGTCGAAGAACAGATTCGCGAAGTCCGCGACGACCTTCCGCGCGGCTACTACCGTCAATTGCCGAAACTTGCCGACGGCCCGCTCGAGGGCTATCCGCGCGTCTTCGGTATCGCATGGGCCTTTGTCGCGCATACCGACAGCAGGTTCGATCCGCAGATGCTCGCGAAATTTGTGCAGGCCTATCAGCGCGTGCAGCCGCTGGCGATCGGTGAGCTGTGGGCGGTGGCGATCACCCTCAGAATCGTTCTGGTGGAAAATCTGCGGCGCTCGGCGGAGCGAATCGTCAATAGCCGCGCGGCTCGTCAACATGCCGACGTTCTGGCCAATCGGCTACTGGGAATCGGCGGCCACGAAGCGGAGCCCGCGGAAATCGTTCTGAAAGGCCTGGACCAGACGCCATTACCGCAGGCCTTCGCAGTCCAACTGGTCCAGCGCCTGCGCGATCAGGATCCGAAAGTTACGCCTGCGCTTTTGTGGCTCGACCGGCGGTTGCTGGCGCAGGGAACCACGGCCGACGAGAGCGTGACCAAGGAGCATCACGAGCAAGGCGCGATGAACGTGACCGTGCGCAACGTCATCACGAGCATGCGCTTCATGTCCGCAGTCGATTGGGCGGATTTCTTTGAAAGCGTCAGCCAGGTGGACGCGGTCCTGCGGGCGAACAGCAATTTCGCCGCGATGGATTTTCCGACCCGCGATCTCTATCGGCACGCGATCGAAGAACTGGCGCGGGGCACGCATCGCACCGAAATCGAAATCGCGCAACTCGCGATCGCGGCGGCCAAACGCGCCGGCCCTGAAGGTTTCGGCCGCGGCGCGGCTGCCGTTCGCCGCGAGCAGGATCCCGGCTACTACCTGATTTCGGCTGGGCGCAAG
>DATKSB010000155.1:0-5112 GCA_035531855.1 Binataceae bacterium (SeqCode)
CGCGCGCGCGCGATCGAGAACCAGGTTTATCTGATCGCGCCCGCGCAGTTCGGACCGAATCCGCACGGTTTCAGCGACTATGGTAACTCGATGATCGTGGATCCGTGGGGCCGGGTGCTGGCGCGCGCCGCCGATTACGAAGGCGTGGTGCTCGCGCCGATCGATCTTGAATACCAGGAGCGCGTGCGGCGTGAGTTGCCCGCGCTCGCGCACGCAAGGCTGCGCGGCGATCGGAGCTGAGCCGGGGCCGCAGTCCGGGAGAACCGTCATGAAGAAACTTGCATCAGTCCTGGCCGCGTTGGCGCTGGCCACCGTAATTTCCGCGCCGGTCATGGCGCAGGACAAAGGCGCGATGAGTTCGATGCCCGGCATGGGTGCGATGGCGCCGATGGCCACGACCGCATCCGTGAACGGAATGGGCGCCGACATGCAAATGAATGGGCACATGCGGATGACCGACCTGCGCAGCGCGACGCCGGAGGATACCGATCGCGCCGACGCGCTGCTGTCCACGCTGCGCGGCGTGCTTGCGCCGTATCGCAACTATCGCGTGGCACTGGCGCGCGGCTTTCAGATTTTCATGCCCTCGGTTCCGCAGGACGTTTATCACTTCACCAACTACGCCTGGGCCAACGACGAATATCAGGGGCGCTTCAATCCTGCGCATCCGGGATCGCTTTTGTACGTCAAGCAGCCCGACGGCAACTATGTTCTGGTCGGAGCGATGTACAGCGCGCCGCCCTACTTCACGCAGGACGATCTCGATGCGCTGGTGCCGCTCGGGATCGCGCGCTGGCATGAGCATATCGACATCTGCCTGCCGGCCAGCATCTCGCTCGACGATCTGCTGCGCGGCAACGTCGGGCAGGGGGAGCAGAATCTTCCCGGGATGATTCCGATCGCGGCGAATCCCGAGGCGCTCGATCGCGACCATAAGTACGGCGTGTTCGCCGACGGACGTTTCGGATTCACCGGAACCATCAACACCGAGGCTGCGTGCCATGCCGCGGGCGGACATTTTCTGCCGCTCGCGTTCGGATGGATGGTTCATGTCTATCCATTCGCAGGCGACGATCTGAAGGTCGCGTTCGGAACCGCTATACCGAAAGTAGCCGCGCAATAGGCTCCCACAGCCCGCAACTCACGGCCTCAGCCCGCTCACGATGCGTCGCCCGCGCGACATCTTCAGCGACGCGCCTTGACGCGGAAGTCTGGGCGGGCTAAGCAGGCTTCTCACCCTGGTTCGCACGATCAGGCGCCGCGTCGGCGCTGATCGCGGGTACCTCCCGCACGCGCGGAAGTAAATCGAGGAATTAGTTTTATGGCTGAGGGACCTCTGGCCGGTTTTCGCATTCTGGATTTGACCGCCGTCATTTCAGGCCCGTTCTGCACCATGCTGCTGGGCGATCTGGGCGCGGACGTAATCAAAATCGAGTCGCCCGAGGGCGATTCGCTGCGGCGCAATATCGGGCCCAAAAAAAACGGACTGACCGCCGCGTTTTTGAATTTCAATCGCAACAAACGCAGCGTCGTGATCGATATCAAGAAAGAGCACGGCCGCGATCTCGTGCGCCGGCTTTCGGTTAGGGCCGACGCGATCGTCGAGAACAATCGTCCCGGCGTCGCCGAGCGCCTCGGTATCGGTTACGCCGATATCCGCCGCGCGAATCCCAAGATCGTCTATTGCTCGATCTGCGGATTCCCCCCCAAGGGGCGCTACGCGAATTTCCCCGCCTACGATCCCGTTATCCAGGGCTATTCCGGCATGGAGCACGTGCAGGGCGGAAAGAGCGGGCAGCCGACCGCCGTCAAGATGGCGCTGGCGGACAAGGTCAGCGGAATGACCGCGGCGCTGAGCGTGGTGGCGGCGCTGCACGCGGCGCGCGCGCGCGGAGTCGGCCAGTACGTCAAGGTGCCGATGCTCGAAGCGATGATGGCGTTCACCGCTAACGACTCGATGTACGAATACACGTTTATCCCCGAAGCGGAGTTCAAGGGCACCGCGCCCAAAAGCTCGACGCTCGATCCGTTCCGCACCGCCGACGGATGGCTCACGATCGCGCCGTTCACCGACGAGCAGTTGCGCCGCCTGTGCGACGCGGTCGGGCATCTGGAATGGTACGACGGTGTCGAGAACCGGATGGAGCGCGGACGCGGAATCATGCGCGGACTGGCCAAACTATTCCCCGAGCATCCTACCGCGCACTGGCTGCCGATCCTCGAGCAGGCCGACATCCCGTGCGGTCCCGTGCACAACTACGACACGCTGCTGACTGATCCGGAGATCGTCGCGAACGAGAGCTTTTTGGTTTACGATCATCCGACGGCGGGCAAGGTGCGCACGGTCAATCCGGGCGCGCGTTTCAGCGAGACTCCGGCGCGGATGTGGCGCACGCCGCCGAAGCTCGGCGAGCATACCGAAGAAGTCCTGCGCGAGTTCGGAATCGACCGCACCCAGGTGGAAGAACTGCGCGCGGCGAAAGTGATCAATTAGGCGGCGCGAGGCGACGGCGCAAGACTATTCCTTATTCCCGAGAGGATAGGCGCCGGGCGCGCCGCGCATCGGATGCGATAGCATCGCGATCAGTCCAATCTCGTCGGCTCCGCGAAATCCATCGATCCCGATCGTCATGCCGAGCTGTCCCGCGGCAGGCTGCGCGCGGTAGGTGCCGAGCAGGTAATCCCACCACGTCAGATTGAAGCCGAAATTGCTGTTGGTCTCACTCGGAACAACCGAGTGATGCACCCGATGCATATCCGGCGTCACCACGATCCATCGGAGCATCCGGTCCACGCGCGCCGGCAGCGTAAGATTGCCGTGACTGAACATCGAGGTCGCGTTGAGCAGCACCTCGAAGGTGACAACCGCACCAGGAGCGGCGCCGAGCGCGCCGACCGCCGCGATTTTCAGAATCATCGACAGGACGATCTCGAGCGGATGGAAGCGCACGCCGGTGGTGGTATCGAAGTCGGGATCGACGTGATGCATCCGATGGATTCGCCACAGCGTGGGGATCGCGTGGAAGAGCACGTGCTGGAAATAGATCACCAGGTCGAGCGCAACGATCGTGGCGATGAACGCGCACCATCGTGGAATCGCAATCTGGTTGAAGAGGCCGAAGCGCGCGCGCTCGGCGGCCAGCGCCACGCCCACCGCCGCGGCAGGCAATAGAATTCCGACGACCACGGTATTGATCACCGCGACGCCCAGGTTGCCGGTCCATCGCCGCGGGCGGCCGAATCCTCGCGGGCGGCGCGGCGCAATCGCCTCGGCGATCGCCATCACGGCGAATACCAGCGTGAAGATTCCGAGGCGAGTCGCGGCGTCGCCGGAGAAGATCGTTGCGAGCGAAAGGTTCATCGCGCGCACGGCAGCCGCGCGGCCGCTACGCGAACATCTCGGGCTCGCGCGATCCGAGCCATACCAGGCCGCGGTACATGTAATGGACTCCCGACATTGCGGTCGCCGCGACGGTCAGGTACAGGAGCGCGTAGAAATACGGCGGATAGACCTGGCCCATCCGCAACAGCGCCGCGGTCACGCATGCGAGCTGAAGGAAGGTGCTGATTTTGCCGAGGTAGCTCGGACGCACCGGAATCCGCTCGCCGGTGAAGAACGACAGCATCAGGTAGCCGAACACGATCACGATATCGCGGATCACGACCACGATCAGAAGCCATCCGGGAAAGTCGCCCTCGATCGTCATCAGAACGAACGCCGACACCAGCATCAACTTGTCCGCGAACGGATCGAGAAACGCGCCCAGCTCGGTGCGCGCGTCGAACCATCGCGCCACGGTGCCGTCGAGGCTGTCGGTCACCGCCGCGGCGATAAAGACGTACAGCGCGGCGGTGTAGCGCTGCTTGCTTAAGAAGGAAAGAAAAATCGGGATCGAGCCGAGGCGGCACAGCGTCAGGATATTCGGCAGATTGAGCAGCCGCTTGGCCGCGGCGGGACGATCCGACTTTCTGACTAGCCTCGGCGGCGTCTGATGTGGTTGACCTGCAGCCATCAAAGTTACCGGTATGCGCCGGATTCAGGCCCGCGCGAGCGCCGCTTTGCGCAGCCGTCCCGCGACGGTGGCGCTGACCAGCGCGCGCATCGCGACCTTGCCGTCGCTATATTCTTCGCTTAGCACTTCGCCATCGCGACGCGCCATAGCCACCAGATCGCCGCGACTGGCCGCCAGCGTCACGACGACTTCCTGGCGCGTGCCGCTGAAGTGGCGCGCGATCGCCTCGCGCAGTCCGTCCAGTCCTTCGCCGCGCAGCGCCGAGATCGCCACGATGTCATGCTCGGGCGCCACGTGCGGAGCTTTTTCTTTTTCCATCAAATCGGACTTGTTCATCGCGATAATTCGCGGAGTCGCGCCAGCGCCGATCTCTTCGAGCACGCGATCGACAATCTCCATTCGCTCTTCCGCAAGTTCGGAGCTGGCATCGACCACGTGCACCAGCAGGCTCGCGGTGCGCACTTCCTCGAGCGTCGCCTTGAATGCGTCGATAAGTCCGTGCGGCAATCGATGAATAAATCCCACCGTGTCGGCCAGCATCACCGACATCCTGCCGGGAAGCTTGAGCCGCCGGATAGTCGGATCGAGCGTCGAGAACGGGCGATTGGCGGCTTCGACGCCGGCGCCCGTGAACGCATTCATCAGCGTGGATTTGCCGGAGTTGGTATAGCCGACCAGCGCGACCGTCGGATACGGAACCTCGAGACGGCGGCGGCGCTGGATCGTGCGCGTGCGTTCGACGTCGCGCAGGCGGACTCGCAGGCGAGTCAGCTTTTCGCGCAGACGGCGGCGATCAACTTCGAGCTGGGTTTCGCCGGGTCCGCGCGTGCCGACTCCGCCGCCGGCCGCACCGCCGCCACCTCCGCCGCCCGCGCTTCCTCCGCCGCCGCGCACGCGCGACAGATGCGACCACTGGCGCGTCAGGCGCGGCTGCAAGTAGGCGAGCTGCGCGATCTCGACCTGCAGCTTGCCTTCGAGGGTGCGCGCGCGCAGCGCGAAGATATCGAGAATCAACTGGCTGCGATCGATCACGCGCAGCTTGAGTTCTTTTTCGAGATTGCGCGCCTGCGCGGGCGAGAGCGCGTCGTCGAAGATCACC
>DATKSB010000156.1:0-28788 GCA_035531855.1 Binataceae bacterium (SeqCode)
GGCGCGCGACTGCGAAGTTCCATAAAGAGTGGTCATCGGGGGATCCTCCAAAGAGTTGCGAATCGCAACTGTTGTAGCGCGTTCGAGGGGCGGCAACAATCGCGCGGGGCGGAGCGGCGATTTATCCGCCGGTCAGCGCGCCGACGATCTGCACTTCGTCGCTCGCCGCGAGCGCGGTCGCGAGCGTGCTCACCGCCTCACCGTTGACGAAAATCCGGATATGGCGGCGAATTCGATCCTGCTCGTCGATTATCCGAAACCGAATCCCGGGAAATTGCGCGTCGAGGTTTTGCGTCAGCTCCTCGAGCGTGCGCCCCTCTCCAGCTACCTCCGCCGCGTGCGTGTAGGAGCGAAGCTGGCTTGGAATGAGCACGCGCATCACGCAACCGACACGGCGGCGACCGAGTATATCTCCGGCAGATGCGCCGCAAGCTGACGCCATCCGCGGCCTTCATCGCGGCTGGCCCACAATTCGCCGCAAGTAGTGCCGAAGTAGAGACCGAGCGGATCGCGATCGTCGGCGCAAAAGCCCTGCCGCTTCACCGTCATCCATCCCTGCGCGCGCGGAAGCCCGCGGTCCTGGCGCTCCCACGACTCTCCCGCGTCGCGCGTGAGGTACACCGCCGGACGCCCGCCGGGACTGGTGCGCGGCCATACAGTAGTGCCGTCCATCGGAAAGACCCACGCGCGTTCGGGATCGCGCGGATGCAGCACGATCGGAAATCCGATATCGCCGATCTCCTCAGGCATATTGCGCCCGATACGAACCCATTCGTCGCCCGGACGATCAAGCCGGTAAATTCCGCAGTGGCTCTGCTGGTAGAGGCGGTCGGGCGCGAGCGGATGCATCTGCAGGCAATGAGTATCCTGCCCGAACTCCGGATTTGGATTGGGCATGAAGACCGCTTCGACGTTTTTGTTAAGCGGACGCCATGACGCCGCATGGTCGTGCGACTCGAACACTCCGCCCGCGGAGGTGACGATATACATGTGCGCCGCATCGCGCGGATCGATCGTGACCCATTGCAGAATTGATCCGTCGGGCGTTCCGGCGTCCGGGTTGTTCCACTTCCAGTACATCGGATGCTCGTTCCATCCGGCGACCGGCGTCCAGGTCACGCCCGCATCTTCACTGCGAAACAGGCCCGGCGGGCAGGTGGTCGCGTACCACGCGCGCGGCTCGCTCGGATGCGCGGGGGCAAGCGAGAAGGTGTAATCCACCGCGAGTGCGCGGGCGCCCTCGGCCGCTTTGGGAAACGCTGGCGGGCGGGAAGCTTCGGTCCAGGTGCGGCCCATGTCGGTCGAGCGAAAAATCGTGGGTCCGAGATGCCCGGTCTTCGACGCCATCAGCATCGTCGTGCCGTCGCGCGGATCGAGCGTCAGATGATTGACGATATGGCCTAGGAAATGCGGCCCGTCGATAGTCCATTTGCGGCGCTGCGGATCGGAACGAAAGAGCCACGCACCTTTGCGCGTGCCGACCATCAGTAGCGTCGTGCCTGCCGCCGCGCGATGTGTCGCGCGCGGGTGCGCGCGCCGAGCGCCGGCAAGCGGAGCCTTTCTGACGATGCGTCCAGCGGGCTTGCGCTTCATCTCGATCCCTCCTGCCGAGTCTCATTCGTCGCGCGAAAGAATCATGCAAAATCGGATGCTAGTGTTCCTGTGCAACAAGGGCAATCGCGCGGCAACGGTTCCAGCCGTGGTTTACAGCCGCGCTCAAACGGGGCACGATCGGCGATGCCTGTCATGTCAGATCAAATCGTAACCGTAATTGGCGCGGGTCTCGCCGGCAGCGAAGCCGCATGGCAGCTCGCGCGGCGCGGATGCCGCGTGCGGGTGGTCGAGATGCGTCCGGTCAAGATGACCGCGGCGCATCAGACGGCGAACTTTGCCGAGCTGGTGTGCTCGAACTCGCTGCGCAACGCGGGACTCGAGACGGCGGTCGGCGTGCTGAAGGAAGAGATGCGCCGGCTCGGATCGATCATTATTGCCGCGGCGGATCGCGCACGGGTGCCCGCGGGATCGGCGCTGGCGGTTGATCGCGAAGACTTTTCGGGCTTCATCACCGCGACACTTGGCGCGCATCCGTGCGTCGAGATCGTGCGCGCCGAAGCAGCGGCGATTCCCGCCGGTCCGGCGATAGTCGCGAGTGGTCCTCTGACCAGCGACGCGCTCGGTGACGCGCTGAGCGCGATCATCGGGCCGCGCAATCTGTATTTTTACGACGCGATCGCGCCGATCGTCGCGGTCGATTCGATCGACATGGAGATCGCGTTCCGCGCCTCGCGCTGGGGACGTGGCGGCGACGACTACATCAACTGTCCGATGACCGAAGCCGAGTATCATGCGTTTATCAACGCGGTTGTCGCCGCGGAAAAGATCACGTTGCATCCGTTCGAGAAGCCGGTTTACTTCGAGGGCTGCATGCCAATCGAGGAGATGGCGCGGCGCGGGCCGATGACGCTCGCGTTCGGGCCGATGCGCCCGGTAGGGCTTTCCGATCCGCGCACGGGGGCGCGGCCCTTCGCGGTCGTGCAACTGCGTCAGGACGATCACGCGGGGCGGATCTACAATATCGTAGGCTTTCAAACCAAGATGACCTATCCGGAACAGCGCCGGGTGCTGCGGATGATCCCGGGGCTCGCGCGCGCGGAATTCGTGCGCCTGGGCTCGCTTCATCGCAACACTTTTATTGATTCGCCGCGCCTGCTGCATCCGACGCTGCAACTGCGCGCCCGCGGCGATCTGTTCCTTGCGGGACAAATGATCGGCGTCGAGGGCTACGTGGAGTCCGCCGCGGCCGGCTTGCTCGCAGCGATCAACGCCGCGCGCCTGATCGCGGATCGTCCGCTGGTCGTGCCGCCGCGCGAGACCGCGCTCGGCTCGCTGGTCGCGTACGTGACGGACGGGTCGCGCAGGGATTTCCAGCCGATGAACGCCAACTACGGACTCATGCCCGAACTGAGCTTCCGCGCGCGTGCGCACGAGAAAAAAATCGCGATGGGCGAGCGGGCGCTTGCGGCAATCGACCAATGGATCGCGGCGCACGCGCTCGAGCCGCGCGATTCGGAGCTCGCGGCGAGCGTCTTATGAAACTCGGCGCATTCGACGTGGGCACCAATACGGTGCTGATGCTGGCGGTCGAGATCGACGGCTCAGGGCGACCGCAACCGCTCCTGGAGTACTCGCGAATCACGCGGCTCGGACGCGGGGTGGACCGGAACGGCCGCCTTGATCCGGCTTCCGCCGCGCTCACCTTGGCCGCGATCGAGGAATTCGCGGCGCGTGGACGCGCACTCGGCGTCGAGCGCTTTGTCGCCGCCGGCACAGCCTCTTTGCGCGACGCGGCCGACGGGCCCGAGTTTATCGCGCGCGTGCGAGAGCGCGCCGGCGTCGAGCTCGAAACCATCACCGGGATCGAGGAAGCAAGCCTGTCGCATCTGGCGGTGACGCGCGGACTCGCGATCGATCCGTCGATCGCGCTCCTGATCGTCGATATCGGCGGCGGCTCGACCGAGCTGATTCGCGCCGAGCAGGGGCGCCCGCTCGAGATGGTGAGCCTGCAAATCGGCTCGGTGCGGATGACCGAGCGGTACATTCACAGCGACCCGCCGTCCGCCGCGGATGTGCGCGCGCTCACGGGCGCTATCGACTCCGCGATCGATGCGGCGCACTGGAATTTCCGGCCGGCGAAGATGGTCGGAATCGCAGGCACGGTCACGACGATCTGCGCGGTCGCGCTTGCGATGACCGAGTACGACGCCGCGATCGTGCACGGCCACGTGCTCGCGCGCGCCGAGGTCGAGCGCGTCGCCGAGCTGTTTCGTTCGCGCCCGCTTGCCGAACGGCGCAAGCTGCCGGGGCTGCTCGAAGGCCGCGCCGACGTGATTTACGCGGGCGCGATGATCCTGCTGCGCGTGATGGAGCGCTTCGGCGCCGGCGCCGTTGTCGTCAGCGATCAGGGCGTGCGCTGGGGACTGGTTTGGCGCGAGGCCGAGCGGACTCGCACGGCGGGTTGAGCGACGCCCAAGTTTGCGCCGCACGCGGTATTTGCCCCCGGGCTGGTTCTGCCATAGTGATGACGCGGGAGGAACCGGCGATGACCAAGGCGGAGCTGATCGATGCCGTGGCGCGAGTATCGCGCCAGCCACGCAAGTCCGTCGAGACCACGATCGATCTTGCGTTCGAGCAGATTGCGCGGTCGATTCGGCGCGACAAGCGCTTTTGGGTGCCGAGCTTCGGCACCTTCACAGTGCGGCGTCATCGTTCGCGCACGGGATATAATCCGCGCACCAAATCCGCGATGACGATTCCCGCGATGCGCACGGTAGGCTTCCGTGCCGCGCCGCAACTGAAGAAAGGACTTTGACGCGGACGCGCATCGCCACCAACCGATCGTTCGCGAACCGATTCTTTCCATGCCCAGGCTCTGGCTGGTGATTTTGATTCTCGCGCTGGCCGCAGGAGCGGTTTTGCGCTTCGCCAATTTGGACAGCAACGAGATGTCGGCCGACGAAGCCGCGACCTGGGCCGCCGCGGCCGCGCCGAGCGTGAGCCAGGTCATCGCGCTCGGAGAGCAGCTCAATCCCGGCAAAATCGCCGCGCACGAAGTTCTGCTGCATTGGTGGATCGCGAGGTTCGGCGACGGAATCATCGCACTGCGTTCGCTCTCCGCTCTGTTCGGCACACTCTCGATCTTGCTGGTGTTCTGGGTCGCGCGCGAGTTGCTGATAGCGCCACCCGAGCATGGCGGCGGAGGCGGTCTGCCTGACGTCGACGCATACCTGGCCGCGGCAATCGCGGCGCTGATATTCGCGGTCAGCCTGGTGATGCTGAAATATTCGCGCGAGTTGCGGATGTACTCGATGATGCTGGCGGTTGTGCTCGCCCAACTGGGCTTCTTCATTCGCGCGCAGCGGCGTGGCGGAATCAGCAACTATATCGGCGCCGGAGTGCTGGCCGGCGCGGCAGTGACCGTCAACTTCTTCGCGATTTTGGTCCCCGCGGCCGAAGCCATTTGGCTCGCGTACCTGCTCGCGCGCTCGGGCTTTCGTCCAATATCCGCCGAGTCGCGGCGCTCATGGGCAGTCGCGATCTCGCTTGCAATCGCGGGGGCGGCGTTCGCGCCGCTGATGCTCGCGGAGTTGCGCAACGGCGGCGCGGCGGTGGACCGCGGGATGCTCCAATGGATCGGGCGGCCGGCGCTGTGGGAGCCGATCTCGCTATTCAACAAGGCCGCGGGCAGCTTCGCGTTTCCGCTGCTGGCAATCCTGGCGGTATACGGCGTCTTTCGCGGATGGCGTATTGCGCGCGACGCCGTGGCCTTTGCGCTGGTGTGGATGTGGGCGCCTGTGATCATGATGATGATCGCTTCATACGCGGTCGCGCCGGTTCTGGTCGAACGCTACGTGTTGTCGTGTTTCGTGCCGCTGTTCTTTCTCGCCGCGATCGGCGTCTGCGAGCTGCGCGCCGAAACCGCTCGCGGTGTTGTGCTGGCCGCGATCGTCGCGCTGTCCCTCGGACACATCTGGAACTATGCGCGCAAGCCGCACGACATCCAGTGGCGTGAGGCGACTGCGATCGCGCTAAAAAATCTCGCACCCGGCGCCACGCTCAGCGCTCGGCCCGCATACGCGGTCGAGGTCGCGCGCTACTACCTGCCGCTCTCCGAGCGCGATCGTGCACAGCGGGCGGGTAATCCCGTCGTGATGCTGCTCGAGGATCGCACTGGCGGCGCCACGCAGCATCCCGCGCTGCATCGGGATTTTCCGCTGACTATCGCACGGCTGCGCGGTGTCGCCGTGCTGACGCAATGATATAAGTCGATCGGGCTCAAAGGAGTAATCGCGATGGCTGAATCCACACCTGATCCGAACGCGCTTAAGCGCGACCAGCGTGCAATGTGGGACGAAAGCGCCGCCGGATGGAACAAATGGTGGCCGACCTTCGAGCGCGCCGCGCAAAAGGTCAGCGACCGGCTCGTGGCGCTGGCTGGGGTTCGCGCCGGGGCGCGCGTGCTCGATATCGCGACCGGCAACGGCGAACCCGCGGTGACGGCGGCGCGCGCAGCGGGAGAGTCCGGCCATGTGAGCGGGGTTGATCAATCGCCCGGGATGCTGGCGATCGCGCGCGAGCGCGCAAAGGCCCTCGGTCTCAAGAACCTCGAGTTCGTCGAATCGGATGCCGAGGCGATGGCACTACCCGACGCGAGCTTCGACGCTTGTGTCTGCCGCTGGGGGCTGATGTTCATGCCCGACCTGTCCGCCGTGCTGCGGACTCTGCACCGCGGGCTCAAGCCCGGCGCGGGTTTCGCAACCGCGGTGTGGAACTCGGGCGATAAGGTTCCGATGATCACGCTGGCTGCCGACGCCGTGCGCCAAATCGCAGGGCTGAAACCGCCTCCGCCCGGCGCGCTGGAACCGACCCGCCTGGCAGATACCTCGATTCTGAAGGCCGCGCTTGGCCACGCCGGGTTCAACTCAATCGCGATCGAGCCGATGATAGTCACTTTCGAGTTCGCGTCGATGGCGGAGTTTATCGCGTTCCGGAGCGAGGTCGGCCGCGCGCAGGCGATGATGGCGAACCTCGACGCTGCCACGCGAGCGCGGGTCCAGGCCGCGATCGGCGAGGCCGCGCGAACTTTTCAGGAAGGCGACGGCCGCGTGCGTCTTCCCAATGAGACTATTTGCTTTTCCGCCCGCGCCTGATGAAGCCGTCTTCATGCACGCTCTCCGCCTTGCGGAATAGCCATAGGGCGCATGAATAGCCATTCGCAGATAGGTGGCGGAACCGGACCCGCGCGGCGGACCGAATCGATGCTTCGTTATTCTCCCGCGTTGGTGCTGATTGCGGTGATGATCGCAGATTCAGTGCGGATCGCCGATCCAGACTTGTACGGGCATCTTCGCTTCGGCCAGCAGATTCTGCTCGCAGCGCGTGTCCCGCGCTTCGATACCTATTCGTATTCCATAACCGGCCTGCGATGGATTAGTCACGAGTGGCTATCTGACGTACTACTCTCATGGGTTTATCTCCACGGCGGCGTGGTTGGGCTGAAGCTCATGAAGCTCGGATGTACCGGAGCGATTGTAGTGCTCCTGCTCGAGGCGATGCGCGAGACTGGAGCCTCTGCCGTAACTCAGATTTCCATCATGCTGGTGGCGGGCATCCGCCTGTCGGCGCAGATGCAGTTTCGCCCCCAAATATTTACCTATTTGCTATTGGCCGCGCTCCTGATGTTGCTCACGCGTGACAATTTTCGCGGCCGCGCGGCGCTGTGGACCACGATTCCGATGTTCGCTTTGTGGGCCAACCTGCACGGCGGTTTCGTGATTGGGTTGGGCGTCATGGGGCTGTACGCGATCGTGCGGGGCGGACAGGAGATTGCGGCAGGCCGCGGGACGGCGCGGTTCTTTCACTTGGCTGCCGTAACCTCGGCGTGCGTTGTTGCGACGCTGCTCACTCCGTACGGCGTCGGAAGCTGGCTGAGCGTATTTCATACTATCGGAAACCCCGCGATGCTCCGCGCAATCAATGAATGGCAGCCACTGCTGAGCGCGATGCTGGCGGAATATCATTCCGCGAACACGCTCTTTGTTTACGATATTTCGATGTTCGGAATTTTTTTCGGTGCTTTGGCCGCTATAGCATTTTCGCCGAGTACTGATGATTTGGCATTGATCGCCATTGCAGCCGTGCTGGTAGCTTCCGCGTTCGTTCAGGTGCGCAATGTTCCGCTCGGGATGATGGCTGCGATGATCCCGCTTGCGCGGCATGCGACGCTCGCACTGCGTGCGCGGCGGACTCCGCGCTCTATTGGAGCAGTACCACCGCGCCCGATCAGCCTTTTGGGACAGATCATACTGTCAATCGCGGCAGTGGCGCTGGCAGCGGAAACCGGGCTGTTTTCCGGTACGCTCGGGCTGACTGAACCATACCCCTCGGGCGCGCTAGCTTTTATGCGCGCGCACGGCCTTTCCGGCAATATGCTATGCGAATACTCATGGAACGATTACGTGATTTTTCACGAATGGCCTCGTGACAAGGTATTTCTGGATAGCCGGTTCGAGATGATCTATCCACGGCCAATTATTGAGGCTTATCTCGCATTCACGTTCGACCGCGCGGGTGCGGCGCAGACGCTCGCCGGCTTTCCTAACGACTTCGTTCTGATTAATCCAACCACCGTCGCCGCCGATGTGATGGCGAGCGCCGCAAAATGGACGCTCATCTATAGCGATAGCGATTCATTCCTGTATGCGCGTCGGGACTCGGGCGCGGCCAGGATTGCGGGGGCGCCAGTCCGCGGCACGGCGCTGGCACCGATCTTTCCCTAGATGGATTTCGGAATGTTGCTGCGATGAGAGCCGGCCCATCGAGATCAGCCGCGTCCGCTACCGCGCCGGCACGGCACAGAGCATCGCTCCTGCACTATTCGCCGGTTCTCGTTATAGCCGCAATCGCAATCGCCGACACGGCGCGCTTTGTTGACCCCGACCTTTGGGGACATATTACCTTTGGGCGTGCGATTCTTGCGCAAGGGCATCTGGTATTGCGCGACCCCTATTCCTACTCCGCCGCAGGTCATCTTTGGTTCAATCATGAATGGCTATCGGAAGTAATTGATGCGCTGGTGTTCAACGGGCTTGGGGTCTTTGGACTCAAGTTGCTGAAGCTCTGCGTGGTGGCTATCACGATCGCATTTGTGGCATTGGCCGAGAGTGAACCGGATACTCTCGCGCTGGCGCAACTGTCGGTGCTGGTTGTGAGCGCCGTGGCGATCATACCGGATATGCAGTTTCGGCCACAGATTTTCAGCTTCGCGTTGTTCTCCATTCTGATGTTCATTCTCGCGCGAGATACCTATCGCCGCGGCGCGGCGCTATGGATCGCAATTCCAGTGCTGGCCCTTTGGGCCAACCTCCACGGCGGATTCATTATGGGAATCGCCGCGCTGGGAGCTTATACCTGCGCCTCCGCGGCATGCGATTGGATGCGGGGCGACGGGCTTCGCCGCTCGGCAGGTCTCGGAGCGATCACGATCGGCGCGACGGGGGCGACCCTGCTCACACCATACGGAATTGGAACCTGGATCGTGGTTGGTCACGCGCTAAACAATCCATATACGCGTGTTGCGGTCGCGGACTGGCAGCCGCTGTTCCGCTTTCTAGCGGATTCGGACAGCCGAAGCGCCGGGATCCTGCTATATAACGCGTTACCACTCGGTCTGATGGTGGCGCTGCCTGTCGCAGTGGCTATTTCGCGTGACTTCACGGATCTGCCGATGCTCGCGGTTTCGGCGGTGATGTGCGCCGCCGCGATTGTCGCGATGCGCAATGTGCCGTTCGCAATAATCGCGATTGCGAGTCCGCTTGCTCGACACGGCGCGATCGCGAGTTCGAGGTTTGGATTGTCCGCAGCTTCCGGCGAGGCATCAGAGGCGCCGCGCGCGAACCTGATGACTCAGCTTCTGCTGGTGCTGGCCGCGTTTGCGCTGCTCGTCGAGACTGGATTGTTTTCGAACCGGCTGACGGCGCGAGAGAAATATCCGGCCGGTGCAATCGCGTTTATGCGATCACATGATTTGCATGGAAATATACTCGACAATTTCCTGTGGGGCGAATACCTAATCTGGCATATGTCGCCGGGATCAGAGGTCTTCATAGACGGGCGGTATGACACTGTCTATCCGCAGGATGTGCTGCGTGCGTTCATGCTATTTCATTTCGACCAACCCGGAGCCGACGCCATCCTTGCGCGATGGCCGCATGACTATGTAATGCTGTCGCCAAACGATCTTGCTAATCGAGTGATCGCGCGCCATCCGGAATGGAAGCTCATTTATCGAGACCACGACACACTTCTATACGCGCGCGCCGGTTCCGCTGCCGCAAAGATTGCAGGCGTGCCGATTGAAGGAGTCAATCCGCCGACCGCATTTCCTTGAGCGATCGCGCCAAGCCCGCGGCCGCGATCGTTTTGTTTGAATGTCCTATTGGTCATCGTCCGCATCCTGGGGAGCCTGTTCGATACTGTCGCCGGCGCCATTGAGCGCCCGCAAAATCTGCATCCCGATTCGCCCGGCTGGAACTTTGCGGTTAGCCAGAACAATTACCCCGGTGCCGGTCTCTCTGACGAAGCCAATATAGCTGAAGAAGCCGGAAGCTGCGCCGTTTTTCCAAATGACAGTCTTGTCCGTGCCACGCATCGGAAGCATCTGCCAGGCTAGCCCGGCCACGGTTTCGGCGCGTCCGCCGCGATGCCATGATTTTTGCATATCGGACAGGAGCGCGGCGAGCGGCGTTTTCGTCTGTCCCATGTTGTATGCGAGGTAGCGCATCATATCGTCCATCGTGGAGCGCAGCGCGCCGGCGCCATCAAAAGCGGGCCAGGTTACGTTGTCGTGCGGCCGCGGAAAACCCTCGGGACCGTAACCTTGCGCCTGCCGGCCGGTTTCCCGCGGGGTAAGGTCGATGCGTGTGTCGATCATCCCGAGCGGCGCGCAAATCTCGCGCTCGACCAACATCTGGTAATCTTCGCCCGCCGCGATCGCCAGCGCGTGCGCCAACAGCGCGAAGCCCCAGTTCGAGTACTCGAATTGCTGCCCCGGTGCCCGAGTGAGCTGGAAAGCGGAGAGCCGCTGGTACATTGTGGCCGCATCAAGATGCCGAACGCCGCTTAAGTCTGGATCCTTCGGAAGACCAGATGTGTGCGTGGCGAGATCGAGCAGAGTTATCCGGCGCCCGCGGTAGCGCGGAACTATCACGCCGTCGGGCACATACTTCTGCAATGGATCGTCGTAACGCACGACGCCGCGCTGAACGTATAGCGCCAGCAGCATCGCGGTGAACGTCTTCGTGATCGAGCCTATCTCCCACTCGGTCGTCGCCGTCGGCCGCACCCCGGAGCCGAGCGCGGTCTCGCCGAAGCCGCGGATCATCCGATCATTGCCGGAGATGACGCCCACCATGATCGCGGGCGCTTCGCCATGGGCGACTGGCGCCGACGCGATCTCGTCGATACGGGCGCGCGTCGCGGCGGCAATCTCTGCGCGCGCCGAATATCGCGGCGCAAGCGCGATTGCGCTGATGAGCGCAAGTGCGAGTCCCGCCATCTTCACGAATGAAATTCGGCGCATGCCAAAGGCTAGCGGGCGCGCCACTGACGATGCAAAAGCACGCGCCGGTCACGCTCTTCGCGCCTGTGGAAAAGCGCCGTCAATGTGGTACTAAGAAGGTTCGAGGCGTGGTCCCGCGCCCGACGCGCGGTCCGCGCCGCGCTAAAATTTGCACGGGTTAATTTCTGGAGATAAGGAGAGCCCGAATGAAAGCCGCCGTGTTTCATGGCCCCAAGCAACCGCTAAGCATCGAGGATATCGAGATCGATAAGCCGCAGGACCGCGAAGTCAAGATTCGCACCGTTGCCAGCGGCGTGTGCCATAGCGATCTGCACTTCGTCGATGGTCTGTACCCATACGCGGCTCCAGCGGTGCTCGGACACGAAGCCGCCGGAATCGTCGAAGAGGTCGGCCGCCAGGTCACCTACGTCAAGCCTGGCGATCACGTGATCGCGTGCCTCAGCGTTTATTGCGGCGGCTGCGAGCAGTGCATGTCCGGCCATCCGAACCGGTGCACGAACAAGGCGGCGACGCAGCGCGACCCGAAAGACAAACCGCGCCTGTCGCAGAAGGGCAAACTGATCAACCAGTTTCTGGACGTATCGTCATACTGCGAGCGGATGCTGCTGCATGAGAACGCAATCGTGAAGATCAGCGACGACATCCCGCTCGATCGCGCCGCGCTGGTCGGATGCGGCGTCACCACCGGCGTCGGCGCCGTGCTCAATACCGCCAAGGTCGAGCCGGGCTCGACAGTCGCGGTGTTCGGATGCGGCGGCGTGGGCCTGGCCGCGATTCAGGGCGCGCGAATCGCGGGTGCGCGCAAAATTATCGCGGTCGATATGTTCGAGGGCAAGCTTGCGATGGCAAAGCGGCTGGGCGCGACCGACACCGTCGATGCGTCGTCGAGCGATCCGATCGACGAAATCAGGAAGCTCACCGGCGGCGGCGTCGATTATTCCTTCGAGGCGATCGGACTCAAGAAGGCCGCCGAGCAGGCGTTCAAAGCGCTCAAGCCGGGCGGCACCGCGACTGTGATCGGAATGATTCCGGTCGGGCAGAAGGTCGAGCTTGATGGCTACATGTTCCTGACCGAGCGCAAACTGCAGGGCAGCAACATGGGCTCGAACCGCTTTCGGATAGACATGCCCCGCTATCTCGATTTCTATCTGCAGGGACGCCTCAAGCTCGACGAGATGATCAGCCGCCGCGGCAAGCTCGAGGATGTGAACGAAGCGTTCCGCGCGATGAAGGCCGGCGAGGTCGCACGCACAGTCCTGATGTTCGAGTAACGCGCGCGAAGATAACGATACGAGGAGCACGATCAAAATGAAAGCAGCGATATACCACGGTCCCGGCCAGGCGCTCACGATCGAGCAGGTCGATATCGACAATCCGAAGGAGCGCGAGGTTCTGGTCCGCACCGTCGCCAGCGGCGTATGCCACAGCGACCTGCACTTCGTTGACGGACTGTACATGTGGCCGACGCCCGCGATCCTCGGCCATGAGGCGGCAGGCGTGGTCGAGAAAGTCGGCTCGCAGGTCACCTACCTGGCGCCCGGCGATCACGTGATCGCGTGCCTGAGCGTCTTCTGCGGCTACTGCGAGGAATGCATGTCGGGCCATCCCAACCTGTGCTCGAACAAAGCCGCGACGCAGCGCGGACAAAGCGACAAACCGCGCCTGTCGCAGAAGGGCAAGCTGGTCAACCAGTTCGCCGATCTCTCGGGCTACGCGGAGCAGATGCTGGTGCATGAGAACGCACTGGTAAAAATCGACCACGACGTGCCGCTTGACCGCGCCGCGCTTATCGGATGCGGCGTTATGACCGGTGTCGGCGCGGCGTTGAATACCGCAAAGGTCTCTCCCGGCTCGCAGGTCGCGGTGTTCGGCGCGGGTGGAGTTGGA
Organism: Binataceae bacterium (SeqCode); assembly: GCA_035531855.1. Classification (GTDB taxonomy): domain Bacteria; phylum Desulfobacterota; class Binatia; order Binatales; family Binataceae; genus JBARDN01. The sequence continues at coordinate 13,025 of DATKSB010000156.1, forward strand.
CTCGCGATCATCCAGGGCGCGCGGATCGCGGGCGCGCGGATGATTATCGCGGTGGATAAGTTCAAGACCAAGCTCGAACTCGCAAAGAAGCTCGGCGCAACGCACCTGGTCGATGCGTCGGCGGGCAATCCGGTCGAGCAAATTCGCGCGCTCACCGGCGACGGCGTTGATTATTCGTTCGAGGCGATCGGCTTAAAAGCCGCGGCCGAGCAGGCCTATGAGTCGATTCGCGCCGGCGGGATCGCGACCATCGTCGGGATGGTGCCGCTCGGGCAGAAGGTGGACATCGACGGCTTTTCGCTGTTGTACGAGAAGCGCATCCAGGGATGCTTCATGGGATCAAACCGCTTCCGGATCGACATGCCGCGGATTATCGATCTCTATCGCCAGGGACGAATCGACCTTGACGACATGATCACGCGCCGCGGCAAGCTCGAGGACGTCAACGAGGCGTTCCGCGCAATGAAGGCCGGCGAGGTCGCGCGCACGGTGCTGATGTTCGAATAGCGCGATTCTCAATCGATTGATTCTCAAAGAGCCGGCAGGATTTCCAGCCGGCTCTTTTTTCGAGTGCGCCAGACTTGACTGAATGCGCGCGCGCGCCAAACTTTCGCTTATGAAGATCCGCGCAATCGACCATGTGCAGTTGGCGATGCCTCCGGGACGCGAGGCCGAGGCGCGCGCCTTCTATACTGGCTTGCTCGAAATTCCCGAACAGCCCAAGCCTGCTCATCTGGCCGCGCGGGGCGGATGCTGGTTCGAGCGCGGCGCGCTCAAAATTCATCTCGGCGTCGAAAAAGAGTTTGCACCCGCGCACAAAGCGCATCCGGCCCTTATCGTCGAGGATCTGCCCACGCTCGCGGACGCGCTTAAACGCGCGGGATGTCGCGTCGTGGGCGACGAGCCGCTCAAGGGCTACGACAGGATTTATGTTGATGATCCGTTCGGGAACCGGATCGAGCTGCTGGAGCCGCGCGGCTAGACCAGCCGCAACTCTTTCATTGCCGCTTTAAGCTTCTCGCCCGCCGGCGCGGTCATCGGCAACAGCGGCAGGCGAAGTTCGTTCGAGCATTTCCCCATCAGCGCTAGCGCGTGCTTGAGCGGAATCGGATTGGTCTCGATGAACAGCATGCGCAGCAGCGGCAGCATCCGATAGTGCGCCGCACGCGCGCGCTGGAAATCTCCTGCTAGCGCCGCGGCCGCAAGCTCATGCATTTCGCGCGGCATCACATTCGAGGCCGTCGAGATCACGCCCTTCCCGCCGAGTGCCATGATCGGCAGAGTCAGCGCGTCGTCGCCCGAAAGAACCGCAAGGCGATCGCCGCACAGCCGAAGGATGTCCGACACCTGGTCCATCGAGCCGGAGGCTTCTTTGACGCCGGCTATATTTTTGATCTCGGACAGCCGCGCGAATGTTTCAGGTGCGATATTCGAGGCGGTGCGGCCCGGGATGTTGTAAACCACCAGCGGCAAATCGACGCTCGCCGCAATCAGTTTATAATGCTTAAAGATCCCTTCCTGGGTCGGCTTATTGTAATAGGGCGAGATCAGGAGCGCACCGTCGGCACCCATCGCACGCGCCGACGCGGTCAGGCGAATCGCCTCAGCAGTCGCGTTCGAGCCGGTCCCGGCGACGACCGGCACGCGCTTGCGCGCCTGCTCGATCGTGATCTTGATCACGCGCTCATGCTCTTCATGCGTGAGCGTGGCCGATTCTCCGGTCGAACCGCATGGCACCAGCCCGTCGATGCCGCTTTGAATCTGCCACTCGACCAGATCGCGCAGCGCGGGTTCGTCCACCGCACCGTCGCGAAACGGTGTGATGAGTGCAGTGAGCGCTCCATTGAACATCTGCCAGTCCTCCGCTGCGACTAGTCCTTGACCGGAATCATCTCGGCGGACCCGAGCTCGAGCTCGCCCCTGAAAACCTCGACCGCGTTTCCGGTCATGAAGACGTGATTCGCACCGGTGCCGTTTTCACGCCATTCGATCTCGAGGTTGCCTCCGCGCAGATCGACTGTCGCCTTGCGCTCCGCGCGTCCAGTCAGCACGGCAGCGACCGTCGCGGCGCACGCGCCTGTGCCGCAGGCGAGGGTTTCGCCGGAGCCGCGCTCCCAGACGCGCATTTTCAGATGCGTCCGCGAGACCGGCAGGATAAATTCTGTGTTTACGCGCCTCGGAAAAAATGGATGCGTCTCGAACTGGCGTCCGAGCCGCGCGAACTCCCACACGTCCATTTTGTGAATAGCGTCGTCGTTCACGAAGACCACGCAGTGCGGATTCCCCATCGAGACAGCGGTAATCGCCTCGCGCCGGCCGCCAACCTCGAGCGGATGGTCGATGATCCTGCCGTCGGCGGCGACCGGAATCTCGCGACCCTCGAGAATCGGCTCGCCCATATCCACCGTCGCACCCACAACGGAGCCGGCCTCGAACCGCAGCTCGATCATCTTCAGTCCGGAATCCGTCTCGACGACCATCGGATTCTTGCGCGCGATTCCGCGTTCGTAAGCCAGCCGTGCGACGCAGCGGATTCCGTTGCCGCACATGTCGCCGCGGCTTCCGTCAGCGTTGTACATCTCCATCCGCACGTCGGCGGTGCGCGATGGCGCGAGCATGATCAATCCGTCGCCGCCGATCCCGAAATGCCGATCCGCAACGCGCGCGGCAAGCGCCGCGGGATCGGCCGGCCGCGCCTTCAGCGCTACGACGTAAATATAGTCGTTGCCGCAGCCCTGCATCTTGGTAAATTCGAGCGTCGCCATCGTTCGTCCTAATGCGCTTTCAGCTCGACGATTTTCTCTCCACGAATGAGATCTTCAAAACTCTCGCGCTCGCGAATCACGTGCGCCTCCGCGCCATCGACCAGGACCTCGGGCGCGCGCAGACGGCCGTTATAGTTCGACGCCATCACGAAGCCGTATGCGCCCGCGCTCATTACCGCCAGAAGATCGCCGGCCGCAGGCTGCGGCATTTCGCGTTCGCGCGCGAAGAAATCTCCGCTCTCGCACACTGGCCCGACCACATCGGCGACGATCAGCTTGCCGACCTTGCGCCGATCGACCTGCGTGATCGCATGGTACGCCTCGTACAGGACCGGACGAATCAGATCGTTCATTGCGCCGTCCACGATCACGAAACGCTTCACGTCCGTCTCTTTCATGTACAATACCCGCGTGACCAGCACGCCTGCGTTGCCCACCAGCACGCGTCCCGGCTCGCTGATTATCTTGAGCCCGAGTCCGCGGATGGGCCCGAGCATCGCGGCCGCATACTCGGACGGCGGCGGAGGATTTTCCTGGTATGGAATTCCCAGCCCGCCGCCAATATCCAGATACTTAAGCTCGATGCCCGACGCGCGCAGGTCCGTCACAATGCTCTTGACCTTACCGGCGGCCTCCGCGAACGGAGCGGTGTCGGTGATTTGCGATCCGATGTGCGTGCTGAGCCCGACGATCTCAAGGTTCTTGAGTCCGCGGGCCTCCGCGTAGTACTCGCGCACCTGCGATAGCGGTACGCCAAACTTGGAATCGCGATGGCCGGTCGAGATGTGCGGATGAGTTCCGGGATCGAGATCGGGATTGACGCGCAGGCTGACCGGCGCCCGCCGCTGCATGCGTCCGGCAACCTCCGCGATGCGATGCAGCTCGGGACGCGACTCGACGTTGATCATCAAGATGCCCGCCTCGAGCGCGGCTGCGATCTCCGTGTCCGTCTTGCCGACGCCCGAGAACACAATTGTGCGCGGATCCGCGCCCGCACGCATGCATCGCATTAACTCGCCCGCCGAGACGATATCGAACCCCGAGCCCATCGAGGCGAAGAGTTTCAGAATGCTCAAATTCGACAGCGCCTTCATCGCGTAGCAAATCAGATGATCGGTGCCGGAAAACGCCTCGTCGAAGATACGAAAATGCCGGCGCAGGGTCCGAGCGCTGTAAACGTAAAATGGAGTTCCGACGCGCTTGGCCAGATCGGCCAGCGCAACCTCCTCCGCGAAAAGTTGATCGTTTTTGTATTCGAAGTAATTCATGGTTTTGTGCGGGAGTTGACGGCTGCGGCCGAAGCTATGACGGTGAAGGTCGAAGTTTTACCACAGCCGCACTTGGCGAATAAACGCCTCGCGAGATGACGTCGTGCCGGCGCACTGGTCGCGCATTGTCACGGAAGTGGCGCCGGGGTCGGAACGACAAAATTCTCCGGGTTCGGAGGCGGCGGTGGAACCGAGCGCACCAGCGTGATCTCGTTCGACGGCTCGCTCTGGAAGCCGTTGCTGGTGATCGAAATAATCTCGTAACTATAGCTGTGGCCCAGCATCGTATCCGAGTCTCGATAGCTAAATGTTTCCTGCTTCTGAAAACGCCCGTTGTCAGTCACTTCGACCCGGCCAATTTCCTTGTACTGACTCTGCGCCTGGGTGCGCATAATCAGAAACGAGGCAAGATCGTGCATCGCGGAGCCGCCAGCGTAAGTGTCGGGACGTCCCCAGCTGAGCCTGATCGCGCCCTTTTCGGACTCGGCGCGCAGATCGAGAATTTTTTGCGGTCGCGCTTCCCCGCTGGGAATCGGCGGCGATTTCACACCACATCCCGCCCATGCTGCGGCCGCCGCGAACGCGACGATGCTTGCGATAATATACGCGCGCATCCGATTGCTCATCGTTTCAACTCTCTGAGCCGCCGCTTGACGGTGCCCGGCGCGGGTCCGCCGGCGACCGAGCGCCGCGCCAATGAATTCTCCGCGCTCAGAATCCCGGCAGCGTCGGACTTGAACGCCGTCGAGTAGCGCCGCAGATCGCTATGCTTCAAGTCCTCGAGCGTGGTGCCCGCCGCCGCGGTCTCGCGCACGATCCGGCCCACGATCTCGTGCGCTTCGCGAAACGCAACTCCCCTTTCCACCAGATATTCCGCCAGGTCGGTCGCGAGCGCGAACCCTCCCGCCGCCGCGCGCATCGCGCCGCGATCGAAAAGCAGTGCAGGCCAGAGCTTCGCCATCAGCCGCGTCGCGGGCTTGATCGTGTCGAGCGCGTCGAAGACCCGCTCTTTGTCTTCCTGCAAGTCCGAGTTGTACGCCAGCGGAAGCCCCTTCAGGATCGTGAGCATCGCGACCAGATCTCCGATCACGCGCCCGGTCTTGCCGCGGATCAGCTCGGCCAGATCGGGATTCTTCTTCTGCGGCATCATCGAGCTGCCGGTCGAGAACTCGTCGGGAATCGACGCAAACCCAAACTCGCTCGAGGTCCACAGGATCAGCTCCTCGCTCATCCGCGACAGATGGACCGACAGCAGCGCCGCAGCGGACAGAAAATCCACCGCGAAATCGCGATCCGAAACCGCGTCGATACTGTTGGCGGTGATTCGCGCAAAACCGAGCTCGCGCGCGATCATCACGCGATCTATCGGCAGCGTGGTGGCGGCCAGGGCGCCCGCACCCAGCGGCATCACGTCAGTACGCGCCAAAGCCTGCGAAAAACGCTCGCCGTCGCGCGTCAGCATCTCAACATAGGCGAGCAGATGGTGCGCGAGCGAGACCGGCTGCGCGCGCTGCAAGTGCGTGTAACCGGGCATGACGGTATCAACATGGCGGCGCGCAAGGCGAATCAGCGCGGCGCGCAATTCGCCGACGATCGCGATGACTTCGCGCAGTTCGTCGCGCAGATAAAGACGAAAGTCGAGCGCGACCTGATCGTTGCGCGAGCGTGCGGTATGCAGCTTGCGCCCGGCGGCGCCGATTTTAGCGATCAGCCGGCGCTCGATTGCGAGATGGATGTCCTCGTCGCCGATATCGAAGCAAAAGCGTCCTTTGTCGATTTCGCGCTCAATTTCTCTTAGCCCGCGCTCGATCGCGCGCGCTTCTGAAGCGCGAATCAGCCGCACTTTCGCGAGCATCCGAGCGTGCGCGATCGATCCGCGAATATCGTGGCAGAAGAGCCGCCGATCAAACGGCAGCGAAGCGGTAAACGCCTCGACTTCAGGCAACCGCCCGCGCGCAAACCTTCCACGGATCAGATTGCTCGCCTTGGTTCCCATTCGCCGTTTGGCGGGGCTAACAGGTTCTGTCGGAACCATTTTGTCAGTTCGCACGGCAGTCACTGAAACATCGTCGAGAGTCGATCGTCGGTATTCGAAAGCAGACGATTCGCGGATACAATGCTATTCCTCGTCTTCGAAATAGTCGGAATCGATTTTCCGGATCTTGTAATTTGAGACCGTTGCGACTCCTACGTCAAAATCGACCATCAACTCAGCTAGCTTCTGCCCGTCAACCAACACGATGCGCTTTTGAATTCGCCCGGTGTAGTCGCGAGCGTCTCGCGAAAAATCCGACGTCGTGATCAAGACTCCTTTCGTCGCTCCAGCTCCTTCCAAGCTCCCAGCGAATGCCTGAACGACCGGGCGTCCGACAGTTGCGTCCCATCGCTTGGCTTGGACGTATACCTTATCCAGTCCCAAGCGATCTTCATCTATTACCCCGTCGAGTCCACCGTCACCGCTTCCCCCGATCGCGTGTCCAGCATCTCTTCGAGAGCCGCCGTAACCCATTGCGAGAAGCAAATCCACGACGAGCTTCTCAAAAAATCTCGGCGAAGAAGCCTTCACGCGCTCTAGAAGGTCTTGCGCGAGCGATCGCCGTAACAGTTGATACGTTGTATCCAGCGCCTCCTCGGGAGTCTCTTCCGAGTTCATATGCTCAGCGGCCTCAGAATTCCCTGTGGCTGGCGGGCGCTGAGCCGACTTAAATTCGAGAAACTCCGGAAACTGCTCCAGAAAGTGTGCATCGACGTGGTCGGGGTTTGCTCGCAGCACTTCGCGTCCACGATCCGTGATCTTGAATTTTCCGCGCGAAGGGCTTTCGAACAGTCGGGCCTTCACAAGATAGGTTTTTGCCCAGCCAACACGACTATAGATGACCGTCTGTTTACCGCTCGGGAGCAACTCGCGAAGTTCCTCGGCGCTTAATCTGAATTGGCTGGCCAACTCCTCTAAACAATCGTCAACGCGGTGCTCCTGTCCGTCGCCTGCGATTCGTAACAGCGGAAGCATAAAAGCATGGTAGGGCGGAATCGCCATGGCGCTAATCCTCTAAGATTGCGAACCTAGCGTTTACAAAAACGAAAGGACATAGGCCGCGGCCAGCACGAGGACGCTGGCGTCGTTTCTCTAGGACGGTACCGGATATAGAGAATCAATTGACGCGCAAGACCGGTCATTCGGTACGGCGGGTCCTGCACAGGCATCCGCGCGCCGAGCAACTCATGGTGCCGTCGGGATGAACGATATGCACGTCCATTTTGTGCAAGCATGTGGGGCAATGCCCCGAGCGCGTTCGTGGCACCAACTTCGGCTGCGTTTTCGGCGGCCGGAACTGGATCACCTTGCCCAAGTCTCACTTCTCCGCGCGGCCCTTTGCGCCCTCGCCGCGAACGCGCGCAAGCGCGCGTAACCGGGTGGCCGCAATCCGGATAAATCCCCCGGCGTCGGACTGGTTGTAGCCACCCGCCTCTTCAAAGCTCGCAATCGCGGGATCGTAGAGCGAATTTTCCGATCTGCGTCCCGCGATCGTCGCCGCACCCTTATACAGCTTCACCCGCGCGACTCCGTTCACGTCGCGCTGCGCGGCGTCGATGAGCGTTTGCAGCGCCTCACGCTCGGGCGCGAACCAGTAGCCGTAATACACCATCTCGGCGTAGCGCGAGACCAGCGCGTCGCGCAGATGCATCACCTCGCGATCGAGCGTCAATTGTTCGACGCCGCGATGCCCATGCATAAGCATCGTGACACCCGGGGTTTCGTACACGCCGCGCGATTTGATTCCGACGTAACGGTTCTCAACCATATCAACGCGGCCGACGCCGTGGCGTCCGGCGATTTCGTTGGCGCGCGCGATAATCGTCGCGGGCGAAAGTTTCTCGCCGTTGATCGCGATCGGATTCCCCCCCGCGTATTCGATCTCGACATACTCGGCGGCGTCGGGCGCGTTCTCGGGCGCGACCGTCAGGCGAAACATGTCGTTGTATGGCTCGCGCCACGGATCTTCGAGAATCCCGCCCTCGTAACTGATATGCACCAGGTTGCGATCCATCGAATAGGGTTTTTCGGCCGTGACCGAGATGGGAATCTTTTTATCGGTGGCGTAGGCGATCATGTCCGCGCGGCCTTTGAAGGTCCAGTCGGCGCGCCGCCATGGCGCGATTATCCTGAGCTCCGGCGCCATCCGAGCGATGGTCAACTCGTAGCGGACCTGATCGTTGCCTTTGCCGGTAGAGCCGTGGGCGACGGCGTCGGCCCCTTCAGCCAGCGCGATTTCGACTTGCCGCTTGGCGATCACAGGACGCGCGATCGAGGTGCCGAGCAGATAGTAGCCTTCGTACACGGCATTCGCGCGCATCATCGGAAATACGAAATCGCGCGCGAATTCCTCGCGCAGGTCGGCGAGCACGAACTTGCTCGCGCCGGTCGCGAGCGCCTTTTTCTCGAGCCCGTCGGTTTCCTCGGCCTGCCCCACGTCGGCGCAGTACGCGATAATTTCGCATCCGAACTGATCTTTGATCCAGCGCAGCATGACCGACGTATCGAGCCCGCCGGAATAGGCAAGCACCAGCTTTTTGATTTTTTCTGTGGACATCTTCTCTATTCGATCGAACTACTCGCCTATTCGATCAACTTACTCGCCGCGCGCCGGCTCCGCATGCGCCAGAACCTCCGGACGCAGCAGCCAGACCATCACGGCCTTCTGCGCGTGAAGCCGATTTTCGGCCTGGTCGAGCACCACCGAGCGGGGACCATCGATCACCTCGTCGGTGATTTCCTCGCCGCGATGCGCCGGCAGGCAGTGCATCACCAAAGCTTGCTTCGATGCTCGGGCAACCAACGCGCCGTCTACCTGGAAATCCTTGAAGTCGCGCCGGCGCTGCGCCGCTTCCTTTTCACGGCCCATCGAGGTCCACGTGTCGGTGTAGATCACGTCAGCGCCCGTCACAGCTTTAACCGGATCGCTGGTTACGATGCCGATCTCCTCGCGCCGCATGCGCTCGAGGAAACTTTTCTCCGGCTCGTAGCCATGAGGCACCGCCACGCGCAGCTCGAATCCCAAAAGCGCGGCCGCTTCGATCCAGCTCTGCGCCATGTTGAATCCGTCACCGACCCACGCGACCTTGAGCTTCGAGATGTCGCGGCCGAAATGTTCCTGCAGGGTTTGCAGATCGGACAGTACCTGGCAGGGGTGCAACAAATCGCTGAGCCCGTTGATGACCGGCACGCTCGCTTCGCGCGCCAGCTCGACGCAGTTGGCGTGCGCGAAAGTACGGATCATGATCAGATCGACGACCCGCGAAAGGTTGCGCGCCACATCCTTCACCGTTTCTCGCTCGCCGATTCCGATATCATTGGGCGCCAGGTAAATTGCGTGGCCGCCGAGCTGCGCCATCCCGGTCTCGAAGGTGATTCGCGTGCGTAGCGACGGCTTCTGAAAAATCATCGCGAGCGTGCGTCCGCGCAGGTATGGATGCTCGATGCCCGACTTGAGCTCGGACTTGAGCCGCGCGGCGAGTGCGAGCAGTCCATTCAATTCCTCGGTGCTCACCGACGACATATCCAGAAAATCGCGCTTGGCGCGAATCTCCGGCTGCGGTGCGATACGTCCCTTTTGCGCGGCGGCGCTCACGACGCACCCTGCGCGCTCTTAAGCGCCTTCTCGATTATCTTGAGCCCGATGTCCGCTTCCTCGCGCGTGAGGTTAAGCGGAGGCAGCAGGCGCAGGATGTGGCCCGCGGTTCCGTTGACGAGGAGCTTTTCTTTCAGGCACGCATCGACGACCGGACGCGGATCGCCCTTCAGCACCACGCCGATGATCATGCCGAGACCGCGAACCTCGACCACGCCGTCGCAGATCTTGCCGATCTCGCGCAGGCGCTCGAGCATATAGGCGCCGACGGTGGTGGCGTTGGCGAGAATTCCTTCCTGATCGATCGCGTCCAGAACCGCGAGCGCCGCGCCGCACGCGACCGGATTTCCGCCGAAGGTGGTGCCGTGGCTGCTGGGTGTGAACGCGGCCGCAATTTCATTTTTCGCGATCATCGCGCCGATCGGAAGACCACCCGCCAACGCCTTGGCCAGGGTCACGATGTCGGGCTTGATACGCGCGTGCTCGAAGGCGAAGAATTTTCCCGTGCGGCCAGCCCCGGTTTGAATTTCGTCGAGGATCAGCAGAAGGCCGCGGCGATCACAGAAATCGCGCAGGCGGCTCAGGTAGTCGGGATGCGGCATGACCACGCCGCCCTCGCCCTGAATCGGCTCGACCATCACGCCGACGGTTTCATCGTGAATCGTGTGCTCGATCGCCGCGATATCGTCGAACGGCGCAAGGCGAAAGCCCGGCACCAGCGGCTGGAACCCCTGATGATATTTCTCCTGGCCGGTCGCGCTCAGCGTCGCGAGCGTGCGCCCGTGAAACGAACCCAGCGTCGCGATTATTTCGTAGCGTCCGCCGCCGTCCTTGTGACCCCATTTGCGCGCGAGCTTGATCGCGGCCTCGTTGGCCTCTGCCCCGGAATTTCCGAAGAATACTTTCGCGCCCCCGAAGCGCGTGGCCAGGCGCTCGGCCAGGCGCGCGGTGGGTTCGGTGTGGAATACGTTCGAGACGTGCGTCAGCTTTTCAGCCTGCTCCTTGATCGCGCGTACTACGCGCGGATGCCCATGGCCGAGGCTGGTTACCGCAAGCCCGCAAAAAAAATCGAGGTAACGGTTTCCGTCCGCATCGAAGAGATACGCTCCATGTCCGCGCACGAACGCAATCGGCAGGCATCCGTAGATGTCCACCATGTTGCGATGCGCCAGTTCGACAATTTCCGCATTGTTCATCGTGATGTAGCCATCTGAGTCCTCAGGCGTTCTTCTTGGCGCTGCGCGCAAGGTCCGCAACGCGGGCACGGCGCTGCACCACTTCCGTGCCGACTCCCATGCGCGTGAAAATTTCCAGCAGCACGGCGTGGCGCACACGCCCGTCGAGAATGTGCGTCTTCGCGACGCCTTTGCCCAGAGCGTCGATACAGCATTCCACTTTGGGAATCATCCCTTCGTGGATTATGCCGCGTGCGATCAGCCGGCGCGCCTCGGCCGCGTCGAGTGTCGAGATAAGCTTGCCCTCGCGATCGTTTACGCCTTCGACATCGCTCAGAAGGATCAGCTTCTCCGCCTTTAGCGCCGCCGCAATCTCGCCCGCGGCCACGTCGGCGTTGATATTGTAGGTCTGTCCGTCGCGCCCCACTCCGGTGGGCGCGATCACGGGAATAAAATTCGCCGCTTCGAGCGTCCGGATGATCTCGGGATTGATCTGATCGACTTCGCCCACCAGCCCGATATCAACCTCGCTTTTGCGCCCGGCTTCATCCTTGATCACCATTTGCATCTTGCGCGAGACGATCAGGTCGCCGTCCTTGCCCGACAGCCCGACCGCGCGGCCGCCGTGCCGCGAGAGCATCGCGACGATATCCTTGTTGATCCTCTGCAAGACCATCTCGGCCGCTTCCATCGTGGCCGCGTCGGTCACCCGCATCCCGCGCACGAAGTGCGACTTGAGCCCGAGCTTGCCGATAAGCTCGCTAATCTGCGGACCACCGCCGTGCACGACCACCGGGTTGATGCCCACCAGATCGAGCAGCACCACGTCCTCGGCGAAGCCTGAGCGCAGCTCGTCGGATTGCATCGCGTGGCCGCCATATTTGATGACAAAAGTCTGCCCGCGAAAGCGCCGGATAAACGGCAGCGCCTCGATCAGAATTTCGGCTCGCGCGATGAGGTCTTTGGTCACGTCCTCTCCGTCCGGTCCAGCCGGCCACAGCGGAATCGCGGCTGTAAGTGGCAATCAAAACAGGCTTGCGCGCGCGGCGCAATTGCCGCCCCGTCGTCCTGATCCGCCCCCCGGGGCACGGCCCGATCGCGCGCCGGGCAGCTACCGCACTTCGACATTACAGGATGTAGCGCGAGAGGTCCTCGTCCTTGAGGATCGGGTCCAGGTGGGCGTGGACATAAACCGCATCGATTACCAGATCGTGGTCGCCCAGCTCGGGTGCGTTGAAAGAAATCTCTTCAAGCAGCCGTTCGAGCACGGTATGCAGACGCCGCGCGCCGATATTTTCGGTCCGGTCGTTAACCTGCGCCGCGATCTCCGCAAGCGCGGCCACCGAGTCGTCGGTGAAGGTGAGCCTGAGACCCTCGGTCGCCATCAGCGCCACGTATTGCCGGGTCAGCGAATTTTCGGGCTCGGTCAGAATGCGGATAAAGTCCTCCCGCGCGAGCGCCTTCAACTCGACGCGGATTGGAAAGCGTCCCTGGAATTCGGGAATCAGGTCCGAGGGCTTGCTGGTGTGAAACGCGCCCGACGCGACGAACAGGATATGGTCGGTGCGAATCGCACCGTACTTGGTGTTGACGGTCGAGCCTTCGACGATTGGCAGCAGGTCGCGCTGCACGCCCTCGCGCGAGACGTCGGGTCCGCGGCCCGCCTCGCGGCCGGCGATTTTATCGATTTCGTCGATAAACACGATTCCCGTCTGCTCGGCGCGGTTGATCGCCTCGTGCGCGACCGCCTCCATATCGACCAGCCGCGCGGCCTCCTCCTGGATCAGGATCTCGAGTGCTTCCGGAATTTTCACCTTACGATGATGCGTTTTCTTGGGCATGATCTGGCTCATGAGATCCTTCATGTTGAAGCCCATCTCTTCCATGCCCTGGGGGGTGAACACTTCGACCATCGGCGTCGCGTTGGCCGAGACCTCGATCTCGACCTCGCGTTCATTGAGATGTCCCTGCGCTAGCAGCTTGCGCAACTTCTCGCGTGTGTCGCGATGCGAGTCACCGTCGCCAGTCTCGAAGTTCCCTTCGGGCGTGATGCCCGCCGGGCGCCGCGCTTTTGTCGGTGGCGGAAATAGCAGATCGAGCAGCCGCTCTTCGGCATTCTCGCGCGCTTTCACCTTGACGCGGCTGCGTTCTTCCTCGCGCACCATCTTGACCGAGATTTCCGCCAGGTCGCGAATCATCGATTCGACGTCGCGTCCGACGTAGCCGACTTCGGTGTAGCGCGAGGCTTCTACTTTCACGAACGGCGCCTGCGCGAGTTTAGCCAGCCGTCGCGCGATTTCCGTCTTGCCTACGCCGGTCGGGCCGATCATCAGGATGTTCTTCGGTGCGATTTCGTCGCGCAGATCGGACGCGACGTTCTGCCTCCGCCAGCGGTTGCGTAGCGCAATCGCGACCGCGCGTTTAGCGTCATGTTGCCCGACAATATAGCGATCGAGTTCAGAGACGATCTCGCGCGGGGTCATTACCTGTGGAACTGCCATTGTTGGGTTTGCAATAATATCCGCGGGGACGGCCGTCGCGCGCGCCCGCACTTCAAAGACTAATCGCGATTTGGCCGCGTGCCTATAACTCTTCGATAATAAATTGGTCGTTGGTATAAACGCAGAGTTCCGACGCGATCTTGAGCGATGCTTCCGCAATCTGCCGGGCCGACAGTCCGGCGCTGTGGCGCATGAGAGCGCGCGCCGCACTGAGCGCGAAGTTCCCGCCCGATCCGATCGCTAAAATGCCGTCGTCGGGCTCGATTACATCGCCCACGCCCGACAGCAACAGCGAGCTTTCGGCGTCGGCGACCACCAGCATCGCCTCGAGCCGGCGCAACACCCGGTCGGTGCGCCAGTCCTTGGCCAGCTCTACCGCGGCGCGACGAAGCACCCCGTTGTATTCCTGGAGCTTGCTCTCGAATTTGTCGAACAGCGTGAGTCCGTCCGCGGTCGAGCCCGCAAAGCCCGCCAGCACGCGGTCACCGTGCAGACGGCGCACCTTGCGCGCGCCGCTTTTCATGATAGTCGGTCCGGCGCTGACCTGGCCGTCGCCGGCCATCACCACCTTGCCTTCGTGGCGGACGCTCAGAATCGTTGTGCTGCGAATTTTCATTTTTCCTTCAAGGCGCTGGTGCATTCCTTATGCGCGTGGATGCGAGCGCCGGTAAACCTCTTTCAAATGATTCACGCTGACGTGTGTGTAACGCTGCGTGGTCGCAAGACTCGCGTGTCCGAGCATCTCCTGGATCGAGCGCAAGTCGGCGCCGTTACCCAGCATATGCGTTGCGAACGAGTGACGCAGCCCATGCGGAGTCAGCGCGACGGCGACTCCCGCGCGGGTGATTCGATCGCGCACGATATTTTCGACGCTGCGCGTCGTCAGCCGCCCGCCGCGCAGGTTCACGATCACCGGCCCCTCCGCCTCCCACGCGATCGGCATCATGCGCCGCCACGCGATGAGCGCGTCGAGCGCGGGCTCGCCGATCGGCACCACGCGATCCTTGTTGCCCTTGCCCGAACGCACCGTGAGCATCCCGATTTCCTGGTCGATATCGCGCCAGTTGAGGCCTACCAGTTCGCTCACGCGAATCCCGGTCGAGTAGAGCGTCTCAACTATCGCGCGATCGCGCAGCGCGGCGGCGGTATGCACGTCGGCGTCCAGGCCGATCAACTTCCGTACGTCGTCCTGTCCAAGGACCAGCGGAAGACGCCGCTCTGTGCGCGGCGAGCGCATCGTGCGCGTGGGATTACAGGCAGCGCCCGCATTCTCGCGGTAACGGAAAAACGCCTTTGCCGCGCTGAGCCGCCGCTGGACCGTGGCGCGCAGGTAAGTCTTCATCATGTCGGCCAGCCATCCGCGAATATCGTCGGGCGTGATCGACGCGGGATCGATTTCTTGATCGGTGCGCCCGCGCGCCGCCCCGCGTTCGAGCATGAACCGCCGCAGCGCCATCAGGTCGCGCCGATAGTTATCGACCGTATGCGCGGACGCGCGCGCGGCGTGTGCAAGCGCGGCGGCAAACGCCTCGATCGCGTCCAGCATTGTCTCGCGCGCGGGTGTCACAGCGGCTATGCTATCAGTGGCGAAGTGCTTGAAAAAGCGCGGTTTTCCCGGACTAGGCCGGGATTTAACGCCGGGCGCGCGATGAATTGTTTCTTCTGCGGCGGTGAAATCGAAGTTCGCGAACGGGTAAGTTTTCGCGAGGCTTGTTCCGGATGCGGCCGCGCGCAGCACGCGTGCCGAAACTGCGGCTTCTACGATCCGGCGTATAACAATCAGTGCCGGGAGCCGATCGCGGAGCGGGTGGTGGATAAAGAACGCGCCAACTTTTGCGAGTACTTCACTCCGGGAAAAAACCGCTCCGCCGCAAAACCGGTATCTACGCGCATAGCACTGGAAGAGTTGTTCAAAAAGAAATGATGCCACTGTCTCGAGCTGTGAAGCGCCCTGCCAACCTCAGCGTCTTGATGCTCGCGCTTGCGGTGACCGCTCTCAACGCAGCCGCATGCACCAGGTTCAACAGCCCGCGCGGCGTGGTGGATCGCTTCATCACCGCGCATTACATGGCGATCGATCTGAAAGCCGCCGAGCCATTATGCACCGGGCTGGCGCTCGACAAGCTGCATCAGGAAATGAAACTGACCCAGGGCCAGTCGATCGATGAAGCCACGCGCAAACCTGTCATCCACTACAAGCTCAAAGCGGAGCGCGACGCTCCCGGCCATATCCAGTACGTGTTCCGCGCGACGATCGACGTACCCGAGGGCGGCACTTTCAAGAAGAATTGGATGATTTCCGCGCGCAAGGAAGGCGACAACTGGAAGGTCTCGGACTTCAACGAGTACGACTAGCGATTACGATTAGATCGATGGCGCAAGAGTCACGCATAAGGGAACACGGCCTCGCTGCAATCGTGCTCGC
>DATKSB010000157.1:0-3971 GCA_035531855.1 Binataceae bacterium (SeqCode)
CGCCGGAGTGCGCAGGCGCCGCACGCAGGATGCGGTCAAGCGAATCCTGCTGCGCGAGAGCCTTAATCAGCCCCTCATGATCGTGTTCGAGGATCTGCACTGGATCGACGCCGAGACCCAGGCGCTGCTGAATCTGCTGGCAGACTCGATTGCGACCGCGCGCGTTCTGATGCTCGTGAACTATCGGCCGACTTATCGGCACGAATGGAGCGCGCGCGCCCATTACACACAGCTCCGGCTCGATCCGCTGGGCCCGGACAACGCACGCGAGCTGCTCGATGCAATTGTCGGCGCCGGCGCGGCGCTGGCAGCGTTCAAGGATCTCGTTATCGCGCGGACCGAGGGCAATCCGTTTTTCATGGAAGAGATGGTGCAGACGCTGTTCGAGCAGGGGGTGCTCGCGCGCGGCGCGTCGGGCGAGGTCACGATAGCCAAGCCGCTGCACGGGATTCAGATTCCCGCGACCGTCAAGGGAATTCTGGCGGCCCGAATTGATCGGCTGCCGCCCGCGCAGAAAGATCTGCTGCAGACGTTGGCGGTGATCGGAAAAGAATTTCATCTGCAGTTGATCCGGCGGGTCACGCGAACCGACGACGACGTGCTCGCCGCGATGCTCGCCGAACTACAGGCCGCCGAATTTATCTACGAGCAGCCTGCGCTGCCGGACGTGGAATACTCCTTCAAGCATGCTCTTACCCAGGAGGTCGCCTACGATTCCGTGCTGCGCGAACGGCGCCGCGCAATTCACGAACGGACGGCGGCCGCGTTCGAGGAACTCCACGCCGCGCAAATCGAGGACTGCCTGTCCGAGCTCGCCAATCATTACGGGAAGAGCGGCAATATCGACAAAGCCATCGATTATTTCGAGCGCGCGGCGGTGCAGGGGCGCGAACGCTCGGCCTATGACGACGCGATTCGAAATATCAACTCCGCCATTGAACTTCTGGCGTCCACTCCCGATTCGCCGGCGCGCACGCGGCGCGAGCTCGCATTCTATACCGAGCTCGGAACGATGCTGGTGGCGGTGCGCGGTTTCGCTTCTTCGGAGCTGCAACCGGTAATTTCCCGTGCCAGCGAGCTGCTGGGCAAGGTCCGCGATTCACCAGAGATTTTTCCAATTCTGATAGCAATATGGGGCGCGGAGTTCGCGCGCGGCCGGTTGTTCCAGGCCCGCGCGCTCGCCGAGCGGCTCACGATCCTCGCGGGCCAGAGCGGTTTTCCAATGGCGATAGCCGGAGCCGCATCCGCGATGGGCGCGACTAGCTTCTGGTCGGGCGACCTGCGCACCGCGCGCGAGAATCTGGAGACCGCGGTCGAAATCTACAACTCCGATCTCGAGACCTTCCTGCCGCTGCCGCATGTCGCCGTCGTGCCGAGCCGATGCCAGCTCTCCTGGGTCCTCTGGGTAACGGGCTACCCTGACCAGGCCGCCGCGCGGGTGGCCGAGGCGCGCGCTCTGGCCGAGCGGCTTGGGCGGCCGCACAGTATCGCGATGGCGCTGCAGTTCTCGATCGCGCTGGGCGGCTTGATGGGCGACGCACGCGACATCCAGTTGAACTGCGAGGCGCTGCTCGAGATTTCCCGCACCCACGGATTTCCGCAGTGGATAGGAGCGGGCGAGATGTCGCTCGGGACTCAATTGATCGAGTCAGGCGACGCGGAGCAGGGCTTTCCGATGCTGCGGCGCGGACTCGAGGAGTTGCGCGACGCGGGCGGTGATCTGGTTTATCGCTATGGGCTCGTCTTGCTTGCGGACGCGTGCCTGACGGCCGGAAGATTCGACGAGGGTATCGCCGCCCTGGACGAATGCGCTTCCCATCTCGAAACCGAGGGCGAGAAGATGTACGAGGCTGAGCTGTTGCGGCTGCGCGGCGAGCTTACGCTCAAGGCCTCGGGCGACCGCGCGGTAGCAGAGCAGCTTTTCCGCAACGCGATCTCGGTGGCCCGTGCTCAAGGCGCGAAGTCATGGGAATTAAAAACCGCGACAAGCCTTGCTCATCTGCTCGCCGCCACCGGCTGCCGCGACGAGGCGAGCGCCGCGCTCGCGCCGGTCTATGGCTGGTTCACCGAAGGATTCAGCACGCGCGATCTGATCGCAGCAAAGTCTCTTCTAGATACCTTGGGCTCGTGATGCGGCGCGCTACGGCAGATTGTAAGAGAGCGCGAATAAAATATCGCGCGCGACGCGATCTGCTTCCGCCGTCGCGGTTCCTGTGTCGGGCACGTTTTGCCGCGAGTTCGCGAAGACCACGACCGCGAGTCCGCGCGAAGGCATCAGCATCACCTGCGTGGAAAAACCCGGAATGCCGCCGTTCTTGGAGATAACCTCTCCCACACCGTCGGCCGAATCCGCCGGGTTGATCGACCATGCGAGCGCGGATTGCGTCATCGTCGCAGGGCAATCGGCCAGCGACGGATCTTCCGCCGCGCACGCGTAAGGGGTTTCGGCGATCGTGAAACCCTGGCTAAGGATCGCGGGCACCGTTAGCTTTCCGATCTTTGAATCGCCCAACGCCGCCGCGGCAAAGGTAGTCATATCGCGCATCGACGAACTGAGCGCGCCCGCGGGAGCCCAGATCGGTATATTGTTGCTGGCCGCAGCGCCGGGCGCGACGATTACCGACAGTGGCGGCACATATCCGGAACCGCCGTCAGTGACGCTCACGTAAGACACCTGGCCGTTGAAGATATTGGCAACCGCCGTCGCGTCGGTTCCCTTGGTTGTGCGCCCGCCGCTGATGGTTACGGTCGGGGCGCGAAGGTAGCCGAGTCCCGCCTCGTTTATTTTGATCGCGACCACTTTTCCACTTTTCACTACCACCGCCGCATTTGCGGTTACGGAGGAGCCGCCGTTAGTGAGGGTCACGCTGGCGGGCGCGAGGTAGCCAGCGCCGGGTTTCACGATCGAAATCGAGTTCACCGCGTCCGCCGCATCGATCGTGGCCTGCGCGGTTGCGCCATGCCCTCCGCCGCCAACGATCTTCACGCGCGGCGCGCTGCTATACATCCCGCCCGGACTCGTCACGGTAATCGCTGAGATTTCTCCGTTGGATACCGTTGCGTTAGCGAGCGCCGGCTCATAGCCGGACGCAATCAGACCTTTGGCATCGAACAGGTAGGTGCTGTTCATCCCGAGCGGGGTCAGAATCTCGCTCTGCACCTGATCGAACCATCCCGTCAGCGCGTCGTTGGATAGGGGAGCGTTGGTCTGGTCGCCGAGCAGCAGGCCAAGCAGACCGATGCTGTAGTCAGAGTAGTTGTATGGCGCGGGCAGTGTACTCACGAGCGTTGGAGGAACGTTGAAAAAATTCTTCGGCATCGCGGTCTGAAAGTAGTCGGCGAAGTCCTGTCCGGTATAAGTCTCGATGGTTGGCCGCGCCGACGGCAGGCATCCAGCCGTCGCCGGCGTTCCACAAGCTTCCGCATAGCTCGGGAAGCCGCCGGTGAAATCGGCCAATTCTTCCAGCGTGATAGTGGCCGTCAGCGATTTGAGCGGTCCAATTTCGCTCTCGAAGGACGACAGCGGCTCGCTCAGGCCAAGGCTGCCGTTTGCGACGCTCTGGCCGAGCAGATTGGTGGTGAAGACTTTGCTGACCGAGCCAATTTGAAAAATTGTCTTGGATGTAAATCGCCGTCCGCCACCGGTTCCCGCGATCGCGGCGCCCGCGGACGCGAACTGCGGAGGTTCGCTGCCGTAAACCACCCCGACCTCGATTCCGACCGAACCGCCGGTTTGAATCGAATCCTGGGCGTAGATTTTCGCGATCTTTCTTATCGTGGCTCCGCTGGACGGCGAAGCCTGCGCTGCCGACGATAATTCGCTCAAGCAAAACGCGATTGCGATCACGGTCAGCAATTTCCGGTAGAACCCATGCCGCAGGTTGCTCTTGGTGATTGGCACAACTGGTCCTCTTGGTTTAGTGGCGGATTGATTTAGTGGGCGGGCCCGGCTACTTGCGGCGGAAGTGATC
>DATKSB010000158.1:0-24325 GCA_035531855.1 Binataceae bacterium (SeqCode)
GTAGGCGTAGCGCCCCGCCCTGGCCAGCGCGAATACTGCGCACGCGGCCGCCGCCATCGTCAGCGCCAGGATCGCGAGAGAAAAACCGGGCAGGACCGCCACTGCGGCCGCACCTGCTCCGAAAAGGCCCGCGGCAAGACCGATACGGCTTTGGCTGCTTAGCCTGACCCGCGCAACGATATGATTCTTCAGCTTGCTGCCCTCGTGTTCTTCGTCGGCGGTCTTGAGTTCGACGCGAGTCCATGGGTCGGGGCGCAGTTCGAGGTCGTAGTCGTTCCATCCTCGATCGACCAGCGCCGGATGCCCGTCGCGCGCGAACAACTTCATCACTCGATCGAGCAGCGCTTCGCGCGTGACAGATTGTTCGTTCCAGTAAGCGAGCCGGAATTCGCGGCGCGAGAGATTGATTTGCGGGAGTTGGCGCGGCGCGGCATCGGAGGTTTTGCGTCCGATCATCTTGAGCCGGGTGCGATAGCGCGTCAGCGTGCGGCGCATCGGACCCGTGTACGCGAGCATCGCGATCAGCACCCGCGAGGTGAAACTCCGGTGCATCCTTTCCAGCGGAGCGTGCCAAGCGTAGTAGATCGCCCAAACAGGCCCAAGCGCGAGCATCGCAAGCGCGGGCAATGCGGTGACGCCGAGCAGGATCGATGCGGCCAGCGCGATGGTCCACAGGATTGTCCATTCCAGCGTCTGCGGCATGAAGGCGAGGATTTTCAGCGCGGGATCGAAAATCGTCTGATGGCCGGCCCGACCCGCGCCCCAGAAAACCCGGGGCTGGTCGCCGCCGGGAAGCGTGCGGGCGATACCCGGGATCGTGCCGCTCCACCTGATCTGGCCGAGCGCGTTGAAGCGTTCGGGGTAGCAATGGTACAGCATCGCTTCGGCGCGTCCGTAGCCGCGCTGTTGGCCGTAATAGGCTCGGACCGTGTTGCGCCGGAAGTGCCACACGAAAGCCGCGGGACTGTAGCCAAGCCGCAAACCCCGATCGAGCATCCGCCAACAGATGTCAACGTCGTCGCCGGCCGAAGTGAACCGCGGATCGAAGCCACCGGCTGTGTCGAGCGCGGCGCGGGTGAAAACCATGTTGCATCCCGCCAGATGCTCCGCCGTGTTGTCTCCGGCCAGCACATGGCAAGGCGCGCCGGGCGACGCGGCGACGCAGGCCTCGACGCGGCCGTCTTCATGCGGTGCGTAGTTGGGGCCGCCGCATCCGTCGAACCCGCCTTCCAGCATCGCGCGCACCATCAGGGTCAGCCAGTGGGGATCGGCCGCGCAATCGGAATCGGTGTAGGCGATAATCTCACCGCGCGCGGCGTGCGCGCCGACGTTGCGCGCGACGCCAAGTCCCTTGTTGGGCTGGCGGATCAACCGGAACTGCGGAAAGTCCTTCGAGATTTGCGCGGTCTGATCGCTCGAGCCGTCATCGACGATCACCACTTCATAGTTCGGGTAAGCCAGCCGGGTAAGCGATTCGAGGCATTGCCGCATCGTGCGTTCGGCGTTGTAGGCGCAAATCACGACCGAGACCATCGGGGAGTGCGGCGCGCCCGGCGGGCAAGAACCATTGAGCGTGACGAACGGCATCAGCTCGGCCGCGCGCAGCATCCTGATCCCGAGCCAGTCATGAGCGGCGGGCGCCGGAACCAGAGGCGCGACAACTCCAGCCGCGCCGGTTCCAAACGCCATCGTGACCGCATGGTCCTGGTTCGGCGAAGCTTCACGAAACTCGACGACGACGGGGCGCGCCTCGGCCAGATTATGCAGGCTGATGACGAAATCTCGCAGTTCGGCCGGTTCGAGCGCCGGCAATTCGGCATACAGGAAATCCTCCTCGAGCAGGATCAGTGCGCGAGTCGCAGGACGATGCTTCAGCGCGGCCATCACATGCGGGTCGCGGAGTTTGATCGCGCTTAGCAACTCGCGCATCCGGCCGCGAACTTTCATGAAGCCAGCGGCGCGCAGCTCATCTTGGGAAATCGGACAATCGATAATGTAGGCCGATAGCGCGCGATGCCCGCGATAAATCGCCGCGGTGTGCGCGACGCGCGAAAGCGCCGCGCTCCATCGCCGTCCGTCGAACAGATCGGCGGGCGCCAGCTTGAGCTCGAGCATCGCGGCGATTCCCGCCTGCGCCGCGATATCCAGCACCGGCTGCGACTGCGCTTCGGTCACGATGAGGCCGGTAGTATGCGCGAGCTTCAACTCCTCGAGCCGGCGGCGTAGTGCGAGCTTTTGGCTGAAGTCGAGGCTCGCGCCGACCTCAGGCAGGCGCATCGCTTTGAAAAAGAACTTTTGGCCAGAACGAGAAAAAAATTTGGCTTGGGCGGTGACGGTCGGAAGAACTGCGGTATCGGTCAGCATCTGGCTCTGAGTCCCTCGGCTAGCGAGAACAGAGCCAGAGCCGTGCCATGAAATAAAGCAGCGGCGGCGAGGAATTTCCCGCGACGGGAAGCGGCATACCCCCTAATTGGGATGGCGCGTCTACGTTTTCGTACCTATCTTATGATCGTGACAATTGGGTCCTCCGGTCAGGTGCGAATGCTTCGCAAGGTGCAAAGAATCGCCTCTACGACCCCGACGTATCGCTGGATTGGGTAAAATGCGAATGTTATATCTCGGAACAGCAGCGGTTATATATGCACGCGAAAGACCGGCCAGTTTACCTGCTCTTACCCCGCCCGTTTGCGGCCAGCTCCTGAATCGCAGCCGCCAGGAATCGAATATATGAAGGCACAAAAGCTTTGCGGATGCTGTCGTGTGTCGAAGTCGAAAGACCGGCGCGAACCGACCGACGCCGGACTTGCCGCCACTTACGAAGACGTCGAAGCGGTTCGCCAGCAACTGCAGGTGATCGAACAAACGCTCGCGCGACTGTTCGGCGCGGACGTTTACAGCCGAACTCCCGAAGCGCTCGAGGCGCGCTCCGCGGCGGCGACTCTGATCGACGAGCACTTCGACGGAATCGTCGAGCAGTGGGCGCAGGCGATACTGAGCATCCTGGGTGCGCCGCCGCTGGACGAGCATCATGACCGCGCGCATCACGAGGCGTTGGCCAACTCGCTCATCCGGTTCAACAACCATCTGCGCGAACCCGACGATCTGACGACTTACATCTATCTGCGCCGTCACTGCCAGGACGGGATGCTGGCGCGGTCGAAACCGTCCCAATTCAACACGATCCATATAGCGCTCAAGCAGATCATCCTGAACCACGTCGCGGCTTCGATGCACTGGGCGAAGCAGGAACGGGTGCGCAACGCGGTGGTCGCGGCGGTCGACGAGCGGCGCCTGATGGTCTCGCAGTTTTATATCGAGTCGCGCGAGCATCTGCTGCGCGCGTCCGAGGAAAAGTACCGCAACTCGATCGATCACGCGCCCGATCCGATGTATGAAATCGAGGTCGGCACCTGGAAGGTGCTGCGCATGAACGCGGCCGCTCTGCATATGTTCCGGGAGGAAAAAGAACACGACTTGATCGGAAAGTCGCTGATCGAATTCGTGCCGCCCGAGCTGCGCGAGCTCGTGGTCAAGTCGCTCGAGAGCGTGGTGCGTAACGGCGCCGACCAAACCCTCGATCTGCCGCTGGGGCCGTACTTCGTCGATGTGAACTCGGCCCTGATCTCATACGGCAACAAGCAGTTCATCCAGATGATCCTCCACGATGTGACCCAGCGGCGCGAGATGCTCGAGTCGCTGCTACGCACCGAGCGGCTGGCGGCGGCGGGCACGTTTGCCGCCGGAGTCGCGCACGAGGTCAATAATCCGCTCGCGTCGATCTCTTCGCTGGTGCAGTCGCTCCTCTCCGCCGAGACCGACTTGCAGCGCCGCACCACGCTGCACACGATCCTTTCGCAGATCACGCGCATCTCGGGCACGCTGAAAGACCTGGTGAATTTCGCGCGCCCTTCGACCGCGCAGCACAAGGTGATCGACATCAACCAGATGATCACCGATACGCTGCGGATCATCACCTACGACAAGCGCTTCAACGGGATCAGCGTCGAGCCGGTGCTCGCAACCGATTTGATGCCGGTCTTTGCCGACGACAACGAAATCCAGCAGGTGCTGCTCAACCTGCTCTACAACGCCGCCGACGCGACCCACAGCCAGGGCGGCGCGATCCGCGTCATCACCGAGAATCGCTCCTCCGGCGCCGGCGGCGAGCATCGCCGCGTCATGCTGCGGGTCGAGGACAACGGCATCGGCATCCCGCGCGAACACATCGAGCGCGTGTTCGATCCGTTCTTCACCACCAAACCCGCGGGCGCGGGCGCCGGACTTGGCTTGTCGCTGTGCCAGCGGCTGATTCTCTCCAACAAGGGAACCATCCGGGTCGATAGCGAAATCGGCAAGGGCACCAAGATCAGCATCCTGCTGCCCGGACACGAGATCGCAAATCAATCGCAGAGCGCGGCGGCGGGCCAATGAGCGCGCAGCACGCATTCTCGGCGCCGCGTCCGGGCCCGTTCCGGGTGCTGATCGTCGAGGACGAGCCGCTGATGCGCTCGATCATCGTGCAACTCGCGCGCAGCGAGGGGTACGAGGTCTTCGATGCGGCGACGGCCGAGACCGCATTCGGAATTTTTGAGAAAGAGAAAATCGATCTCGCGATCCTCGATCTCAATCTGACCAGCGGCGGCAGCGGGCTCGAGCTGCTCAAGCGCATGCGCGCGATCGATCCGGAAATGATGGGCGTGATCGTAACCGCCTACGCGAGCGTCGAATCCGCGGTCGAGGCGCTGCACGAAGGCGCCTACGATTACATCACCAAGCCTTTCGCCAACGAACACCTGAAGGCGGTGGTGGGTAAGGCGCTGGAAGCCAAGGCGCTGTTCCGCGAGAACCGCTATCTGCGCCAGGAACTGCGCGAAAAATACCGCTTTGAAAATATTATCGGCAAGGGCGACGCGATCGAGCAAGTTTTCCGCATGATGGAAAAAGTCGCGCGCACCGATTCGAGCGTGCTCATCACCGGAGAATCGGGCACCGGCAAGGAGCTGGTCGCGCGCGCGATTCATTTCACTTCGGAGCGCTCGGGCGGCCGCTTTTTGCCGATCAACTGCGGCGCGCTGCCGGAGAACCTGCTCGAAAGCGAGCTGTTCGGATACAAAAAGGGCGCGTTCACCGGAGCGGGACAGGACAAGCTGGGCCTGCTCAAGGCGGCCGACAAGGGCACCGTGTTCTTCGACGAGATTGGCGAGATGCCGCTGTCGCTCCAGGTGAAGTTGTTGCGCGCGTTGCAGGAGCGCGAATGTTATCCGCTCGGCTCCAACGATCCGATCTCATTCGACGTGCGCGTGCTGTGCGCGACGAACAAAAACCTCGACGCGGAGGTCAAGGCCGGCCGCTTTCGCGAGGAGCTGCTCTACCGAATCAACGTCATCAATATCAACTTGCCGCCGCTGCGCGACCGCAAGGACGACATCCCGCTGCTCGCGAATCACTTTCTGCGCAAGTCGGAAAAGTCGCTCGCGCGCACCGCGATGCGCTTTTCCAAGGGCGCGATGCGTCTGCTGATCAACTATCCGTGGCCGGGCAACGTGCGCGAACTCGAAAACACCATCGAGCGCGCCGAGGTCCTGGCCGAAACCGACGTGATCCATTCGCACGACCTGCCCGACAAGCTGCGCAGCCCCTCGACCGCTGCCGTCGCGAACCTCGAAAGCTCGGGCCTGACCCTGGAAGAGCTCGAACGCGAGCATATCAAGCGCGTGCTCGAAAAGGTCGAAGGCGACAAGGCCAAGGCCGCGCAGGTCCTGGGCATCCATCTATCGACGCTATACCGCAAAGTGCAGCGTTACCGGCTCGACGACGTCGGGATGCCGGGCGCGTCGGAGCCCGCGGCGCGAATCGCCTAGCGCGAAGGCCCGATAGCAATGCGGGCAGACTGGATATAGAATTTTTGCAGGAGGGCCGCCGTCGGCCTCCGGAGAATCAAAATGGGTGATCTCTTAGCTCCGTGGCATCTGCTCGTAATTCTGGTGATCGTGCTGGTGATATTCGGTCCGAGCAAGCTCGGCGACGTGGGCGGAGCATTGGGCAAAGCAATCCGCGACTTCAAGAAGGCGATGAACGACGAGGAGGCTCCCAAACCGGTTCAGAAGACCGCTGAGCCCGCCCCCACACCGACTCCCGCCGACAACAACCCCATCAAGCCCGTCTGATCGAATCAGCGCGCGCCTGCCGGACTGAACTGATTCCGAATCAGAGCGCCGAATGATCGGCAGCCAACCATCGCCGCGCGCGATTGTGCGATTCGCACAGACGTATAAGGGAATCTACCTTCTCGCCATCCTCGTCAATTTCACGCTAATGGCACGCGATCAGGTTGCCCAGTGGCCGTTGAATCAATATCTGATCAACGGTGCTGTTTTTCTGATCAACCTCCTATCTTGGTGGCTTTTCCGAAGGGGGAATTCGTTCGGATACATGATCGAACGAGCCTTGTCGGTGGGAAGAATGGCAATGTCCTGTGCGGTGGCGTCAGTGATCCTGACCTTCGCGTTCGGATACAGCCCGATTTCAGAGGCCGTTTGGTCTTACGGATTCAGTTTCATGGGGCACTTGTCCAATGAGCACCGCATTCCATTTTTTTGGGCGTTCTGCTTTAGCCTACTGGCCCTCGAAATTTTGTATTTCAGGAGCCTACGCGAAATGCATCAAAGGGCTAAGACGCCACAAATCGATGAGCCTGTCTGAGCGCGCACTCGTAGTGTGCTTTTTTGCCGACGCAACTATCTGCAATCTTGCAGGATGGCCGCGGCGACAGACACAACGCATGTTCTGAACGTGCGTTATATGTGCCGCGATCGGTGATGTGACGGTGTGCGCGGCGTTAGGCGTCAAAATTTTGACGCGGCAGTGACAAATCGCGGGTTCGGCTGGTTCTTCTAAGTTATCTCCGTACTCGAACTAGGTAATTTTTCCTATCTCATTAGGGGCTTTTTTGATTGGGCACCTGAGGGCGTTCCCATACGGTCGAAATCGACTGAATGATTTAGCTCGCTGAGTTTTTATTGGTTGACCAATAGGCGAGCGAAGGCCGCAAAAGAACCACTTGGCCTATTCTGCACCAGTTGGACCGCTTGACGCCGGAGTTGGCAAACACGGGCGCCGTTCAGCGGCAGTTTCTCGTCGCTGGAACCACGGAGTCCAGCTCGAATCGCTCGCGAATCTCGCGCACGAGTTGCGCACCCCGACCCAAATCCTGCTCGGCTATCTTGATATCCTGCGCGATGATCTGACCGGTGAAATTGGCGCCGGTCCACGCGAAATTATCGAGCGCCTAAACATCAGCGCCTACGAACTGGCGCAAACCGTGGAAAACGTTCTGGATTTTGCAGTCGCCGGAGCGGGCGCGGAAGCCCTATACGACGACGAAATCGAACTCGGCGATCTGATGGCGGAAATAATGCCGGCGCTCGAAGCCGCGAACCATCAGAAGCATCTCGCGCTCGAGGTCGATCTTCCTGGCGCGGCTGCAGGAATTCGTATCCGGCACCGTCCCCTGCGCGCGATCGTGCTGAACCTCGCGGCGAACGCGATAAAGTTCACGGGCCGCGGATCGGTCGGTATTTCGTTTGTCGCAATTCCCGCTCCGGAATATCCCGACGAAATCGAGTTGCGGGTGCGCGACACCGGACCCGGAATCGATCGTTCGCGGATCGAGGCCGCGTTCGCGCGATGCGCCCAGCTCTCGAGCAGCAGCCGCCGACGCTATCGTGGAATGGGGCTCGGCCTGTCGGTGGTCAAACGAAATCTCGAGGCGCTGGAAGCGACGCTCGACGTCGAAACCGGGCAGGCCCAAGGCTCAACTTTTATTGTGCGGATTCCAATTCGCGCGCGGCTGGCGGTAAACGCCTAACGGCGCGGCGCGAACGAAGCGATTCGCGCCACGCTCATCGGTAATGGCGCATCAACCCGACCACCACGCCGCGAATCGCCAACTCCGCCGGATCGACCATGATCGGCTGCATCGCGGCGTTTGCCGGCTGCAGGCGCACCCGCCCGTCGGATTCGCGATATAGCTTCTTGACCGTGGCTTCGTTACCCACCAGCGCGACCACCGTCTCGCCGTTGTCCGCACTGTCGCGCGACTCGACGATTATGTAGTCGCCGTCGCGGATGCCGTCTTCGATCATCGAATCGCCCTTGACGCGCAGGCAGAACGTATCTTCACGCCGTATAAATTCTTCCGGTACGCTGATCGTCTCCGCGGTTTCGATCGCCTCGATCGGCGTGCCCGCGGCGACCTGCCCCGCCAACACGATTCGATGCGCTCCGCCACCACCCTTGCCGTCGGCCGGGGACATCTCGAGCGCGCGGCTGTGATTGTGCTGGCGGCGGATGAATCCTTTCTGTTCGAGGTTGCGCAGATGCTTGTGCACGGTCGCCAGTGACGACAGTCCGAAATATTCGCCAACTTCGGCCAGCGTGGGCGCGTAGCCGTTCTGGCCGATATAGCTCTCCAGGTAATCGACCATCTGCTTCTGGCGCTTGGTAAGCGTGGCCATGCTCGTGTCCCCTCCGAAGTCAGTGGACCTCGTTTCGGACATCATGGCGAAAAGACGGCGAATACGCAAGTCGTGCGCTCATCACATTTCCAGTTTAATGACTTCCTGGTTTCATGGCCGCGCTGCGACCAATAGTCTTCAATTGGAATGGCGACGCTCAGAGTAATTTTTGAAAATGGAGATCCGGAACGGATCATCGAGTTCGACCCGGCCAAGGCGCCGTTTCATCACGACGGCAAACCCGGATCGATTCTCGACATTTTGCTCGGCCACAAAATTCATCTCGAACATGCGTGCGGTGGAAACTGCGCGTGTACTACTTGCCACGTGGTCATCAAGCAGGGCGCGAACCGGCTGAGCGAAGCCGAGGAGCAGGAGGAAGACATGCTCGACAAGGCGCCCGGGCTGACGCCCACTTCGCGCCTTGGATGTCAGGCGGTGGTCGAGGATCCTGCGGCCGAGATAACGGTCGTGATCCCGAAGTTCACGATCAACCTGGCGAGCGAATCCGCCGATGAGCACTGACGATACGCCGGCGACGACTGGACCCGGCGGCAGGCCGCTGCGAATCGTGAGGGTCGAACGCATCTTTGAGCATGCCCCCGGCACGCGATCCTTGTTCCTGGCGCCGACGGACAAGAGCGAACTTCACTTCCTGCCCGGCCAGTTCATCTCGCTTGCGATTCCGCTGGGCGACGAGACTCGCGCGCGGCCGTACTCGATCGCCTCTCGCCCCGAAGACGGCGCCCCGTACGAGATCTGCTTCAATCGCGTCGCGAACGGCCGCGGCGCGGAATGGCTCTTCGGTCGCGCTGCGGGCGACGCGATCGGATTTTCGGGACCGTTTGGCGCATTCATGCTGGAACGAGCGCCCGCGGCGGAGACGATCTTTATCGCGGTCGCGACCGGTGTTGCGCCGATTAGGCCGATGATCCATCGCGCCGCCGCAGGAGCGCATCTGGCGATGACGCTGCTATGCGCCGCGCCCTCGTCCGAGCACGTCCTCTACCGCGCGGAGTTCCAGGAGCTCGCGGCGCGCGACCCGGGCTTTCACTTCGAGACGATCATCGCGCCTGAAGCTGAGCTCTATCCGCGCCTGCTCGAGGAAGGCAGCCGGCGATGGGTCGGCGGCGACGCGAATCGGACGCGGCAGTTTTACATCTGCGGCGTCGGCAAGGGCGTGATCAGCCTGCGCGATCTGTTTCGCGGCGCGGGCTACGAACGCCGCGCCGTCCATTACGAACAGTGGTGATACGCGCCGGTTACCGCGCGAACGCCGCGCGCAGCGCCGCCGCGGCCTCGGCGACCGCTTTCTTCCCTGGCGGCAGCATCTCGCCCATCGTAAAGAAGCCGTGGATCATTCCGTCATAGCGTGTGAATTTGGCCGGAACGCCGGCCGCGCTTAGCTTGGCGCAATATGCCTCGCCCTCATCGCGCAGCGGATCGAACTCCGCCGTGATGATGAGCGCGGGCGGCAGCGCCGTGTGATTCGCCGCGAGCGCGGGTGACGCCTGCGGATCTTTCCTGTCGGCGCCGTCGCGCAGGTAATGGCCCAAAAAGTAACGAATCGAGCGGTCAGTCAGAAAATAATCGGTGAAAGTCTTGTGCGAGTATGTATCGCAAGCCATGTCGGTCGCGGGATAGACCAGCAACTGAAACGCGATCGCCGGCCCTTTGCGGTCGCGCGACATGATTGAAATGACCGCCGAGAGATTTCCGCCCGCGCTGTCGCCGCCGACGGCGAGCCGCTTCGGATCGATATTAAATTCCGCGGCATGCTCCGACACGTAGCGCGTCGCGGCGAAGCAATCCTCGACCGCGGCGGGATACTTGTGCTCGGGCGCGAGGCGGTAATCGATCGCAACGACTACGCATCCCGCCTGATTCGCGAGCGCGCGGCATACGCCGTCGTGGCTATCGAGGTCGCCGATCACGAATCCTCCGCCGTGATAGAAGACCAGCACCGGGAACGGGCCGGTTCCCGAGGGCGTATAAACGCGCACCGGAATCGCGCCCGCCGGTCCCGGGATCTTGCGATCTTCGACGCGCGCAATCGCCTCGGGAGTGCCGCGCTGCGCGGCGAACATCT
Organism: Binataceae bacterium (SeqCode); assembly: GCA_035531855.1. Taxonomy (GTDB): domain Bacteria; phylum Desulfobacterota; class Binatia; order Binatales; family Binataceae; genus JBARDN01. The sequence continues at coordinate 10,606 of DATKSB010000158.1, forward strand.
GGGCAGTGACTTTGCGAAGCTGGACCGGGGGCAGCGAATCGAGTTCGGGAAAACCCGCGGCCTTCATGTTTTCGAGCATTGCTTTGACGGCTGGATCGAGCGGCATCGTAACCTCCGTTTCGGAGTGCGCGGCGCGCACTGGAGTTGTGTCTATAAAACGAATTTCAGCAACATCACAAGCGCGATAGCGGATCTGAGTATGTCATTCCCGGGCGCGAGGCTCCGGTGCACGAGCAATTTCGATCGAAAGGCCGTTGCAGGTGATGTGGACGCGGATCACGAACGCCTCGGGATTTCTCCCTGCGGTCGAAATGACGGATGTGAGCGCGGTGGATGAATATTTTGGCGCAGCGCATGATTGTCGTAGGCTCAGCCAAGCCGTCAACCGTCATTTCGAGCCATAGGCGAGAAATCCCGAGGCGTTCGCGCACTCACCTGCGAGTCGCAGAGGCCAAGGGCCGAGCACTGGACTCCTCGCGCCGCAGCCACGCGCGGGAACGACACCCGCGCAGCCCCATCCGTCGATGTCATCCCGAGCCGCAGGCGAAGGATCTCGGCGAAGCGATTAGTCCACCATCCCAGGTCTTCCGCACTAATTGCGGATCATACGAACTCGCGGAGGATCGCCAGCTCGCCTGGATAGTCTTCGATCCGTACCCCGCGCACGACGAGCTTTTCACGCACCAGTCTGCGCAGGGCGGCGTCCACCAGTTCCGGCGCGATACCGGGAATTCGCGCGATGCTGCGTTCGCTGGCGAAAGCCGCGACCTCCAGATGACGCCGCACGATCCGGTAGGCGGCCTCGCGCGGCGAGAGCTTGCGTGCCTCGCGCAGCGCGTCGGGCCACCGATGCCCGAGCGTGTCCCACACGTAGCTGAACGGATCCGCGAGTTCATCGACTTTGAGCGCGAGGAATTTTTCCTGCAGCTCCTTCATTGCGCGGTCGAACGCCGCGCGCGCTTTCGGCTGCGCGTAGCCTGACGCGAGCTTCAACACGCGAGTCTCGGCCGCGCCTTTGCGCGTGAGTGCGTCCAGCACCAGCTTCGCGCACTGCGAGAGCATGCCGCGCTGATACAGCTTCACATATCCGCCGGGAGCGATTCGCAGCCGCAGGAACGCGCCGAGCAGGTCGCGCGCGATAAATCCGGGACGTCCCGCGATCACCTTGCCGTAGTACACCAGGCGTTTTTTCGGCAGCGCGTCCTTGATCCGCCAGGTCATCCCGATTCCGTAATCGTGCTGGATATGCTCGGGCACCTTCGGCTCGCGCTGGCCGACGATCGCCTCGCGCAGGCAGGGAACGCCGAGTCCCGCAACGAATGCGGCGCAGAAGCCTACATCTTCGATAAAGCGCAGCGCGCCCTTCTCACCGCTGATACGGCGGGCCGGGACGCGGCGAAAATGATGATCGCGGTGACGCTCGAGCGCGTCGAGAATCGCGCGGTCACGCGGCACGGATTGCGCGCGTTTCATCGCTCGGCGCTTTCGACGCACTCGCGGAAAATCTGGCGATAATTCGCCTTCACCGCGAGTCGGCGCATGATTCCTTCGAGCCCGATAAGCGCGCGCAGCAGAAACACGCTGTGCGCGGGTGAATTGTACAGGCGATGCTCGAATGCGATCTCGCCGACCCGCGTCGCCTTGGCCACCGAGTCGTATTCGGCCGGGTCGAATTCGCGCTCGACCATCATTGGCTCGAACAGCACGTGGATTATCTCGACCATCGGCGCGGGATCCTGTCCGCGCTCGATCCATCCCAATTGCTGCATTCCGATTCCGATCGCGCGATCGTCCAGATCGACGATTCCGCGCGCAACTTTCAGGTACGCCTTGCGCACCGCCGGCGCGAAGCGGCGGATCGATCCGAAATCCAGAATCCCGAGCCGCGGATGATAGCTCACCACGTAATTGCCCGGATGAAAATCGGTGTGAAGCACGCCGAATTCCAGGATCTGCCGCCAGACCATCGCATGCGCTTTGTGCGCGACCCACTGGCGCAGCTCCAGATCGCCTTCCGGACCCATCGCGTCGGCCAGCGGATAGCCGTCGAGGTAGGTCATCGTCAGCACGCGCTGTGAACTCAGCTCCTTTACCACCGCCGGGATCATTATCTCGGGATCGTCGGCGAGCAGGCGTCCGAACTCGGTCATGTTGCGCGCCTCGCGCACGTAGTCGAGCTCCTCGCGCAGGCGCTCTTCGAGCTCTTGGTACACCGCGTTGCAATCGATCTTCTGGCGCATCACGTCGCGCCCGATCGCCTGCAGCGTCATCAGCAGCATCTTCAGATTTCCCAGATCCTGCTCGACGGTTTTCTCGACCCCCGGATACTGCACCTTGACCGCGACTTCGCGCCCGTCGCGGGTGGTCGCGCGATGCACCTGTCCGAGCGAGGCGGCGGCGAACGCGGTCTGATCGAACTTCGCGAAGATCTGCTCGGGGCGTTTTCCGATCTCGCGGCGAATCTGATCCGAGATGGTCGAATAGTTCATCGGCGGCACGCTCGATTGCGTTGCCTTCAGCACGTCGAGCGCTTCGCCCGGCAGAAGATCCTGGCGCATCGAGAGCATCTGGATGAGCTTCATGAACGCGCCGCGCAGATGGGTCGAGCTTTCGACGATTCGTTGCGCGTTGCGGATGTGGGTTTCGAGCAGCTCGCGTTCCTGGTCGCTGCGGGAAAGGAACGGCCGCCGGATCGAGTTCCACAGGTAGCTCGTGCCGACCTGAGAGGCGAGTTCGCCCATCTTGATCGCGCGCCGCGCGCGGCCCTGGGTGATTGAGCTGCGCCGCGCCATCGCTAATCCGCGTCGCGCGCGATTCCGATCCGGTTCATCAGCGTCGCCGCGACGGCGGCGCCGAAACCGTTGTCGATATTGACCACGGTCACGCCGCTCGCGCAGCTATTGAGCATCCCGAGCAGCGCCGCGATTCCGCCGAACGCGGTCCCGTAACCGACGCTGGTCGGCACTGCGACGACAGGCTTGTCGAGCAGTCCGGCGACTACTGAGGGCAGCGCGCCCTCCATTCCCGCGACGACGACGAGCACGCTCGCGCGGCGAACCGCGTCGAGATTCGCGGTCAGGCGATGAATCCCGGCGACGCCAACGTCGTACAGGCGCGCGACCCGGTTGCCGAACAGCTCGGCGCAGATCGCGGCTTCTTCGGCCACCGGAATATCCGAGGTGCCGGCGCTGATGATCATGATCTCGCCGTGTCCGCGCGGACGCACGCGCTCTTTGACGATCGCGCCGAGGGCGGCTGCCGGATGATAGGTCATCGCGCGAAGTGCTTTCTTCACTGCGCGCGCTTTTTCGGGCGCAAGCCGGGTCACGATCAGGTTGGCGCCGGACGCGACCACGCTTTTTCCGATCGCGATAATCTGCGCCGCGGTTTTGCCTTCGCCGAAAATCACCTCGGGAACGCCGCGGCGCAGCGTGCGATGCCGGTCGAGCTTCGCGAAGCCAAGATCCTGAAACGGCAGCTCGCGCAAATCGCGCATCGCGGCGGCCGCGGTCACTGTGCCCGCCGCCACGTCCTCGAGAATTTTGCGGATCGCGGCTTCGGTCATCGTCGTCTTGCCGAATCCGCGCGCAGCGGCCGCTCGAGCGCCAGGCGCAGCTCGCGCACCGCGCGAACGTCGCTGCGGAGTACAGTGATCGTCATCCCGGGGATTTTCAGTTGCTCGCCCGGCTGCGGAATATGGCCCAAACGTTCCAGCACCAGACCGCCGATCGTAGCATACTCATCCCCCTCGGGCAGGCGCAGCGCGAAGCGTTCGTTTAATTCCGCGATAGGCGCGCGCGCCGACACGTTGAGGGTGACGCGATTGACCACGCGAGCTATCTCCTCGATATTGTCGTGCTCGTCGTCAATTTCGCCGACGACTTCTTCGAGCAAATCTTCGACCGTTATAATTCCGGCGGCGCCGCCGTACTCGTCCACGATCACGGCCAGGTTCTCGCCAGTGCGCTGCAACGCGACCAGGACTTCATCCAGCGGCATCGATTCCGGAAAATAACTGACCGGCCGCATCACTTCGCTGACCGGCCGGGCAAGGTCCGGGGCCTGCAACAAATCGAACACGTGAACCACGCCGACGATATCGGTAATCCGCTCGCGGAACACCGGCAACCGGCTGTAACCGACCCGGCGCACGGTCTCGATCGCGCCGGAGAGCGTGACGTCGTGCGGGATCGCGTCCACGCGCACCAGAGGCACCATCGCCTTGCGCGCATCGGCGCGCGAGAAGCGGAAGATCCGGCTGATCATCTGGCGCTCGGACGGCAGAATCGCGTCGTGTTGATCGCTTGAGTCGTGCGCGGCGGAATCGGGCGCGCGGCGATGCACCAGGCGCGCGAGATCTTCGCGGCTCAAGAACACGCTGTCGGCTCCGGGCGCGACTCCCGCCACCCGGCGCATCGCGCGGCTGAGCAAGGTTTCGGCCGCGAGAATCGGCGCGAGAATCGCCGCGAGGATTTTGAGCGGCGGTGCCGCGAAGCGCGCGAATCGAAGCGGATTTCCCAGCGCGACCAGCTTTGGAATCGACTCGCCGAAAATCAGCGTCACCGGCGCGAGCAGGAACGGCGCCCAATACGAGTAGCCGGGGTAGAGCCGATGCAGGAATGAGGTCAGCATCACCGCGGCCAGCACCGTGGCGACGTTGTTGCTGGTCAGCGTCAGCGCGAGCAGCCGATCCCGATTCGCGAGCAGAGCGCCCAACGCATGCGAGCGCGCGGAGCCGCTTTCGCTCTCGGCGCGGATCTTGACTTCGTCGGCCGAGACCACCGCGATTTCGCTTGCGGCGAAAAACGCCTGCACCGCCACGCATGCCGCAATCGCCGCGATAAGCTCCCACCCAGTCATCGCGTGAGCCTCACCTGCTCGACGGTCGCGCCGCGCACCCGTTCGACGCGGGCGGCGAACGCGCCCAGTTGCAAAGTCTCTCCGGCGGGCGGGACGCGGCCAAGCTTGCGCAGCAGCACGGCGCTAAGCGTTGGGCCGCCGCCGCGCACTTCGATCGGAGGATCGGCGTCCAGCGCAAGATTGAGCTTCTTCACTTCGATCGCGCCCGACGCGAGCCATTCATGGTCGCTTAGTTTTTCCAGTTCGGGAACCTCAGAATCGAATTCGTCGCGCAACTCTCCAAACAATTCTTCGAGTAAATCTTCCAGCGTCACCAGCCCGAGCAGATGGCCGTACTCGTTGACCACCAGCGCCATCTGAAAACGCCCGCGCCGCATCTCGTCGAACAATTCGCCCAGCGCCTTGGCGGGCGGAATGAAATACGCCGGACGCAGGATGCGATCGACGCGCGGCGAGACGGTTTCGAGGCGGCGCGCTGCGAGATCTTTGGCGTGCAGAATCCCGACGATATTGCCGGGCGTATCGCGATAGACCGGTACGCGCGAAAAATGGCCGTGCGCGATCTCCGCCATCAACTGGGCCGGCGGCGTCGCGATATCGAGCGTGAAGATTTTATCGCCCGGCGTCATCACCTCGGAGGCGCGGCGCAATCCGAAATCGAATACGCGATGAATGAGCGCGCGCTCCGCGGGCTCGACTTCGCCCTGATGCTCCCCCAATTGCAGCAGCGCTTTGAACTCGGCCTCCGAGACGGGGCCCGGATGAGGAGCTTCGTCCAGCGGCGTGAAATGCCGCGCGATCGGATGCACGACCGCGGTCAGAATCGCCAGCGGACGCGCGGTGAGGCGCGCCACCGCGGCCGGATAGGCGAGCGCGAAGGTCTTGGGCGTGATGTCGCAAAAGATCAGCACCAGGATCAGCATCACCGGTGCGGCAACGTACGGCCCGATATCAGCGCCGAGCCAGAGCAGAAAAAATGTGGTCGCAAGACACTCGGCGAAGACGTTGGCCGTCTCATTGATCCCGATCACAACGATCAAAGACTCGAGCGGCCGCAGCATCAGACGATCCAGTGCCGCGCCGACCGCGCGGGTCAGTTGCTCGCGCGTATGCTCCATGCGCGCCAGCGTGAATATCGCCGTCTCCGAAGCGGCCAGCGCGGCGCTGACGACGATCAGCATCGCAACCACGATCGGTAAGACCACGATCACGGCGCACCCGCCCGCAACTGATCCCATCCAGCAAGCGCGGGCGCTCCCCCGCCCAAAAACCGCGCCTCGCGTCCTTTGACGATCGTGCCAATCCGCGCAACCGGCACGCCCAGCATCGCGGCGAGCCTGCGCGCGCCGTATTTGGGGCGCACGCAGAACAGCAGCTCGTAATCTTCGCCGCCGCCGAGTGCGAGCGAAAGATCGCCGCGCATCACGGCGCGATAAGCGTCGGACACCGGAATCGCGCTCGGATCGATTTCCGCGCCCACGCGGCTGCGCTTTAGAATATGCCCCAGGTCCTGCCACAGCCCGTCGCTGATATCGATCGCCGCTGGAGCCGGACGAATTCGCGCAAGCCGCGCTCCGGCGGCGAGCCGCGCGGTCGGCGCAAGATAGCGATTGATCAGATGAGTTCGCGCCGCGCCGCGCGCGCGCAGCTTGCCCTCCAGGATACGCCATCCCACGGCCGCGTCGCCCAATGTTCCGGTGACGAAAATTCCGTCGCCGGGGCGCGCCGCGTCGCGGCGCAGCGGCTTTGCGGGCGCGTCACCAATCAGCGCGATAGTGATGGCGAGCTGTTCGGCGCGAGCGATATTTCCGCCGATCACGTCAACGCGAGCCACGCGGGCCGCCCGCCCCAAACCGGCGTACATCCGCTCAAAAAATTCAGGCGAGAGACCCGGCCTGATCGCCAGGTTGACTACACACGCCTTCGGCGCGCCGCCCATCGCGGCGATATCGCTCAAGTTCACGATCAGCGCCCGCGCGCCCAATTGCTCCGGAGTGCCCCAGCGCAAATCGAAGTGCATGCCCTCGACCATCGAATCGATCGTGACGAGTTGCGCGCCTGCGCCGCGCGCGATAATCGCAGCGTCGTCTCCCGGACCAAGCAGAGTGCGGCGCGAAAGCGGCAAGCGGGCGCACAGCCGCGAGATCAGATCGAACTCGCCCGCAAAGGCCTCCGCGCGGCGCGAAACGGTTCGCAAAGACGAAACTGGCGCACGATGCTTCACGGCGCGGTCGGATCCGCAGCCCCCGATGCGCCTCCGACGTCGGCGATCGGGATGGCCGCGCGCAGGGTTAGGCCGGTCGCGCGCTCGAAAGTCGCCTGCACGCTGCCACCCGCCGACTCCGCCATCGCGCGCGCGATGAACAACCCCAGCGAGGCCGAGCCGGCGCCGCGGCCGCTGCGATCTGGTCCCGCAAGCAGCGCGGCCAGGTCCGCCGCGGCGATACCCGGGCACTGCGCGTTGACTTCCATCTTGAGCTTGCGATCATGCACCGCCGCACGCAGCGACACCACTCCGCGGCTGGCGCGCGCGATCGCAAACGCCATCAGGTTGCGTACGATACGGTCCAGATGATGCCCGTCGAGCGTGGCCGGCGGCAGCGCCGCCAGCGCGGTGGTAACCTCCAACCCGCGGCGCGACGCCTCGGCCGCGCAATCCTCGGAAGCGGTCGTGATGACGCGCCACGGATCAACCCGAGTGAGAATCGGATGAAAGCGGCCGTCCTCTTCGATCCGGTACAGATCCAGCACGTTGCTGACGACCAGGTTCATGTTCCACGCGGTCGAGCCGATCCGCGCCAGAATCTGGCGGCGCTCGACCGGGTCGGAGGCATCTTCCTCGAGCAACTCGGCGTAGCCGGTAAGCGCGGCGACCGGGCTGCTGATGTCATGCGCCATGGTCGAGATCTGGGTTTCGCGAAACCGCGCCGCCTCTTCCAGCGCCGCGAACTGACGCCGAATCCGGTCGCGATAGCGCTCGAGAAAAATCGCGGTCGCCTGCCCGAACGCCAGCGCCGCGCCGAGCCCCATCCACCGGTAAACGTTCAGCCGCGTGGCGACCGGAACGAAACGCTCGGCGGCGGCGAAAATCACGGTCACCGCCACGCCCATCGCAAGCTGCCAGCGCGAGCCCCAACTGACGAACGACGCGGTCGCCAGCGGGCACAGTAGCATCGCGATAAACCGCGACTCGGGGTCGGCGGTGCGCGCGCTGATCACGACGAACATCGTCATCATGAAAGCGCAGTACACCAGCGTCCAGAATTTCCAGTAACGCCGAAACGCCGTCGTCCAGGTCATGCCGAAGAACAGGCAGGTCCCGGCCAGCAGCGCCCAGTGCTCGGCTTCGACGGCGGCGCCCATGCGCCCGCCGATCGAATCGGCTATCGCGTAAACCAGCAGAAAGAAGAGTCCCAACGCTCCGCCGATCTTGAGGACCGCCAGCGCCTCGGCGTCGTCGTTGGTCCAGACAAGCGTACCGTCCCGGAGCTCGGGCGAGGTCGCTCCGGGAACGGAGCCGGCAAAGTTGTCAGGATGAATCGTCACTCGATCGGCAAATTCGCCCGCGCAAGCGGCGCGGTGAACCTTGATCATAGTTGAGGGGGCAGCGGCGCAAAAGTCCAAAGATTGGGGGCGCTCGCGGATCAGATGCGCGCGTCCGCAAGCGCGGATCGTAACAGACTGACGCCAATATCAACTTCCTGTCGGGTTATCACCAAAGGCGGTGCGACCCGGACTACCGCCGTGGCGTTAAGCGTCCAGTTGATCACCACGCCGCGCACGAGCGCCGCCGCGACAAAGCGATGCGCGAAATCGGCATCATGGAATTCGATTCCCGCGAGCAGCCCGATCCCGCGCACCGCCGCGATCTCGGGCGCCGCAAGCGCGGCAAGCCGTTCTCGCAGGTAGACTCCGGTCTCTGCCGCCCGCTCCGGAAGCCGGTCAGCGACGATCACCTCGAGCGCGGCCAGGCCCGCCGCGCACGACAGCGGATGTCCGCCGAACGTCGTGATATGCCCAAGCGCGGGATCGTGCGCGAGCACCGCCAGCAGCTCGTCGCGTCCGGCGAACGCCCCGAGCGGGAGTCCACCGCCGAGAGCCTTCGCCATCACGATCAGATCCGGCACGACTCCCGTGTGCTCGAGCGCGAACATCGCTCCGGTGCGTCCGAAGCCGGTCAGCACTTCGTCGAAAATCAGCAGGGCGCCCGCACGGTCGCATTGCTCGCGCAGCGCGCGGATAAACCGCGCATCGGGAATTCGCACGCCGCCTTCGGCCTGCACCGGCTCCACGATCACGGCGGCAACCGAAGAATCGATCGCGTCAAGACTGCCTATATCGTCATACGGCAGATGCGTCACCGGACCCGGCAGCGGCTCGAACGGCGCGCGGAACGCGGGATTTCCCGCGAGCGCGAGCGCGCCCATCGTATCGCCATGGTACGCGCCCTCGAACGCGACGAAGCCTGCGCGTCGCGTGAACTTGCGCGCGGTCTTGAGTGCGCCTTCGACCCCCTCGGCCCCGCTGTTCGTGAAATAGACGCGAGAGAGCGGCCGCGGCAGCAGTTCGGCCAGCCGCGCGGCAAGAAGGACCTGCGCTTCGATCACGTATTCGCCGTAAACCATCACATGCAGATGACGCCGCGCCTGCCGCTCGATCGCGGCGGCGACGATGGGGTTGCCATGCCCCAGCGCGGCGACGCCGATTCCCGCGATCAGATCGAGGTAGCGGCGCCCGTCGGCGGTGTAGAGCCAGCATCCCTCGGCGCGGACGATCTCGAGGCCGATCGGCGCGTCCGAAGTCTGCGCGACGTGGCGCATGAACAAGGTTTTCAGATCGTCGGTCATCTAATCCGCCCCGGCTTTGGTCATCGAATCCAGAAACGCGCCGCCGCCATGACGCCACGTTAGCTGGGGAGATTGTATCGCGCCGGGCGCCGCGATGTACGACACGCCGAGCGCGCCAAGATCGCCGATCAGCGCGTCGTCACCGGTAACGCCGGCAAGCGAGAACGCTTCGAGGCGTCCCGCGGCCGGCACGAGGCGCTTATGCAAGTCTTCGCGATCGCGAAAGGGACTTACGTACAAGGTGCGGAAACCCGGCGACGGCGAGAATGCCGCGTCGCGATCGAACACCACCGCCCACTGGACTCGCGGCCCTTCGATCAACTCGACCGCCTCGCCCGCGACGGCGCGCCATCGCGCGGTCTCGTGCGCGCGCCGCAGCGCGGCGGAATCCTCGAGCGTCAGCGACTCGGGTGGAGCAGCAGAAAGCGCGAGCGCCGCGATCGCGCCGCCCAGCGCGTGTGCGAATTCGCGCGCCGCCGAGCCGGACTCATCCTCGACGAAGACATGATGCGGCGAAAGGCAGCCGAGCTGCTCGAACAGAGTCGCGTCGCGCGCGAGCGCGGCGGCGCTAGCGCGAACCTGCGCGTCGGCGCGAATCGCGTGCGTGACGATCGCGCCCGAGAGCCTGCTCCCGAAGCCGACGATGCGTCCGCCGCCGATCGCTGAGAGAGTGGCGTCATCGCCATACGCGACGATCCGGTTCGCGCCGCCGACCAGAGCTTCCGTCAAAGCGTGATCCGCCCTGCCCCAGTTGAAGACCTCGATCATGCTGCCGAGCCGCGCGTCGCATTCACGGATCGAGCGCGCGAGCTGCGCGAAAAAGTGCGGCTCCTGCGTCGCGGTCTTGACAATCACGTCCGCTCCGCAAATGAGCGATAGCGCGATCTCGTGCAGTCCGGCGCCGGGTGCATTGCCCGCCATGATAAAGCCCGTCACCTCGCGCCGCATGGCCGCCTCGGCCGCGAACGCCGTAAGCGCTTCGGCGGTGAACGGCGCAAGCAGCGCGTCGAGTGACGCATCAAGCAGCGCCGCGGAGAAACCCAGTCCCGCGCTGATTTGCGCGACCGCCGCGCGGCGCGCGGGAAAATCTCGCATACGCCATCGCTCGAGCGCCGAGGCGAGCACGCTCGCCGCGCGCAGCGGGTCGTGAGCCTCGCCGACGCGCGCGCGCATCCGCGAAATAGCGGTCGAGATCGCCGCTTCGCTGACCGGATCACTCATCGCCGCGCCGCCGCCTGAAACGATTCGATCGATAGCGCGCATCCGCGCGCCCCCGCGCCCAGCGCCCGCCCGAGCACGCGAACGCATCCGTCCTCGACGACTCCCAAGTCCTCGGTCAGAATCGCCGAGACCGAGCACAGGTTGGCCAGATCGATAAACGCGAGCATCCCGGGCGTCCCGTCCGGCACCCGGCGCATCGACGCCGGATCGATCGCCATCGCACGCATCCACGGCGGCCCGAGTTTGACCCGCGCTCCCGGCTCGCCGCCGTATCGCGAGTTGAATGGCGTTGCGTCGTAGAGCTGCGAGCACAGCTCCGTCATTCCGTATTCATTGATGACGAGATCCGCCTCGACTCCCAACAGTTCGTCCGCTCGCGACGCGACCTCAGCCGGCGATAGCGGCACGCGCTGCCCTTTGGGACCGCCGGTGTCCATGATGCGCGAGCCCGGAGCCAGCTTAAGGCGCTCACGCGACTCGGTCATCCGCTCGAAAATCGCGGCGAACGCTGCAGTGGTTCCGAGGATGCAAACCGGCTCGCGCGCCGCCGAGGCCTCCCGCAGGAACGCGATCGCCGCCGTCGTATCGACCCGGCCCCGATCGGCAACGCATCGCGATTCGCCGCTCCCGAATTCTTCGATACACCAGGTTATCATCGCCGAGAGCGACGACTCGGGCATCCGCTCGGCGGTCGGATGCATCGCGAGCATCCGCATCCCTGCGCCGTCGGGAAACAGCATCGCGCCAAGATGCGCCATCGCCGACGCCCGATAAACCTCGGGCCGCGCGACAACGTGGCGCCCCCGCCGGTCAGCGCCGTTCGTCGTGCCGCTGGTCATGAACTCTCTCGCGCCGGGAATCCGGCCAGCGTCGGCTGGGGCAAGCTCTGCGTACTTGAAGGCAATGGTACTGACGAGAGGAATCTGATCGGGCGCTAGAACCGCGTCTGGAGTGACCAGCAGTTGATTACAATAGTTCTTATACGCTGCTATAACATCATATTGATAGCGAAAGATGTTCATTGCCAAGGCATCAAATAGTGCGGCATCAGGTTTTCGAATAAACCCCAACACTTCACTGGCTATTTGGCTGAAGGTTGAATTCATGATGAGATACCGACCATCGACGCTCAATCCAAGCTCAATCCGATGATGTCGCGCTGATGGGACGGGTTCAATCCCGGGCAGGTCTCCAAATCGGACCCCCGTATTTACGGCGGGTCTGGAAACGGCTAGTGTGCGGCTTGGTGGTGGAGGCGCGGAGCCTCACGAGCGGCCGCAACCGCTGGAGGAATGGGGTGTCTGGCTTTAACGGAATCTAATGAATTGTATCAAAGTTATATTTCCGTCGTATTATGTGTAACGCTTTTTGCAGTTACGACGTATTTCTGCTACAAGAATCCGCATCGATGAGCGGAAAGGGCATCCTACAATGAAGAAGTTTGGCGCGGGCGTGTTGCTGGGATTTCTGGCCAGTTGGGCAGTCGCATTTGCGGCTACCAGCGTCGGACACGATGGCGCGTTCTGGAACAAGCTCAATCTTTCGGCGAAGGACGGCTACGTCAATGGGTACTCCGACGCGATGAAAGTGAGCGTCGCGCAACTCGACAGCCTGACCATCGCGGCGAATATGTTCCATTGGAAGGGTGCGCCCAAGATTATCAGCGAGACTACGCGTCAGCTCTCGATGGCGGACATGACGCCGGAGCAGGCGGTCAAGCGGCTGGACTCTCTCTACTCGAATCAGAAGTATAGCGAACTCGATCTCGGCGAGGCGCTGCAAGTGCTGACGATGCGTGCGCACGAGACCGAGGTTCCCGCGGCGCGGGTTTCACCGCGCAAGCGTTAAGCCGCGCAGGCTTTTAGCTGCGAAGCCGATCACAAAACGAATTCGGGGCGGTTCGGAAACGGACCGCCTCTTTTTTTTCGCGAGCAATATGGACGCCGTTGACGGCGCGAAAACCTCCCGCGCGCTTGTAACCGGCGCGCGCTGGCCTTAGCCTGAATTGCGAGAAATGACGCGGTGAATGCCCCTGTAGTACTGCTCGAGAAAGCGATGCGCGCGACTGTCGGCGTGCATTCGCAGGTGCCGCCCACCCACGTATCGACCGCGATCGGACTAGGCACCGACCGCCGCGGCACCGGAACCATCGTCAGCCCCGACGGGCTAATCGCGACGGTCCATTATCTGCTGCTCGGCGCGACCAGCGTGATCGTCACGCTGCCCGACGGCAATCAGCATCAGGCGAAAATCGTCGGCAAGGACTACAGCACCGGCCTCGGGCTGTTGCGTATCGACGCCGGCCGTCCTCTCCCTTGCCTCAATATCGTGTCGTCGCAGGCGAGCGTCGCGGGCGAAGAGGCGTTCACCGTTGCGAGCCTTGGCGAAGACAAGCGCTGCGCCGATAGCGGACTCGTGACCTATCTCGGACCGTTCGACGCGGTGTGGGAATTCATGCTCGAGCGATGCGTGTGCGTGACGGCGTCGTCGCTGCAGATTGGATTTTCCGGCGGCGCGATCGTTAACCGCTTCGGCAACGCGATCGCGATTTCATATCTGAACTTCGCCGATATCGGCCGCGCAATTTTAGGCATCCCGGGCGAATATTTTCTGGCCGTTCGCGACGAGCTGATCCAGCAGGGGCGCCGCGTATCCGCGGTCCCGCGCGCGTGGCTGGGAGTGCTCTCCTACACGATGCGCGAGCACGTCGTGATCGCCAACGTGATGCCCGGAGGGCCGGGCGAGAAGGCGGGCCTGCAGCAGGGAGACCTGGTGCTCGCGGTCAACGGCAA
>DATKSB010000159.1:0-3417 GCA_035531855.1 Binataceae bacterium (SeqCode)
CTCGCTCGGAATCGAGATCGTGTCGCTCGCCGACGCGCCGAAGATCGATATCGATTTTGACGGCGCCGACGAAGTCGATCCGCGGCTTAACCTGATCAAGGGCTACGGCGGCGCGCTGGTGCGCGAAAAGATCGTCGCCGCCTCCTCGCGCAAAGTCGTTATCCTCATCGGCGAGGAAAAGCTGGTGCGCAAGCTCGGCGCGCGCGGCCGACTGCCGGTGGAAGTGGTGCCGTTCTCGGTCCCTCTGGTCATCCGCAAAGTTGCAGCACTCGGGCTGAAGCCGGCAGTGCGCCAGAGCGACGGCGCGGATTTCGTCACCGACAACGGCAATCTGATCCTCGATTGCGCGGTCAAGGAAATTCACAATCCCGCGAAGCTCGACAAAGAGCTGCTCGCGATTCCCGGGGTGGTGGGCAGCGGAATCTTTGCCGCGATTGCGACTACGGAGCTGGTGGCGATGCGCACCGGCGAAATCAAAACCCTGCGCCCACGCTGAATCGCGCCGCCACAAAGAACCTCTACCCGCGGCGGAGATCTTGCAGAATCTCTTTCAGCGCGCCGCGGTCGTGCTCGCTATGCACCGGCATGTCGAAGCCCAGTCGATTGATTCCGGCAAAGCGATTTTTCATTACCGCGGCAATCTCGTCGTAGGTGCCCACCGCGGCAAACGCGTGGACCATCTCCTCGCTTACCAGCTTCGACATCTCGCGCCACTTCTGCTGCACCGAGAGCTTGTGCAATTCGTCGGCGGTATCGCCCCATCCGTCAAGCTCGAAGCTCGAACGGTACGAGCGCGTCGAGCCATAGAACGCGATGGTTGATTTCGTCGTCTCGACCGCCTTGGCCAGCGCGTCACGATCTTTTGCCGCAACCAGAAAACCGCCGCCCGAGATTTGAAACTCAGGCCATTCGGAAGCCGGACGCGCGGATTTCTCGAAGCCCTTCTTCAGATTCGGGAGTGCTATCTGATCGATATATTTTCGCGTCACGATTCCGTGCAGCCGCACTCCGTCGCAAACTTCGCCCGCGACTTGCAGCATCCTCTCCTGCACCGCCGCGATCGCAACCGGGATGTGCGGATGCTCCTGCGGCGGAGGCGAAAAGTTCGGCGTCATCAGCGAGAGATTGTAGTGCTCGCTGCGGAAGTTCAGCGGCTCTCCCGTCTGCCAGGTCTTCCAGCACGCGCGCATCGCACCGACGTAATCTTTCATGCGCTGCGCCGGCTTCGACCACGGCATCCCGAAACGGCGCATCACATGGCCCTTCACCTGCGAACCGATCCCGAGCATCAACCGGCCGCCGCTCATGCGTTGGAGATCCCACGCGGTGTACGCGGTGGAAACGGGACTGCGGGTGAACGCCAGCGAGATTCCGGTGCCGAGCTCGATCTTCGCCGGTTCCATCGCGGCGATCGCAAGCCCGAGATATGGATCGTGCTGGGTTTCGACCGCGATCAGCGAGTCGTAGCCGAGCGCTTCGGCCTCGCGCACCTGAGCCGCGACCGTCGTCCAGGTTGGTTCGGGCCGTTTGCCCGCCTGCTGCATGTCGGGCGTGTATGGCGCGCCGAAATTTAATCCGCGTTCGAGTTTGATTTTGGCCATGGCGCGTTTATCGCGTCACGGACGCGGGGATGTCAAGCAGCGCTGGTGTGGAAAACAAAGCAACGCGGCCACAAAGACACGAAGACATTAAGCGATCTTCTTTGTGCCCTCGTGCCCTCGTGGCTGTCTTATTCAGCGAAATGATAATCCCGGCGCGGGGAAGTGATGGCACATTTCCGCGACTTCTCCCGCGATTCGATTTAGCGCGGCTTCGTCGCCCGCGTGCGCGATCGCCTCGTCCATCCATTTGCCGATGAGCTTCATCTCCGGCTCGCGCATCCCGCGCGAGGTCACCGCCGGCGTGCCGAGGCGGAGCCCGCTGGGACTGAAGGGTTTGCGCGGATCGTAAGGGACGGTGTTGTAGTTGCAGACAATCCCGGCGACGTCGAGCGCCTTGGCGCCCTTCTTCCCGATCACTTTCTTGCTCGTCAGATCGACCAGGATCAGATGATTGTCAGTGCCGCCCGAGACCAGCGAGAATCCGCGCGCAAGCAGCTCCTGCGCGAGCGCCTTGGCGTTGCGCACGATCTGCGCCGCGTAATCCTTGAACGCAGGCGCCGCCGCTTCCTTGAGCGCCACCCCGATCGCGGCAGTGGTATGGTTGTGCGGCCCGCCCTGCAAACCCGGAAAGACCGCCTTGTCGATCGCGTCGGCATGTTCGGCCTTGCACAGAATCATCGCGCCGCGCGGCCCGCGCAGCGTCTTGTGCGTCGTGGTCGTGACGACGTCGGCGTAAGGGAGCGGGCTCGGATGCACTCCGCCGACAACGAGCCCGGCGATATGCGCGATATCCGCCAGCATCAGCGCCCCGGTTTCTTTTGCGATTTCACCGAACGCCTTGAAATCGATGAGCCGCGGATACGCGGTCGCGCCGCACACTATGATGCGCGGCTTCTCGCGCCGCGCCATATCGCGCACCGCGTCGTAGTCGATCCGATGGGTCTCGCGATCGACGCCGTATTGCACCGCGCGCCAGAACGTCCCCGTTATACTGACGTTCCATCCGTGGGTCAGATGCCCGCCCATCGGCAGCGCCATCCCCATGATCGTGTCACCGGGCTTAAGCAGCCCGAAATAGACCGCAAGATTCGCGGGCGATCCCGAGTAGGGCTGCACGTTGGCGTGCTCTGCGCCAAACAGCGCCTTGGCGCGATCGATCACCAGAGTCTCGAGCGTGTCGATATGGCGCTGGCCCTCATAATAGCGGCGTCCGGAATAACCTTCGGAATATTTGTTGGTCAGAATCGAGCCGGTCGCTTCGAGCACCGCGGCCGAGGCGTAATTCTCTGACGGGATGAGGCGCACCGAGTCGAACTCGTAGCGCTCTTCTTTGCGGATGATGTCGTAGATTTCCGGATCGGTTCGCTTGAGCTCTTCCACACCGCACCTCGCACGAAATTTCTGGGCAGAGCCTAGCGCCCGCCGCCCGGCGAGGCAAAAACTCGCGCAACCCGTCATCGCGATTTCTGCCGTCAGCGCGACGCACGATCGGTCACGCCATTGCGCTGCAAGGGCCGAGTGTACCAGATTGGAAATTATTTCTTTAAGCTCTTCAGGACAAAGGGAAAGCAGCGATGAAGCCAGGGATGAAGCTAGAGACGATGAGATTGGCCATCTTTGCAGGGTTGCTCTCGATAGCGGGATGCGTGTCGGTGGGATCGCTGGGCGTGATCACCAAGAGTTCCGTAGATCCGGTTGCGCTTTTGAAGACCGGTCATCAAGTTAAAGACTTGGGGCCGGCCGAGGGTCGCGCGTGCCGATATTTTGTGGCTGCGGTGATTCCGTGGGGAAACTCGGATATTCAAGCCGCGGTGGA
>DATKSB010000160.1:0-9561 GCA_035531855.1 Binataceae bacterium (SeqCode)
GGGCGGATCCTGAAATGTGATCTCCATCCTCGGATGCCGTCCGCCGAGCGCGATCAACTCGGCCACCGTGCCTTGCGCCACCACGCGACCGTAATCGATCAGCAGCGCGCGGCCGCAGATGCTCTCGACCTCTTCCATGTAATGCGTGCTGTAGATCACCGCGGTGCCCGACTCTGCCGCGGCTTTGACGGTCAGGAGGATCTGTTCGCGCGATTGCGGATCGACCCCGACGGTCGGCTCGTCGAGCAGCAGGATCTCCGGCCGATGCACCATCGCGCATGCCAGGTTGAGGCGCCGTTTCATTCCGCCGGAAAGAATCGAAACCGGATCGTCAGCGCGGGGAGAAAGGCCCACGGATTCGAGCGCCTCCGCGGTTGTCGCGGCGGCCTGGCGTTTGCCGGCGCCGTGAATGCGCGCGAAGAGTTCGAGATTCTGCCGCGCGCTCAGCGTCGGATAGAGCGCGATCGCCTGCGGAACATAGCCGAGCTTGCGCCGCAGCGCGTTGCGATCACTTTGCGGCGAGAGGCCTGCAAGCCGCACGGTTCCCGAATCGGGCTCGAGCAGAGTCGCGAGAATCGAGAGCGTGGTGGTCTTGCCCGCGCCATTGGGTCCGAGCAGACCGACGATCTCCCCGCGATCGACGCTTAAGCTGACGCCGTCGAGCGCTACGCGTTCGCCGTAATGTTTGCGCAGGCCGGTGGCTTCAAGGGTGTTCATCGATCGCGGGAGCTCGCGAGCGGCTGAGAGTGATTCTTGCGTTGTGAGTTCAGCAGGATTCTCAGGTTCTAAGAAATGCGGGCTTGGTAATCGGTCGTCGTTCGCGATTAACGCCGTCAATGAAAATCTAGTCGTCGCACGAACGCTCATGCAACCAGTTGGAGCGAAATCGCGTTTCGGAATAAACAAATCGGAAGGAAGTGTTGCGCCTGAGAATCAGAATCACCAAGTCGTTGTCCCGCAAAGGTTATCCGCGCTCCAATCGAATTTTATCCCTGCGATTTCCGGCTGACTCATAGCATGACTCCGATCGGTCCCGAAGAAGCTTGCGTTGCAATAACCGGGGCAAGATCGGCGCTGCGCATCCACGATCTGCCGGAGATTTTTTCCGCGCTGGCGAAAGCGGCTAGGCGAGGCTTCCGTAACCTCTTCCATGCGCGGGAGTGTCTCGGCTTCCGTCAGGTTGCGCCAGGTGACAAGGGGCCGAGTGGCGCTGGTGGGAGACGCCTCGGGCTCGGTTGATTCGATAAACGGCGACGGCATTTCGCTTGCGCTGGAGCAATCGATCGCGCCGGCCGGCGCGTTGGCGAGCGGCGATCTCGAACTCTATGAACGCGCGCACGCGAAGAAAGCATGCGCGATACGAAGATGAAGGATCGCGTGCTCGAAACGAAGCGGTATCCGGAGATTTTTTTATTCCTGAACGCGTCACCGGTCACGAGAACCCTAACGGCGACTTCGCGGCCACGCTCGCCGGCATCCTGCGCCTTCACGGCTCCGACCATGAAATCGCGCTCGACATCAGCGGGCACCTCGCCGGCGACTACCTTTCGGCAACAACCCATTTTGCGCGGCCTTACGTCACCTGGGGATTGACCGATTTCAGCATCCTGTTTCTACGCGTCGATAAAGTCGTCGATATGACGATCGTCGTTTCGGGCCGGGTGACGTGGATCGCCGCGGCCTCCAAGCCGTAAATCGCGCGCCGCCGTCCTCTCCGCGCTGCCAGGTTTCTGCTATACCTTGCGCGCGGGGGCGGTGACGATGGATGAATTCAAACATCATTATGCGAACCTCAAGGGCGTGCGCATCCACTATGTGACGATGGGGCAGGGCGCGCCGATGGTTCTGCTGCATGGATGGCCGCAGACCTGGTACGAATGGCGCCGGCTGATGCCGCTTGTGGCGGACAAATTCTCGATGGTCGCGCCCGACCTGCGCGGGCTGGGCGATTCGTCGCGCCCGTCGTCCGGCTATGACAAACGCACGGTTGCGAACGATGTGTGGGAGCTGATGCACAATCATCTCGGGCACGAGCGCTTTATCGTCGTCGGGCACGATTGGGGCGCGCCGACCGCGTTTCGCCTCGCCGCGGATCATCCGGAGGAAGTGACGCACCTGGTGATGCTCGATGTGCCGGTGCCCGGCGATCTTCCCGCGGGCGCCGGCGGCTCGATCGATCCGCGTGCGACGCCACGGTGGCATCATCTTTTTCATCAGGTTCCCGACTTGCCCGAGGCGTTGACTGCCGGCCGCGAGCGGACTTATCTGGAATTCTTTTTCATGAACGGAATCGATCAAGCGGGCACGTTTTCCGACCAAGATATCGCGGAGTACGTCCGCACTTATTCGCAGCCGGGGGCGATGCGCGCAGGATTCAATTTCTATCGCGCGCTGGCGCGCGACGTTGAGGAAAATCGCGCGACGTTCGCGGCCGGATTCAAGCTGCCGATGCCTACGCTTGGCTTGGGCGGCGGCGGACCGCGCGGCCGCGGCGAATTGGTCGTCCAATCACTCAGGCGGGTCGCGAACATCGCGAAGGGCGGCGCGATTGCGGATTGCGGCCATTTTATTCCCGAAGAAAAACCGCGGGAGCTGGCCGCACGGTTGCGCGAGTTTTTGGGCGGATAGGCACGAAGTATTCACGGCACTCTCGATGGCTAAGCCGGAAATAGTTCACGTTCCAGCCGAATGGCGAAAAGCGCTCATTCGCGGACGCTTCACGGTTCTGCTGGTCTTGTTGCTCGGATTGGTCGGCGTGGTCCCGTTCTTTGAGGGACACAGCAGCGCGCTCGCTATCGTGCGCCTGATGCTGTCGGCAGTGTTGCTGGCGGCGCTCTATGTGAGCACGCGTCACCCACGCGATTTGATTATCGCTTCCCTGTTGCTGATTCCGGGGCTGACGGGAAGATGGCTATCAGATTACGGCCTCAGCACCGAGTTACAGGTCGGTGCCGCCATTTGCACGACCGCTTTTCTCGCCTTCGTCACGACCGGAGTCCTGCGGCAGGTGCTGCGTCCGGGCCGCGTCACCTACGACACGATCAGCGGCGCGATCTGCGCTTATCTTCTGATCGGCGTTACCTTTTCGTTCGTGTATCTGGCGATGGAATTGGGGTGGCCGGGGGCGTTTACGCTCACCGGCTCGGTCACTTTGGCCGGCTTGGCGAAAACCCACGACGAACTTCAACGGCTAATCTTTTTCAGCTTCGTGACGCTGACGACGCTCGGTTACGGCGATATCATCCCGGCGATCGGACCCTCACGTGCGGTGTCGGCGCTCGAAGCGATTGTTGGCCAGATGTACGTCGCAATCCTGGTCGCGCGGCTGGTCGCGCTGCACATCATGCATTCCGAAAGAGAGCGGGAGGCTCGCGGGTGACTCTCGCCCGCGCCTACTTCGTGGCGCGGCGGGCGAAACCCTTGCGCCGGCGCCGGCGCGTCTTGGACGCCTCCTTTTCGCGATTCTCGAACAGATCGATCAGGGCTTGCTGGCAATTGCTTGCGGAATCATCGGACGCAAACCTGACATAGCTGCCGTCCGGGTGCATCTCCCACGCCGCGCGATTGGGCTTGAGCTGCAGATCCAGCACCGTGCGCAGCTCCTTGCGCAGTGCGGGATCTTCGACCGGCGCGACCACTTCGACGCGGCTTTCGAGATTGCGCTTCATGCAGTCGGCCGAACCGATCAGATATTCCTCCGCCCCGCCGTTGCGGAAATAATAGACCCGGCCATGTTCGAGAAAGCGTCCCACTATACTGACCACGCGCACGGTTTCCGAGAGTCCCGGAACGCCGGGGCGCAGCCTGCAGGTGTCGCGCACGATTAGATCGATCTTGACCCCGGCGCGCGCCGCCCGATAAAGCGCGCGCGTGATATCGACATCCTCGAGCGCGTTCATTTTCATCTGGATCAGCCCCGGCGACGCGGCTGAACCAAGCTTGCTCTCGCGCTCGATCTTGTCGATCAGCGCCTTCTTCAGAAAAGCCGGCGCCGGAATGATCTTCTTGAAGGTTCGTCCGCCCCGGTTGCCGGTGGTCAGGAAGTTGAAGAGCTGAGTCAGGTCCTGCCCGATGATGTCGTCGCAGGTGATGATGCCGAAGTCGGCGTAAATCCGTGCGGTTCCAGGATGATAGTTGCCGGTGCCGATATGCGCATAGCGGCGCAGCCCGTTGTAATCCTGGCGCACGACCAGGATCACCTTGGAGTGCGTCTTCAGGCCCAGCACGCCGTACGTGACGTGAATTCCATATTCCTCGAGCCGGCTTGCGAACTGGATATTCGCCGCTTCATCGAAGCGCGCCTTCAGCTCGACCACCACTGCGACCTGCTTGCCGTTGCGCGCGGCGTCGCACAGGTAGCCGATAATCTCGGAATCACTCGAGGTGCGGTAAAGCGTCATCTTGATCGCGCGCACCTTCGGATCAACGCTCGCTTCGCGCAGGAAACGTCCCACCGAGGTCGGAAACGATTCGTACGGATGCATCAGCAGGATGGAGCCGGCCTCGCGGATTACGTGAAAGATGCTGCGCGAAGGCGTCAGCCGCGGATGGTCAACCGGATGCTGCGGCGGATCATGGAGCGCGGGATTGTCCACCGCCGCCAGTTCCATCAGGTCGCGCAACGCCAGCATCCCTTCGATCTCGAACACGTCGTCGCGCTCGTTGAGTCCAAGCTCGGCGGCCAGCATACCGCGATGCACCGGGTTCATTCCCTTGACGATCTCCAGGCGCACCATTGGCGCGAACCGCCGGTCGCGCAGCTCGGATTCAATCAGTTCGAGCAGATCGTCGGCCTCGTCTTCGTCGCGCTCGGTGTTGGCGTTGCGGGTGACCCGGAAAAACTCGCACGCCTCGATCACCATCGTGGGGAACAGCAGGTCCAGCGTGTGCGCGATTACGTCTTCGAGCAGCACGAAGCGAGTGGTGCCGTCCACGCGCATAAAGCGGGGGATTCCCAACCCCACCGGAATCTTGACCCTTGCCATCGAGGTGTCGGTCTCGTCCGGGGCGCGCAGCGTGACTAGCAGATTCAGCGACAGGTTAGATACGAAAGGAAAAGGATGCGCCGGATCCATCGCGAGCGGCGTCATCAGCGGGAAGATATTTCGGAAATAAGATTCGCGGATGGCAACCTGCTCTTCGGGCTTCAGTTGCTCCCACGCAAGCACGTCGATGCTGTATTCGCGCAGCTTGGCCAGCAGAACCGGCAGCAGTGCGCGTTGCTGCGTGTCGAACTCGCGCGCCTGGGCAAGGCATTCCGCAATCTGCTGATGCGGAGTGCGCCCGTCCACCGTCAACTCGTGCATCCCGGCGACGACTTGCTGCTTCAGGCCGCCGATCCGTTTCATGAAGAATTCGTCGAGATTCGATGCGGTGATAGCCAGAAACTTTACGCGTTCGAGCAGCGGATTGCGCTCGTCGAGCGCCTGTTCGAAGACCCGGCGGTTGAATGCCAGCCACGTCAGCTCGCGATTAAGGAACAACTCGGGTGCGTTCAATTCCGGATCGATCTTCAAGATCGCGGGCGCTGCCTGATCGCTCAATCCCGGCCGCAGATCCATCACTATATCCTTGCCGGTGCGCGGTGGAGCTTTCGCGTCCGGTTCCGCGGTATGCGCGGCCGCGCCGTTCTCGATCGGTTCGATCTCTGTCATCGCGGTCTGATTGGCCATACAGCGTTCCCCCGCTTCCCCCGGCGATTCTATCGCGCCGACTGCGTCTGAGGCGACTACCCCCCGATCGTGGAATTAGGCCAGCTTAACAACGGTATCGAATTGGCTCGTTGTTATCAGCGTTGCGATCTTGTAAATGATAAACCGCCGTTCAGTGCCTCGGCGTGGCTTTGAAGGCTTGCGACCCGGCTGCGATTTCTGCCTTGATCAAACCCCGCGACAGCAATAATTCTTCGCAAAAGCTGCGCCCTTCGGCGCTGGCACGCAGGCGACGCCGGCCCGAGGATGCCGCTTCCGAGATTCTTGAAGCCGCTGAAAAGCTTTTGCGGCGCAAGCCTTTTCACGCGATCACGGTGGACGATCTGATGGCGCGGACCGGACTCTCGCGCCCCTCGTTCTATGAGTATTTTCGCGACCGATACGACCTTGCAATGAAGCTGGTCGAGAAAGTGCTGGCCGAGATGTTCCCAATGAGCGATCGATGGTTCAGCGGCAAGGGCGACCCTGCCGAAGACCTCGAGCGCGGCTTCGAAGGCATGATCGTCGTGTATCGCCAGCATCGCCATCTGATGCGCGCGCTGGCTGAGGCAGCGATACAGGACCGCCGGGTCGCGCACGCGTACGAAGTGTTTCTGGACCGGATGACCAAATCCACCGCACGGCGCATCCGCCTCGAGGTGCGCGCGGCCCGCACCGTCGCGCTTAACGCCGACGAAGTCGCGCGTGCCCTGGTCTTGATGGGCGAGCGGTACCTGAACGACAAGCTCGAGCGGGCTCCGAAAACCGACTCTCGCGTCTTGCTCGACACCCTGATCACCATCTGGATGCGCGTGCTGTACGGGACTCGCCCGAATCCCGCGTGATAAGCTACGCACGGCGCGGCGAACGCGCCGATGCGAGGGCCGATTTCCATGACTGAGTATTTGTACGAGGTGGCGCGCCGCCTGGTCGCTTTCGATACGGTCAGCGCGCATAGCGATGTAGCCGCGATCGAATACCTGGCGGCGGAGTTGCGCGCGCGCAAGTTTTCAGTTGCGCTTCAACCGATCGAGTTGGGTGGCGTTTCCCAGGCCAATCTGGTCGCGTGGGCCGGGCCGGCGCGCGGCGACGGGCTAATCATTTCGGGCCACGTTGATACCGTTCCATTTGACGGCCAACCCGGATGGACGCGCAACCCCCTCGGGCTGGAGGTGCAGGGCGATCGCATTTACGGGCGCGGCACCACCGACATGAAAGGCTTCATTGCCGAGTGCCTGGAGGGCGTCCGGCAATTCGATTTGTCGAAACTCAAGCGTCCTCTGGTGTTTGTATTCACCGCGAGTGAAGAGGTCGGATGCCTGGGCGCGGAGAAAGTAGGACCCGCGTTGCGCAAGATTCTCGGAGAGACTCAGGTGCCGCGATTGGCGTGGATCGGCGAGCCGACTTCGTGGGCGGTGAGCCATGCGCACAAGAGTATTGTCCTGTTCGACGTCGTGGTGCGCGGCCGCGGCGGCCACAGCGGAGCACCGGCCGCGGGTGTCAACGCGATCGCGGTGATGGGGCGCGTTATCGACGCGATCGGGCGGATCCAGGAAGAGCGCCGCGCCGATCCGCGCGCGGCGTTTCGCGCGATTTTTCCGGACGCGCCGTACGACGTGTTGAATTTCGGCACCATCGCGGGCGGAATGGCGCTCAACATGATCGCCGAAGAATGCACCCTCCGGATCAGCTACCGCTCGCTGCCGGATACAGACCCACTCGAGCTCTATCGCGAGGCGGCGCGGCGCCTGCGCGCGCTCGATCTGCACGATTTCGCCTCGCGCACCGCCGAGGCGGTGATCGACCTGCGGACACCGATGGTGGTGCCGCCTCTCAACTCTCCGCGCGCAACGCCGCTGGAAAGCGCGCTGTTTGAAGCGACCGGCGCGAAGGATTCGGGCGGAGTCCTGTTCGGAACCGACGGCGGATGGTTCGCGCAGTCGGAAATCGTCTCGCTGATCTGCGGACCAGGCGAGATGGGCCAGGCGCATCAGCCCGACGAGTTTATCCGGCGCGATTATTTCGAGCGTGGTCCTTCGATCGTTCAGTGCGTGATCGAAAAAATGTGCTGCCGCGACTGAGAAAGCTCAGCGCTTTCGCCAATCACCGCTTTGCTCGAACGCATATGCCATTTCGAGCAGCGTCGCGTCCTCGAAGTGCCGCCCGATTAGCATCATCCCGACCGGCAGCCCCTTGGACATCGCGCACGGCACGCTCAATCCCGGATGGCCCGTCAGGTCGAACGGTGCAGTGTTGGTTACCATCGAATACGGCGTGGCATCGTCCTGCCGGCGCGCTTTCATCGGCGTCGATGGCATCACGAGTGCGTCGAACTTCGTGAGCGCCGCATCGTAGGCGGCGGTCAAGGCGCGGCGCGCATTCTGCGCTCGCGAGTAGAGATTCCCGTGAAAGCGCTGCGCTGAAAACTCGCCGAGCAACGCCATGAACTTCACCGAAGACGCTTCAAGGTTCGCACGTTCGGGCCAATGCGAGCCGAAAAACTCCGCGAGCGAGGCATTGTAAGATCCGGTGTGATGCGCGCCGACCAGTCCCGTGCGCATAAGGTGCGTCATCCCTTCCGGAATAATCGCGAAGAGCAGATCGCCGGCCTCCAAATGCGCGGGCACTGAAACCTCTTCGACCTTCGCCCCGAGCTTATCGAGTTGCGCAGCGGCGGCGCGCACCGCGTGATTAACATCGTCCTCCGCCCCGGGCTGGCCAAAACCCTCGCGCAGAAGCCCGAGCCGCTTGCCCTCCACGCCGCGGTCGAGAGTCGCGGTGTATTCGGGAACCGCGAAGTCGCGCGCTTGCCGATGGTCGAGCGGATCTCTGCCCGCGATCACCTCGAGCATGAGCGCAACATCTTTGACCGTGCGCGCCATCGGCCCGACATGATCAACCGACGGATCGATACTCATCACGCCGGTATAAGGAACCAGGCCGTAGGTCGGCATGATTCCGACCACGCCGCACCATGACGACGGAATCCGGATCGAGCCGCCCTGGTCGGTGCCGATCGTGATATCGATCCAGTCGTAGTAAAGCGCCGCGCCCGATCCGCTCGAGGAACCTCCGGAACAGTACGCGGGATTGTGCGGATTCAGGGTCGGCCCGTATGCGCTGGTGCGGCCGTCGCCCGAAAGCGCGAAGTCGTCCATGTTAAGCGTCGCGACGATTTCCGCACCCGCGTCGAGCATTCGCGTCACGATCGTTGCGTCGCTGTCGGCGACGTAGCCTTGCAGCACGTGCGAGCCGCCGCTGGCGGGAATTCCAGCGACACACACGCTGTCCTTAAGTCCGATTCTCTTGCCCGCAAGCTTGCCCGACGCCGCGCCCCTGACATGGCATCGCCGAACGACGGCGTTCAGTGGATCGCCGGCGCGGTCGGCGCGCACGCCGGGATCGCGCTTAGGATATCGCGCCACCGACGATTGCGGTTCCGGCGCTAGCGCCATGATTCGCTCGAAGCCAGGCAGCTGCGCCGCGATTGCTCCGCTCAGCGAGCGCACTTCCGCGGGCGAGAGTTCGATCTGATTCGCTCGCGCAAGCTCGCGCAGTTCATCGTCAGTCGGTGGTTTGATTGCCATGTCGATCACGATGCCTCGCCTATGTTCTACAAAAAGTGCGGCATCAAATGCACGTGGATATCGCGGATTAGCTGCTCGGCTCCAATCCCCGGAACCTCGAAGAATACCGGCGAGTCGAGTCCCGCCTCGACCAGCTTGGCCAGGATCTCACGGCATCGCGAGGGGCTGCCCGCGATCGTGAACGTGTCGATCATCCAGTCAGTGACCATCGCGGTCGGCATCTCGCCGCGCGCCAGGCTCGCGCCGAACGCGCGGATTGTTTCGGGCTTGAGTCCGGACGTCGC
>DATKSB010000161.1:0-7273 GCA_035531855.1 Binataceae bacterium (SeqCode)
GCCGGGCTCGAGGATCACCTGATGGGCAAGCTGCTCGGCGTGCCGCACGGCGCCGACGCCTGCTACACCAATCACGCGCGCGCCGACCAGAACGATTGTGAAAGCCTGGCGGTGCTGCTGGCCGCCGCGGGATGCAACTACTTCATGGCGCTGCCGATGGGAGACGACGTGATGCTCTCGTATCAGAGCACGAGCTATCACGACGCGGCGGCGCTGCGGCAGGTGCTGAAGCTCCGGCCGGCGCCGGAGTTCGAGCGCTGGTGCGAGCATCGCGGAATCCTGTTCGGTGGTCGCCTCACAAAGCGCGCCGGCGACCCAGCGCTGGTGATGGCGAAGCGGCGGGTCTCGTAAAGTGGCGCGCAAGGATCGCGGCCGTAAAACCTCGACCGATGATTTCGCAGCGATGCGATGCGCGACTCCGGCGCGGCTTGGCGTCGGCCGCGCCGGACCGCGCTACACTACCTCCGCGATGCTCGCGCTGCGCGCCGATCATGCTCGCGCGGTGGACGCGGTGCGAATCGAAGTGCCGCACGATTGGCCCGCGCGCAACGCGATGCCCGAGCTAAAGACCCGCGCGCCCGACCGCGAGACCTATCTGCTCCGGCCCGAGCTTGGGCGAATGCTCGCGGAGGACGACGCCGAGCGCCTGGCGCAGCGCTACGCGCGCCGGGTGCGAGTCCCGCCGGGGCAGCGCGCGAATCCCTCGCTCGTGATCGTGGTCGGTGACGGATTATCTTCGGCCGCGGTGCAGGCGCATGCGCCGGCGATTGTGCGCGCGCTCAAAACAAAACTCTCCGCGCGCTTTCGCGTCGCCGGAACTTTCTTCATCCGTAACGCGCGCGTGCGCGTCGAGGATCATGTCGGCGAGATCCTGCGATCCGATCTGGTCTGCATGATTATCGGCGAGCGTCCGGGCCTCGCGACCGCAGAGAGCCTGAGTGCCTACGTGATCTGGCGCCCGCGCCTCGCTTCGCTCGAACCCGATCGCACCGTGATATCGAACATTCATCCGGGCGGACTGAGTATTGCCTCGGCAGCAGGAAAAATTGCGCGCCTTTGCGCAGACGCCGCCATGCATCGGTCGAGTGGCACCGCGCTCGCGATGAGTCTGGCTCGATCGCACCGCACCAACTAGGCTGATCGTTAAGAGGAACCGCTGATGTCCGATCACGACGCCGTGCTCGCTGCGAACCGCGCCTTCTATGACGCGTTCGAGAGCCTTGATGCCGAGCAGATGGAAGCGCTATGGCTGCGCGACCAGCGGATCGTGTGTATCCATCCGGGATGGCGCAAGCTTTCGGGCTGGGGTCCGATAATGGCGAGCTGGGAGCGGATCTTCGACAGCGCTTTCGAAATGAAATTCGAGCTCGGCGAGCTCGACGTGATGATCAGCGGTGACCTTGCCGTGGTGGTGGTCGAAGAAGAGCTGACGCAGCGTGGCTACGACGGCGTCTCGCGTTCGCAGGTGCTCGCGACCAACGTCTTCGAACGCGCAGGCGCGAAATGGTTCATGATCCTGCATCACGGTTCGCCAGTGATCGCGCCACCAAGCGACGATCCTCCGCTGCAGTGAATCTCCTCTAAATTAGGCACAAAATATTCCCTCTCCCTCACCGGGAGCGGGTATAAGAAAGAGACAAGGAATAATCGAGATGCTGAAACGAGTCGATCGGGTGCAGATTGCGGTTGCTAATCTCCATGCGGCGGAGAAGGTCGCCGCCGATACTTTCGGCGCCGAGCTGCTGCGACGCGATACTGCCGAACCGCTGAACGCGTCGCGCTCGACGATGCAGGCGGGCTCGAGCTTGATCGAGCTGCTCGCGCCGGCCGGCGCCGGACCGGTGAAGGGCTTCGTCGATCGATGGACCAGCGGGCTTTTCGGCGTCGGTTTTTCCGTCACGGATCTCGACGCCGCCGCGCGCCACCTGCAAGTCGAAGGAATCAAATTTGATCGCGACGCGGGGCAGCTCCATATCGCTTCCGCTGCCGCGGGCTTCGGAATGCGCGTGGTGCTGAGCACGCATCACGAGCGCGCGCCAGTCGGCGCGATCAAGTGGATCTATGAGACCACCAACGTGGTGGGCGATTGGCGCGCGGCGTCCGCCCGTTACACGCGGATGTTCCGGCTCAATCCGGCGATCTTCGTTCCGATCGAAAGCAAGGAATTCGGATACACCGGCACGCTCACGATGTTCGACGCGCCGGCCCGCCTGGACCGGATCGAGATCTCGCAGATCATCAATCCGGCGGGCGCGATGGGCCGCTTTCATCAAAAACGCGGCGACTCGCTGTACATGTTCTTCGTCGAGACCGATGACGCCGACGCGATAGCCAAGCGCCTCGAATCGCGCGGCGCTCGGTTCGCGGCGCATACCCGCGACGCCGCGGGTCTCGCCGAGCTGTTCATCCATCCGAGTTCTTTTCTCGGCGTGCTGGTGGGAGTCAGCCGCACCGAGCACGCATGGACCTGGTCAGGCGACCTTGATCGCGCTCGCCGCGCCGCCGCGTCGCGCGCCGAGCGAGTGTAGAATCAATGGAGTTTCTCGCAAATGCTCACTAAGGCCTTTCGCCAATCGCTTCGCGGAGATCCTTCACTGCGGCAGCCTCCGTTCAGGATGACGGACAAGAAGAAACGGGCGGCCGCGATGACCGCCCGTTTTGATCGAGCTCGTTCAGGTGCGCGCGCTACTTCGATTCGCGCATTGCTTTGATCAGAATATCCGCGAGCTCGGGACGGGTGAACTCCGGCGGTGGGGCCTGGCCCGCGCGCAGCATCTCGCGCACCTTGGTGCCCGACAGGATCAGCCGATCGGCGTCGGTATGCGGACAGGTCTTGAACGACGCCATCCCGTTGCACTTGTTGCAGTAGAAGCTGTTCTCGAACGTCAGCGGCGTGATGCCGATTTCTTCCGGCTTGAAGCGCGTGAAGATTTTCTGCGCGTCGTAGGTGCCGTAGTAGCTGCCCACGCCGGCATGGTCGCGTCCGACGATAAAGTGAGTGCATCCGTAGTTGCGCCGGATGATCGCGTGCAGAATCGCCTCGCGCGGTCCGCCGTAGCGCATATGCGCCGGCATCACCGACAGCATCGCACGGTCCTTCGGATAGTAGAGTTCGAGCAGAACTTTGTAGGTTTCCATCCGCACCGCGGCCGGCACGTCGTCGCCCTTGGTTTCGCCGACCAGCGGATGGATCAGCAGGCCGTCGCAGATTTCGAGCGCCGACTTCTGGATATACTCGTGCGCGCGATGAGTGGGGTTGCGGGTCTGGAACGCGACGATTTTTTTCCATCCACGCTCGCGGAACGCAGCGCGGGTCTCGCGCGGCTCGAGCCGATATTCCATGAAGGTGCGGCCCGGAATGTCGTCGATAAGAATCACGCGGCCCGCCAGGCAATACGGCGGCATCGAGGTGACATTCTTTGCGCCCGGATGCGCGTCTTCGGCGGTGCCGAAAACCGCCTCTGCTTCGCGCTTGCGATCGACCTTGTAGATCTCCGCGAGCTTCAGGATCGCAAGCGCCTTCCCGGCATCGGTTGTCAGAGCGATATCGGCGCCGACTTTGAGCGAATGCGCGGTCGCCTCGTCCACCGCGAGCGTGATCGGAATCGACCACGGCGCGCCAGACGCGAGCCGCAACTCGTCGCGGCTGCGGCTGTAATCGGCTTCGCCCATGAATCCGGTAAGCGGAGAAAACGCGCCCGAGGCCAGCATCTCGAGGTCCGAGATATCGCGCGCGGTCAGGGTCACGACCGGCAGCGACGCGGCGTGAGTGCGCAGCGCTGCGCGCTCGGCCGCCGGCGCCTTTAGGTCAACCAGCTCGCCGCCGCCGTGCGCGGTGATTGCGTCGTCGCGCACGCTCATCGCGATCCTCCCGCCGACATTTTGCGCGACGCGCTTTCGGCCGCGGCTGTCCCGTGGCGGGGAAT
Source organism: Binataceae bacterium (SeqCode) (assembly GCA_035531855.1). Lineage (GTDB taxonomy): Bacteria > Desulfobacterota > Binatia > Binatales > Binataceae > JBARDN01. Next base: position 3,927 of record DATKSB010000161.1, read on the forward strand.
GAAGTTCCCTTCCTCAAGGGTCGCGAGCAGCTTCTTAAGACTGTGCTCGGCTCTTTCTGCGCTGCTGTCGATCATTAACTCGGGAGTGTTCGGCTCTTCGTATGGGTCCGATACGCCGGTGAACGACTTGATCTCGCCGGCAAGCGCCTTCTTGTAGAGTCCCTTCACGTCGCGCTCGACCAAGGTTTCAAGCGGGCACTTCATGAAGACTTCGAAGAACTTTGTGTGCAGCTTGCGTACTTCGTCGCGCACGTCGCGGTAGGGCGAGATGGCCGCCGAGATCGCGATCACGCCGTTGCGCGCGAGCAGATTACAGACGTAACCGATGCGCCGGATATTGATGTCGCGGTCTTCTTTCGAAAAGCCAAGACCCTTGGACAGATTGGTGCGGACTTCGTCGCCGTCGAGAATTTCGACGCGATGCCCGCGGCGGCGGAGTTCGTCCGCAGCCAGATTCGCCAGCGTTGACTTACCTGCCCCGGATAGTCCGGTAAACCATAGGGTAAAGCCCTGATCCATGATGTTTTGTGCGATGCTCCTGATAATAGATTACTTTGTGTGCTCGATAAGTTATCTAATTTCCATCAACCACTCAAGACCGTCAGGACTTATCGCGTAAAAAAGGCTAATATAGAAAATTATGCTGTGAAATCAGATACTTCACCGCTTCAGACGGACGTGACTGGAATCCGCGGGGCCGCCGGACTTCTTTATCCCGGAATTTCCGCGCCGCTTTCTGAAAACGGAGTGAGATTTTCCGGCACCGCCTAGCGGACGGATGGCCGCGAGGTTCAGATGAATCGCCAGTGCGGCGGGCGAGGAATAGATCTCTTGCGCTCCCGCGGCGATCAATCGGTCGCGTGCGGCGTTGTTGGACGCGATTCCGATAAAGCGTATTCGCGCGCGGCGGGCGGCGCGCAGGTCGTCTTCGCTGTCGCCGACGAAGGTCGCGTCGCGCACGGGCGCGACGGCAAGCTCGAGCGCGCGCTTGATCATCGCGGGAGCAGGTTTGAGCGCAAGTTTCGAGTCGCGCCCGACGATAAAACCGATCGCGGGGGCAACTTCGTGGCGACGAAGCCATCGCTTGACCGTAACCGACGAGTTCGAGGTCACGATTCCGGCGGCGAGCTTGCGTTCGGAAATTGCGCGCAGGAGATCAATCGTTCCTTCGAGCGGTCGCGCGCGATCGACACCGGCGAGTTCGTATTTTTCGATCAGTTTCGAGATGCGTGCGAGGGCCTTTGCGCCGCGGGGGTCGGGCGCGTGTTCCAGATGCGCGCGATAAGCCTCGTACATCGCAAGGGCTCGTGGGGGAACCTGCTGCGTGACGGTGCGCGGTGCGTGCGCGCGTTCGAGAATCCTGCGAACCTCGGCGCGCAAGGTTGGCCAATCCACCACCGGGTCCAGGAGCGCCAGCGTGGTGTCGAAATCGAACAGCCAGAGTTTGGGTTGCGGCGCAGTGCTCATGCGGATTGGCCCGCGCACGCGCAGTTGAGATTTCGCACGGGCTCACGCACGCGCGAAGCGAAGCCGTCGAACTCGATCAGGGCGGCGCGCGGCACGGCATCATATCCCGCAAGGAGCTTGAACACTTCCGCAGTCGCCGCCATCGCGACGACTCCGGCTTGGGGGGAGCGTTCGCCGTATGGTTTCGTAAGCACGGCGTCGGAGCAAAACGCGCACGGCGATGGGGCAGGAAAGACGCCGATCAGCGCAGGCGAATCGAGCCGCGCGACGATACAAGGAACATCGGAGAGCTTGGCGCATAGCGCCCGCGCTGACGACTGGGAGGCGGCGCTGCCGACGATTGCAAAGACGAGGTCCGGCGCGCGCGAGGAATCATCCGCGGCGAATGCGGCAACGGCGGAATCGGGATTGAGCGCGCGCATCGTGGCGGCGATTTCATCGATCTTGAAGTCGGGGGCACCGCGGTCGAGCTCGATTCGTCCGACTCCCGCGCCGACCAGGTAGGCCAGCGGCGCCTCGATGTCAGCCGCGTCGGCACTGATCACGGTCCGCGCGGCAAGCAGGCGTCCCTGCGCGCGGCCGCCCACTCGCGGCACGATTATCTGGCGGCTGTAGCGTTCGATTTGTGGGTCAGTCAAAGTCATCGGCTTGTCGATCGAAGGAGTGCGGATCCCGCGCGGGCATCGCCGCGCGGATGAAACAGGTTACACAGATTGACGCTGATCCAGAACCGACGGGCGGACAGTCCTGCGGAGGGGGCGCTGCTTGGGGCGCAAAATTAACCCATTTGCTCACGGGCGGTATTCTAATAGCCTATCAGCCAAGCCCCGGTGGCGCCCTATGCCCGCGCTACGGAAAATCGATAAAACCTCCCGAATCTGCCTCGCGGCGATTTTTGCATTCGCCATAGCCGCGCCCGCGCTTGCCCAAAACGGCAGCTTTTCCGACGAAGACATCCCTGCTTCGGCATCTCCTGCCGCGCCCGCCGCCGCGGCGGACACCGCGCCAAAACCGCCGCCGCACGCGCGCGCGATAATTCCCTACACCATTCGTTCGGGCGACACGCTGGGAACCGTCGCGGCGATGTTCGGCCTGACCGCCGAACAGTTGGCGCATACTAATCGAATCAATCCCGACGAAGAGCTGATCGCCGGCGACGAACTGAAAGTGCCCAACCCATTCGAGGCGCAGGCGAAGTCGATGCAGAAGCAGATCGATTCGCTCAGCGCCGAGGCGCAGACCGCCGAGCAGAAGGCCGAAACCGCGGAGCACGATCTGAACGCAATGCAGGAAAAGAATCAGGAGCTCGGTGAAGACACCCAGTCCCTGACCTCAAGCCTGCGGATGCTGCCGTGGTGGCGCGCTACCGCGGTTTCAACCACGGTCGCGGCGGTGCTGATGTTCGGCGTGATGATCGTCACGCTGTTCGAATGGTGGCGGATGCGCCGGCGCTATGTGGCGTTGGCGAATCTGTCCGAGGATCTGAGCCGCCTCGACTACAAGTACAAGGCGATGCTGGCGAAGGCGGAGTTGCGGCTGCAGCAGCTCTACGGACGGCGGCGCGGAGGCCTGACCGAGGGACAGCCGCGGCCCAAGATGCCGGAGGAAGTCGAGATCGAGCGCCTGGCCGAGGATCTAAGAGAGGTCCTCGAGCATCACCTGGTCAAGCTCGGCGCGCGTCCGCGCACTGCGGGCAAGCGTGCGCGATGGCGCGAGATGATCGGCGAAGTCGATCCTCGAGTCGAAGCGCCCTCGGCCCGCCGCTAGGCAGCGCGATCTTTTCTCTTGGCGCAGCGGCCCCATTTCCGCAATAATCGGCCAGTCACCCGTATTCGAGTTTCGCCCTATGTATGAGGCGCCTCAGCGGGCGTCGTTGCGCT
>DATKSB010000162.1:0-5110 GCA_035531855.1 Binataceae bacterium (SeqCode)
AGATAACCGCGAGGCCGAGCGCCGGCGCGATCGCGCGGTAAAGCAGCGCAGGCAGATCGAAGAAGAGATCGAAAAGAAGGAAACCGAACGCGCGAAACTCGCCGAGGAAATGAACCGCCCCGATTTCTATCTCGCGCGCAAAGACGCGGACGAACTGATCGCACGCTACGAAAAGCTCGGCCGCGAAGCCGAAAAGCTCTACGCCGACCTGGTGAAGTTCGACGAACCCGCGCAGCAGTAGTTCGGTGCGGATCGAACTTCACAGATCGTCCTTTTCCACGAACGCGCGCAGGCGGGTCAGCGCCGCGTCCCACTGCTGCGCAATCTGATCCAGATACAACCGTACTTCGGAGAGCCGCTTCGTGCGCAGCTCCCAGATTCGTTCGCGGCCGATGCGGGAGCTGCGCGCGAGACCGACCCCTTCGAGCGCGTGCAGATGTTTCGTGATTGCCTGGCGTGAAACGGCCGCGCCATCCGCCAGCCGCGCGATCGACTGAGGGCCCTCGCCGCATAGCCGCGCGACGATATGCAAGCGCGTCACGTCGCCCAACGCCGCGAAGATTGGCGCGGCCCCGGAAAGCCTCGCGGCAGCAGTGTGCGCTGGTGACATGCGCGTGAGACTCAGGCCGCCATCGCCAGGTACTTTTCGATCAACTGCATCTGCGCGGTCCAGCCCTGCTGGTTGCTGGCAAACGCCTTGGCGCGCCGCTCGATTGGAATCCGATCGAAACCCGATTCAGTTACGGTCAGCATCGTGCCGCCCGAGACCTCTTCAAGCTCAAACACGACGAGCGTGGTTGGCTCTTTCGAGTAGTCAACGCCGCGCTCGACGGCATATGGGTGCCAGCGAAACGAAAAGAGGCGCGGCGGTTCAACGCGGTCGACCGATATCTCGAGCGCCGTCCCCTCGTAAGCTTCCTGGCTCCTTGCGACTTCCGCGTCCACCGTGGTCGGAACGATTCTACCGATGACGTTCGTCGCCGCGACGAAGGGGCCATCGAACCGCACGCCGAACCAACTGCCGAACTGGCTCGCGTCGCTGATCGCGCTCCATACGCGATGGTGCGGTGCACGCAACATAACTTTCTTTACGATGCGATCGGTATCCATGGCCATACGCAACCTCCAAGTTGCGCTTATACTAGCCCGCCGTCGAAACGAAATACAACCTTTTGGTTGCATTTTGATCGCAGTGCATTTGGCTTCCAGTCAGTCTAAATCCCGGAAATACGCGCGGATGTCTTCGGCCAGGAGTTTGGGTTCTTCCATCGCGGCGAAGTGTCCGCCGCGCGGCATCTCGGTCCAGCGCTGGACATTATATACGCGCTCGGCCCAATGCCGCGGCGGCAATACCAATTCGCCGGGAAACACCGCGACCGCGGTCGGCGCTTCGATTTTGGTGCCCGGCTTGAGCCGCCACGGATGATGCCGCGCTTCGTAGTAGAGCCGGGTCGAGGAATTGATCGTCTGCGTGATCCAGTAAACCATCACGTTGGTCAGCAGTTGATCCTTGCTGAAGCGCGATTCGACTTCGCCCTTGCAATCGCTCCAGGTGCGGAACTTTTCGATAATCCACGCCGCCAGTCCCGCGGGCGAGTCGTTCAGCCCATATGCCAGGGTCTGCGGCTTGGTGCCCTGAATCCACTGGTAGCCGGTTTCGTTGGTGCGGAACTTTTCCATGTTGCCCAGGAAAACTTTTTCCTCGGGCGTGAGTTCGACCGCGCTGCGCCCTTCGGCCGGGCCAATCGCGATCATGTTGATATGGATGCCGTAGAGGCTGCGCGCGTACACTTCTCCGATTCGCGAGGTTACCGCCGCGCCCCAATCGCCGCCCTGCACCGCGAAGCGTTTGAAGCCGAGCACGTCCGTCATCAGCTTGAAGAAAATGTCCGCGATCGCCTGGATGTTCATAGCGCGGGAGCGCGGATGATCTGAAAAACCGTAGCCCGGCAACGACGGCGCGATAACGGTGAACGAATCTTTCGCGTCGCCGCCGTGCGCGGCCGGGTCGGTCAGCATCGGAATGATATCCAGGAACTCGCAGATCGAGCCGGGCCATCCATGGATGAGCAGCAACGGTTTCGGATTCGGGCCGCGCCCCGGTTCATGGATGAAATGGATTCCGAGCCCGTCAACTTCGGCGCGGAATTGCGCGAAGCGATTTATCCGCGCCTCGTGCGCGCGCCAGTCGTAGCGCGTGCGCCAGTAGTCCACGACCTCGCGCATGTAGGCCAGGTTCGAGCCGTACTCCCATGCGGTCGCAGGCACTTCATCCGGAAAGCGCGTGCGCTCGAGCCGCGCGCGCAAATCGGCCAGCGCGTCATCAGTCACCGCGACTTTGAACGGTTCGACGCTATGTCCCATCAGCCATCTCCGATGCCCGCCGGGCGGGCGCAGTCCCAAAGCTCAGAGCAACTCCGCGCCGCCGGTGGCCGCGCGGGTGGTTCCGTCGTGCTTGAATGCCTCGATCGCGTGGCGCGCGATCTGCGTCATATGCACCTCATCGGCGCCATCGACCAGCCGCGCCGAGCGCGCATGCCGCAGCATCGATTCGAGCGGAGTGTCGGTCGAGTAGCCGAGCGCGCCGTGGACCTGGATCGCGCGGTCGCAGATCCGCCACAGCGTGTTGGCCACATGATGCTTCGCCATCGAGACTTCCTGCTTGAACGGCATCTTGTTCTGGATCAGGTAAGCCGAGTGCAGGACCATCAGCTTGCACTGGTAAAGCTCCATGGTCGATTCGGCGATCTTGAACTGGATCGCCTGCTTGTCGATCAGAAAGCCGCCCTGGACTTTGCGCTCCATCGCGCGTTTGACCATCATCTCGAGCGCGACTTCGGCGCTGCCGATCCAGCGCATGCAATGCGCCAGGCGCGCGGGACCTAGCCGCACTTGTCCGAGAGTATGCCCCTGGCCGCGCGGCCCCAGCATCGAGTCGGCGGACACGATGCAGTTGGTCAGGCGGATTTCGCAGTGATTTCCCTTGCCCGCCATAGTGTCGATATCGCGCACGATCTCGAAGCCGGGATTCGGCAGATCGACGATAAACGCGGAGTTGCGCGCCTGCGGCGGATCGGCGTCGGGGTCGGTCTTCGCGATCACGATCGCGAATTTTGCGCCATGCGCGCCGGAGATAAACCACTTGTGTCCGTTGAGCACCCAATGGTCGCCCTCTTTCACCGCGCTGGTCTGAATCTGGGTCGGGTCGGAGCCCGCGACTTCAGGCTCGGTCATCGCAAAGCACGAGCGGATTCTGCCCTCGCACAGGGGGCGCAGATATTTTTCCTTCTGCGCTGGCGTCGCGAAGTGCAGCATCGTATGCATGTTGCCCTCGTCGGGCGCCTGGCAGTTGACGATAAACGCGGCCAGCCGGTTGCGTCCGCATTCGGCGGAAACCATCGCGATCCCCATCGCGTCGAGGCCCAATCCGCCGAACTCGGGCGGCATATGCGGCAGCCACAGCTTGCGCTGGCGGGCTTTTTTGCGCAGCTCGATAATTCCGTCGCGCCAGTTGCCGCTCTTTTGCATCTCGGCTTCGGCGGGCTCGATTTCTTCCTTGATGAACGCGCGAATCTTGTCGCGCAATTCGATAACGTGCGGGGGCATCGTAAAGTCGATGGACATCGCTGGAACCTCTGATTGTTTTCCTGGATTTGTCAGACAAAGTGCTACAGGGAAAAGCGCCGGGCCGTCAAGGCAGGATTGAGGAGATCCCGGTGTGGCGCTTCGCGTGGTCGTCTGCGCAGAAGTTATGGACAAGGTGGTGCCTTCGATTTTTGGATCTCGAGCATTTTGCGGTGGGTTCGTTTGGTATCTTTTGTGGCGGCTTAAAAAACAAACTCCTTGATCATGCTGGCGAATTTCGTCGAATGGGTTCGCTTCGAACGCTTTTTTGGTACCTCGATTTTCGCGACCAATCCGGCGCGGCTCTCGAGGGCTCGGGCAGATGAGCGGGCAGGATCACGATCAGGGCAGGGAGTGGAGGCAGGACGCTTCCACGAAGGTGATTCTAACACATCGAGGCGCGGCGATAAAGCTGAAGCGGGTTGCTGCGCATCAAGCTGAGTTCGGACCTCACCTAACCTCTTCCATGATACTGCGAGGGATCAGATGGCGGCGTGCGTGGCGCGCGGTGGCGTAGCGGGGAGGTTTCGTGCGATAGGAGCGTAACCATTTTCGCTTAGGTCACGGAGGAATCAAGGATGGCAGACGGCAGGCTCGTGGGACGCGTAGCGGTAATCACCGGAGGAGCGTCGGGAATAGGCAAGGCAACCGCGGAGCTGTTCGCGAAGGAAGGAGCCAAGGTTGTAATCGGAGACCTGCCGACCAGCGCGGGCGCGAAAGTCGCCGAAAAGATCGGCGCGACGTTCGTCGCGATCGACGTGAGCAAATCCGAAGACGTCGAAGCGCTGGTCAAGACCGCGACCGACAAGCACGGCCGTCTCGACGTGATGTTCAACAACGCGGGAATTGGTATCGGCGCTCCGCTGCTCGGCACCAGCGCCGAGGACTATCACCGGACCATCCGGATCGACCTTGACGGCGTATATTGGGGCTTGCAGGCGGCGGGCAAGGTGATGGTTGCGGCGGGGCGCGGGGCGATCGTCAACACGGCGTCGGTTGCGGGATTGATCGGATCGAGCGGGCTCTCGGCATACAACGCGGCCAAGCACGGCGTGGTGGGACTCACGCGCAACGCGGCGCTCGAGTTCGCGCCGTTCGGCGTGCGCGTCAACTGCATTTGTCCGGGCGTGATCGAAACGCCGCTGGTGATGGACAATTTCGCGGTGGTCGAGGGCGCGCGCAAGATGCTCGACAAGATGCATCCGCTAGGCCGGATGGGCCAGCCGCAGGAAGTCGCAAAGGCGGTGTTGTTCCTCGCCTCGGATGATGCGTCGTTTATTACCGGACACGCGCTCGCGGTGGACGGCGGGATGATGGCGGGAATCGGAGCGGGCACGGCGTTCAGTCAGTAAGAAAAAGACCGACCTCTCCCGACGGCTTCGCCGCCACCCTCCCCGCACGGGGAGGGGGAATCCGGTGCGCGCGCTATGCGCCAGTTGGGAAATTTTTCGGAAGATTTGCGAGAAAGGCGGCTTCGCCTCTTCCG
>DATKSB010000163.1:0-6817 GCA_035531855.1 Binataceae bacterium (SeqCode)
TAGAAGCCCAGTTCGCCGTTGGCGCCCTCGACCGCGGTATAGGTCTCGCCCGGCGGCACCTTGATTCCTTCCATCACCAGCTTGAAGTGATTCATCAAGCCCTCGATCGAATTGTACACCCGCTCTTTGGGCGGCATCACGATCCGAGGATTGTCGATCGACACGGGTCCTTCCGGGATCGAGGCCATCGCCTGCTCGATTATCCTGCGCGACTGCGCGATCTCCTGGAAGCGGACGTTAAAGCGATCATAGTTGTCGCCGCGCTCGCCGACGGGAACCTCGAAATCGAAGCGGTCGTAAACCAGGTAGGGATTCGCCTTGCGCACGTCGTACGGCACTCCCGACGCGCGGAGCAGTGGACCCGTCAGCCCATAGGAGATCACATCCTCGCGCGGGATAACGCCGATGTTGCTCATCCGATCGACAAACACGCGGTTGCGCGAAAGCAGCTTGTCGCAATCGGACAGAACTGAATCCAGGCACTTGAACGACGCGCGAATCCGCTCGGAAAAATCCGGCGGCAGGTCGGTCGCGAGACCGCCGACCCTGCACCACGTGATCGTTAGCCGCGCGCCCGTCACCGCCTCGATCAGGTCGTACAGGAACTCGCGCGCCTCGAGCATGTAGAACATCACGGTCTGCGCGCCGACTTCGCCCGACGCCATCCCGAGGCAGGTAAGATGGTCGGCGATCCGCGAGACCTCGCTCATGATCACGCGCACGTATTTGCAGCGCTCGGTGATTTCGAGATCGAGCAGATTCTCGACCGCCAGCGCGAAGCCGACGTTGTTGATGCATGGCGACGCATAGTTCAGCCGGTCGGTGTATGGGAACGCCTGTGTCCAGGTTCCCTGCTCGCACATCTTTTCAAATCCGCGATGCAGGTACCCGACCTCGACGTCGCAATCGACGATTCGTTCGCCATCGAGCTTGAGATTGAACTTGATCGTGCCGTGAGAGGCCGGATGCGACGGTCCCATCTGGATCTCCATCACCTCGTCGGCGGGATCCGCGGCTTCGAGCTTGTTTTTCCAGCGAGCGGGTAGGGGCATCTGCTTTTCTCAGGCGAACTATCGCGACATCGGGATCGGTTTCACGATCGCATCGACCTCGGGCACGATCGGCTGGCGTTTGCGGTAGGGGTAATCTTTGCGCAGCGGATGCCCCTCGAAGGTGTCGTAGAGCAGGATACGGCGCAAATCCGGATGCCCGAGGAACGTGATACCGAACATGTCGTAGCACTCGCGCTCGAGCCAATCCGCCGCCTTCCAAACCGCGATGACGCTCGCAATCGACGCGTCGTCGCCGGGAACCGCTACCTTGACGCGCAGGCGATGATTGCGTGTGAGCGAATTCAGGTTATACACCACCTCGAAGCGAGGGTTGCGCTCGTTCCAGTCCACCGCCGTCAGGTCGGATAACGAATTGAACTCGAAGCCCGGCTCGGTCGCCAGCGCGGTCAGGATTTCGAGCGCGCCTTCGCGTGCGACCACGACAAAATCCTGGCCGTGCGTGGTGCCGCCCTCGGAGATCGCGGCGCCGAAACGTTCCTTTAGTTTTTCGATAAGCATGATCCCGTTCCCGCGCGCTGGCGCATTCGCCGCGCGCCTGACGCGCACGCCGGCATGACCGCGCGGAGCTTTAGTCTAATCCCAATCGAGTGCGCCGCGCTGCCACGCGTAAATCAGTCCGACCGTAAGGATCGCGATGAAAACCACCGCCTCGACGAACCCGAACATTCCGAGTTTGCGGATTTCCACCGCCCACGGATAGAGGAAGACCAGGTCCACGTCGAAGATCAGAAACAGCAGCGCGGTCAGGTAGAAACGAACCGAAAACCGTCCCCAGGCGCTGCCGCTCGAAGGGTTGCCGCACTCGAACGCCTCGCTCTTGATGGCGCTCGGCCGCTTGGGCCCGATGATCGAATTGATCGAGACCATCACGCCCACAACTATCGCGGCGAAAATGAAAGTTACCAGTACCGGAAACCAGGTCGTCATATGCTATTGCCGCCGCCGTGGTTGGAGTGATCGCGGCGGCTCACCTTCAATCAATTTAATACCGCAATTGATACCGCAATAGAAACCCAACGAGCACGCGCCGCGCCAACCGGCGATCGAAGGGAGCTCCGCGGCGCGGAGCGCAGGCGTCAATCCATACCGATCGTTCAGGAACCGTGTCCTACCTAACATAAGTTAGCATTCAGTAACTTCGGCTCTTGACTTATCTTGTAGAGATTATTGACAGAGCGTCGGTAGCGTCGCGCGGAATCCGAAAAACCCCTTTTATGTCAGGTATTTACACGCTTTAGGCGCTCGACCGACGGAGCTTGGATCAGCTACGTTGACTTTTCGTAGTAATCTGACTAATGAGAAATCCAGAATATCACGGATCTCGGGGCGCATTCAGCAACCTCCGGCACGACACCGGAGAGGGGGTCATTATGGACCGTGCGAGAACTTCGCTTATCTCCTTGGTAATCGGATTCGCGTCGATGCTGTTGTTGATGGCCGCGCCGGCCACGGCGCAGGTCAAGCCAGGCGATTTCATCAATAACCAGAACGCCTACAAGGTAAAGGATCTTGTCTCGCCCGGCGTTTTATGGCGCGTGCAGAGCGGCATGTCGATGAAGATCGTCCCGACCGAACGGATCGATTGGCCGCCGCCGTACACTGAGGCGACCGAGAAGTATTCGCCGCAGGTGCGCTTAAGCAGCGACCATCGTTCGCTGGTCGGCTATGTTGCCGGGCAACCCTTTCCGCTGCTTGACCCCAATGATCCCGACGTCGCCAACAAGATCATGTGGAACTACTTCTTCCGCCCGATCTCGACCGACGACTATGATCTGCGCTTTTTCGATTGCGAGAGCGTGTACGCAGGACTCAATAAACCGTACAACGTGCTCTGGTATTACTCGGTAGGCCACTATGCCGGTTATAACGAAGTCGGCCGCACCGAGGTCGAGCCGCTGCCTGTCGATCCCGACTTTCCGGTCTCGGGCCGCTACTCGATGACTGGCCTGTATCCGCAGCTTTCGCCCCAGGACGGCGCCGGTGCCGGCTTTATCCGCTATCGCTACGCCTCTCCGACCCATGGCGATGACGCATACACTTATACCCCCAGCGCTCAGCGCCTGCGCCGCCTTAACGAATCCCTTATGAGCACGGCACAGGATGCGGGTCCGGAGTCCTACAGTCCCGACGACTTCGAATGCTTCGCGGGCAAAAACGAGAACTACGATTGGAAGTATCTGGGCGAAAAGCAGATGCTGGCGGCAATCGACGACCCCGTGATGCCCGCGCGTACCTGCGCCACCGACGGCGGCGCAAGCCATTGCCCGGCCGACTGGCAGATGCGCCATCTGTATATCATCCAGGGCGTCGCACGCCACGACCGGCTCCCGGGCGACCTGTACTCCAAGCACGTCCTGTATGTCGATTCGGAAGCCGACTTCGGGATGTATCAGGACCAGTACGACCGCCGTGGCCAGCTCTTCATCAACTACACCTCATGGCTGAAGTACGCTGACCGGGTGACACCGGGGGCGCGAATCGCCATTTATCCGTTCAAGCGGCTGTTCCAGAGCGGCTCGTCTTCCACCGATGTTCAGTCGGGCCTCTCGACGGTCTGCTACCATCCGGGCTATTCGACCGCTGAAAAAGAGTGCTGGTATATCAATATGGGCGCGGTCGATCGGGCGTTCTTCGATCCGATGGCGATCGTCAAAGCGTCGCGCCGCTAACTCAACCCGCGACTGAACTTAAGTCACAACGCCGGCGCAGCCTCAAACGGCTGCGCCGGTTTCTTTTTGGCGGCAAACCAGGTGCTGCATACTCTCCCGCGCGCCGCTACAATCGCCGGTGGATGCCGATTACCGACGACGCTCGACTAGACTGGGCGCGCACCGAGGCTGCCCGCCAATGGCCCGGCGCAGAGGCCGCGCAAATTGATTCGCTGCGCGGCGACGCTTCGACCCGCCGCTTCTGGCGCTTGCGCTTTGCCTCCGGCGCCGACCCGGCAAGCGCTATCCTGGTCGATCTCGGCCGCGACGATTTCCCTCGCTACGTTAGCGTGCTTGGCTTGGTGCCGAATCCCGTGGCCGAGCCGCCATGGATAAACCTGCATCGATTTCTGGCCGCGCTCGGCGCTCCGGTCCCCGCGCTTTACGCATTCGACCCGGCGCGGCGCGCGATGCTGGTTGAAGATGTAGGCGAAGTCGCGCTGTTCGATATCCTGCGCGCTCGTGGTGCCGACAGCGCTGATCTGCTGCGGCTTGCGGTCGAGAATCTGCTGGTGCTGCACGTCGAAGGCACCCGCCAAATCGACTCGCGATGCGTCGCCGCGCAAATCGCTTACGACCAGCGGTTGTTTCGCTGGGAAATGACCGAGTTCGTCAACCTCGGATGCGCCCAAATCGCGCCACGGGCCGATCCTGCCGCGCTTGCCCCGGAACTGGACACGCTCGCGCACGAGCTGGGCGAGTTTCCACGGGTGTTTTCGCATCGCGATTATCACGGCCACAATCTCTACGTGCAGAAAAACGGAGCGCGCGCCGCCTTGCGCATCATCGACTTCCAGGACGCGCTGATGGCGCCGGCGGCGCAGGATCTCGCGGTGCTGCTGACCACGCGCGACACCGGCTCGATCATCGCCCCCGCGCTCGAGGACAAGCTGCTCCACGTCTATTACACCGCCCTGGTGCGCCGCGGCGCGGCCGCGCTTTCGTCCGATGAATTTCGCCGCAGCTACCGCCTGTGCGTGTTGCAGCATGCGCTCAAGATGATCGGCAGGTTCATCCTGTTCGAGCGCGAAGGCAAATCCTCCTACACTGCGTTTCTTCCCGATCTCATCACGCAGGCGCGCCGGATTCTGGCCGGCCCCGAGCAGCAGAGCTTTCCGCGCCTGGCCGCCGCGCTCGCCGAAGCGGGTCAGCCGTGAATGCTCTCGTGCTGGCCGCGGGACGCGGCGAACGTCTTCGCCCGCTTACCGACACGGTTGCGAAACCGATGGCCGAGGTCGGAGGCCGCGCGCTTATCGAGTATCCGCTCGGGATGCTCAAGCGGGCGGGGATCACCCAAGTCGCAATCAATGTCCACCATCTGGCCAGCACGCTTCAGTCGGCGCTTGGAACCGGCGCGCGGCTGGGTATCGACATCGTATGGTCGCCGGAACCGGCGTTGTTCGGCACCGGCGGCCCGCTGAACGGTCTTGCGGGATTTCTCGGCGGCGACACCTTCGTTATCGCGAACAGCGATACGATTTTGAACCTCGAGCTGGCCGCGATGATCGCGTTTCATCGCGATCGCGGCGCACTCGCCACGCTGGCGCTGGCGCGGCCCGAGAACCTCGGCTCCTACAGCAAAATCGAGCTCGACCCCGAATCGCGCGTGCGCCGAATGCGCCTGCTGACCTCGGTCGCGCGCGGCGCCTACGACGAGTATGCGGACCCGGGTATCGCCGATTCCGCCGCGAGTCTTGCGCCCTTCATGTACTGCGGCGTGATTGTCGCCGAGCCGGCGGTGCTGAAACTCATTCCTCCCGCCCCGCCGTGGAGCATCATGGCCGGACTGCTGGCGCCGATGGTGCGCGAGGGATTGCCGGTGTTCGGATTCGCGCATCAAGGCTACATGCGCACGGTCGATGATCTCGCGGCGTACGAGCGGTTGCGCGCCGAGTTCGCGTCGAATCCGCCCGAGCTGAATTTCCTGGAGCTTGCGCCCGCATGAAATTTGTTTGATTTTTTTCTCCGCGCGATTTTTTCATTGACTTACCAGGTGGACCGCGGGTCAAATGAAAACAGGCAGTCGCGCGGATCGCGGGGCCGCGCTTCTCTGCATCGAGCGCTCTCGGGAGTCAGTACCATGCCGAGACTGGTCCTGTACCACACGGTCGCGTCGCCGTTCGCACGCAAGGTGCGGATCGCGATGGCGGAAAAGAAAATCTCCTGCCAGAAGATCGCACTCGACTTCTCCAAAGGCGAAAACCGCACCCCCGAGTACCTGCGCCTGAACCCGCACGGCCGCGTCCCAACCCTGCTGGTCGATTCAATTCCGATTTACGAATCAACCTCGATCGTCGAGTACCTCAACGAGGCCTACCCCGAGCCTGCGCTGCTGCCGCGCAGCCTGATCGAGCGCGCGCGGGTCAGGATGATCGAAGAGACTATCGACGGCTCGTTTATCGCGGCGCTGCGCACCGTGCTGTTTAACGTGTTCCGCCTGCCCGAGCCCGAGCGCAATCAGAAAGCCGCGCGCGAAGCACGCACGCAAATCGAATGGCACAACGAATGGCTCGACCACGAGCTGGCCGGACGCTCGTTTGTCGTCAACGGCGGCTTGTCGATCGCCGATATCGCGGGGCTATGCGCGCTCGAATTCCAAAAGCGCCTCGAAATAGGAATCGACCCGAAGCATCGCGATCTGATCACTTGGTACGAGCGGATGAAATCGCGCGCGTCAGCCAAAGCCCTGACGGAATAGTCTTTCACCTCGCCCAGTATGGGGGAGGCCGGGTGAGGGTCGTTGCCCACCGTGGCGCGATAGCGGCACGCGATTAAAGGACGGTCGCGAAGGACTCGTAAATTTCCAGGCCGGCGGCGCCGCCGCTGCTCTCGATCGTGCGAATCCTGCCGATATGTCGAATTCCGGCGACTCCCGCCGCGAACTCGAGCACGTTGACCGCAACCACGATCCAGAACATCGCCATCACAACCTCCGCGGTGCCGGGCATAACTCGATGGACGATCCGCGCCGCCGCCCAAGCCCCGATCGGAGATCCGATCGTGCCGCATAGATGCAGCACCACTCGCGACAGTCGC
>DATKSB010000164.1:0-4903 GCA_035531855.1 Binataceae bacterium (SeqCode)
CACGTCGGTGCCGCCCATGTGCAGATGCGCAGCGCTCTCGATGAGTTTCCACGGAATGTCATCCATCGTGAAATGAGGATTTGCGCCGATCGCGTGCAGAGCGGGACGATCGCCGTTAGGACGGATCGGCAAAATGCTGGCCGAGGTCTGGACGCCCGGCTTGCGCACGATGTGACTGGTGTCGATTCCGAAGCTCGCGAGCGCGCGGATGAGCACGTCGCCCAGAGTGTCATCGCCGACCGCGCCGACTGACGCGACGCCAAGTCCGAGCTTCGCGAGTCCGACCGCGGTGCCGGCGGCGGAACCGGCGGGCGCGATGCGAATCTGCTCGAGGATTGCGCCGCCCTGTCCCTCGGGAATATGCGTGACTGGCCGGCCGAGGATATCGAGCACGTGCGCGCCGAACGCGACGACGGTCGCGGTCATGATCGTGGAGCAGCGAGGGCGCGTCGGCGCGCGATCTCGCGATTTTGCCGCTCCAGCGTGGCCGTATGAAGCTGCGCGGCGATTTCTTCAGGCAGCGTGGTGACGGGCTGTCCGGTCGCGAGCGCCTGGACATAGATCGCGGCGGTTTTTTCCAGCAGCTCGACGAAGGTGAAAGTCTTTTCGAGATCGGCGCCCACGCAAAGTGCGCCGTGGTTCTGCATGATGTAGCAGTGGCATCGGTTCGCCAGCGCACGAGTCACGTTGTCATGCAGTTCGCGCGAGCCCGACAGCGCATAGGGAATCAGATCGACCTGGCTGCCGATCGCGAGCGTGACCTCGTCGAACATCGGCGGGATCGGCGCGTTGATCACGCTGCATACACTCGCGCCCGACTGATGCGTATGGATCACGGCGCTTACGTCCTCGCGCGTGCGATAAGCGGCGACGTGCATTGGAGCTTCGATCGACGGCTTGCGCTCGCCCTCGATTCGCTTCAAGTCCAAATCGACGATGCAGATATCATCGGCGGTCATCGCGCTGTAGGGCAAACGCGTCGGCGTGACTGCGATTGCGTTTTCGCCCTCGATCAGGATCGAGACATTTCCGGCGCTGCCCGAATGCGAGCCGAAGTAGCCGTACACGGACAGGCGCTTGCTCATTTCGAGGACGCGGCGCTTGTAATCGTCGTAAGAGCTCATCGTGCGGATCCTGCGACAATCTTTCAGGGGATAGGCTTGCGCGTCAATCTGACGCTCAGGATAGCCGCGCGCGCTGGTCAGTTGTGTTTGAAGGGATGCTCGCCTTCGCGATGGTCGAACTTCTGCTGCTCATGCGAGCGAAAGCGGCGGCTGACCTCGGAGCGCTGGTCGGGAGTCATCGCCTGCCAGCGTTTGTAATTTTCCATCACATGCTCGCGCTGCCGCGGCGGCAGCGCCTGAAAATGCTGGTAGCGCTGCATGATCTGCTGACGTCGATCGGGCGGAAGCTGCTTGAAGTGGCTGTATGATTGGCGCAACTGCTCGCGCCGCTCAGGCGGCAGCGAGCGCCACTGGCGCATCCCGCGCAGAACCTGCTGGCGCTGGTCGGGCGGCAGGCTGCGGAACTGGTGGAAGTTCTGCTCGACTGAATTGCGCTGCTCCGGCGACATCGTTTTCCACTGCCGATAATTTTCCAGCACCCGTTCGCGCTCGTCCGGTGTGAGTGCGTTCCATTGGTCCGCGCGCTGCGAGACGAGAGCCTGCTCGGCGGGGTTGTGCGGCTGCCCGGCCGCGAATCCCTGGGCATCGGCGCGATGCGGCGCGAACGCGCACAGCAGCATCGCGAGGCCGAGAATCGCCGCCGCAAAGCTAAAGTGTCGCATGAGATTTATCCGCCGGGCCGCCATCACTCGGTCTCCTGGTCGCCAGATGCCGGAGGTAGTTCGAAGGTCTGCGGCGGGGGCGGCGCGTAGGCATTAGGGCGTGCCGATCCATTTGGGCCGAGATAGCCGAGCGCGTTCAGCGTCTGGATCTGCTCGAGCATCGAGCCGTCGCCGTTGGCGCTATTTTGCGCGGCTGCGTTGGGATTGGGTTTGAACAGATCGAGATTGAGCAGCATGTGCAGATCCGGCGGCGGATCGTTCTGCGCCCGCGCCGGCGCGGCGGCTGTGGATATGAGCAAAGCGAGTAACATCGCGCTTGCCAGGCTAGGACCGCTTTTCATTGGTTGTGTCCGTGGGCGTGAACTCATCCAGATGCTCGATCACATCATAGTTCTCAAGCAAGTCCAGATGCTCGACCACGGGATAGTCGCGGAGGAGGCCGATATCGGCGCCGCCGATCGCATCCGCCATCGCTAGCTGCTCCACCGGCGGCGCTCCGATCCGTGTGCGCGGACTGAGCGTCAGGATCAGCACGATCGCTGCGACCGCTGCGCCGGCGGTCGCCATCGAGGCCCACGCGATTCGCGGCGACCACCATCCACCGCGCGAAGTTTGCGGACGGTCGCGGCGCGCGGCGATCTTGCGATGCAACTCGGCGCGATAGGCGCTCCAGTCGGGCTCGGCAATTTGCGCGATGTCGCTCGCGAGCGTCTCAAGTGCGGCGGCGAATGTGTCGGCGTCGTCGCGGCATCGGGCGCATCCCGCCAGATGAGCGGCGACGCGATCGCGCTCGCCGGCGCTCAAATCGCCGCGCAGATAGGGCGCGATTTCGGTCTCTGGATGTCGCTCGGTCATCGCCTTATCCGTCCTTAGTCGTTCTTCCGCATGGTTTTCTTGAGATGCGCGAGGGCGCGATGAATATGCACGCGCGCAGTGCTCTCAGAGCACTTGAGTATCGCCGCGATCTCGCGGCTGGAGAGACCCTCTTCGCTCTGAAGCAACACTGCGGCCTTTTGCGTTGGCGACAATCCTTCGAGCGCGACACGCAGGCGGCGGGCCGCATCGCCGCTGATCGCGATCGCTTCGGGCCCGGGGTCGGGAGACGGAGGATCGACCGGTGGCGAGTCGAGGTCGTCGTCCTGGGTCGAGAAGGGGACCATCTTGCGCCACCATTTGTTTCGCCGCTTGTGATCGATGCACAGGTTGACGACGATCCGGTAGAACCAGGTCGAAAATTTGGAGCGGCCGTCAAACTTGCCCGCGGACTCGTACAGCCGGATGAAGGCATCCTGAGATACGTCGTGCGCGTCGGACTCGTTACCGAGAATCGAGCAGGCGAGCCTGAAGGCGCGCGCCTGATGGCGGTCGAGCAGAGCCTCGAACGCCGCGGCATCGTGCTCGGCAACCAGCCTGCAAAGTTCTTCATCGGACTGCACCACAGCGACCGGTCCCGCCTTTCTGGTTTGGCCGGCCGCGTCCCCTTGGGGAACATTGCTATTCGGCCGCGTGGCCGATGCTACCCTTACCGGCCCGTTGGACGAAACCAGATGTACATTCGTTTACATTGGGGCAACTAGCTGGCTGGTATTCGGGCTTTCGCCGATTTTCCGCCCGAGTGGTGAGTTGTCATGCGCAGCGCGCATCATGATGGATGAAAGATAGGTGCGACCGGGCTGGAGTTGATTCACCGGCAATCGACCTAACCCCTGGCCCCTTCGCACGGGAAGGGGGACCGGTGCCGCGAGTTGAGAGACTTGGAGGCTCCCGCCAACAGCAACGTTCTGCGTGCCAAGTTCCGCCTGATCCCCTTCCCGTGCGGGAAGGGGTAGGGGTTAGGTCGGTCTTTTTCCGCGTGCTGGTTCATGCGTCGTGGATTTCTTTGGAGTGCTGGGGATGACTGTAAACGGATGCCTGATGGCCCGCGTCCAAGTTGCTGAAGCAGGCGAATAGCGATGAACGCCAAATCAAATGAAAGTTCAGCGACTTGGAACTCAGGAGGACGTGCAGTGAAGAAGACAATCACAACTTTCGCGGCGATGGTTTTTGTTGGAGCGATGGGGACGGCGGCGATGGCGCAGGTTCCCTACAACGGCGGCTACGGCCCGGGCGTCGGCGCGAAGCAGGTAAATCGTTTCGACAACGGCTATCTGGATGAGCATCCGGAAGTCGCAAGCCAGCTTGGCCACAATCCGGGGCTGGTGGACAATCCGCAGTTCATGGCGAGCCATCCGGGTCTGCGCGACTACTTCGAGAGTCATCCGGGAGTCCGCGCCGACATCAGGCAGCATCCGGACCGCTTCATGAACGACGAATGGAAGCACGACGCGTGGCATCAGCCGGGTTACGGACAAGGATATGGACATGGCTACGGACAGGGGTACGGAAGTGGAATCGGTGCGCCGCAGGTGAATCGTTTCGACAATGGTTACCTAGACGAGCATCCGGAAGTTGCGCATCAGCTCGGACAGAATCCGGGGCTGGTGGACAATCCGCAGTTCATGGCGAGCCATCCGGGACTGCACGAGTACTTCGAGAATCACCCGGGAGTTCGCGCCGACCTGCGGTCGCATCCGGACCGCTTCATGAACGACGAGTGGCGGCACGACGCATGGCATCGGCAGGGTTACGCGCATCCGTTGGCGAGCACCGAGGCGCATCCGGGCTGGCAGAATCATCCGATGCGGCACTACCACGAGCAACACTAAATCGGAAGTGATGCTTTAACTTCCAGCGCCGCCGGAGCAAGCCCTCCGGCGGCGGCTTTTTTTCGCGCGAAGCTCTTGGCGGACGGGCGCCGTGGTGTATAAGAGGAAAACGCGGCCGCAGGCCCGCGCAGGAGGATTTTCCGATGGCGAGCGAGATGTTCGCGAAGGTGCTCGAGATCGTCAGGGCGCAACCGATGAATCCGCATGCCACCCCGGCGCAGCGGCGGGCCGGAATGGAGAAGATCAGCGAGCACGTCGCGCGCGACGCGACCTGCACGCCCGTCGATGTGGCCGGAATACCCGCCGAATGGGTCGAGGCGCCGGGCGCGGCGGCGGACAGGGTGATCCTGTATCTGCACGGCGGCGGATACGTGATGGGATCGATCGCGACGCATCGCGCGATGGTTGCGCG
>DATKSB010000165.1:0-5786 GCA_035531855.1 Binataceae bacterium (SeqCode)
TGCATGTTCGAGAGCAATTTTCCGGTGGACCGCGTGTCGTGCTCGTACCGTGTGCTGTGGAACGCGTTCAAGAAGATCGCGGCGGGCTTCAGCGCCGCCGACAAGGCGTGGATGTTTCATCGCACTGCCGCGGAAACCTATCGAATCGAACTGCCCGCGGCCTGAGCGAGCGCGCTAGCCGAGATTTCGCGCGGTCTGCTACTCTGGCAGGTGGACTCGCGCGGCCCGCGTGCGAGCATGGAGGAATCATGGCGGAAATGAACGAATTCAATCAGCGCGTGATCGAGGAATTTCGCACCAACGGCGGCAAGGTCGGCGGTCCGTTCGCGGGCGCTTCGATGATCCTGCTGACGACCAAGGGCGCAAAAAGCGGAAAGACCTACACGACTCCGCTGGTCTATACTCGCGACGGCGATCGGCTCGTCATTATCGCCTCCAAAGCGGGTGCGCCCAAGAATCCCGATTGGTACCACAACCTGGTGGCCAATTCCGTCATCACCGTTGAAGTCGGAACTGAAAAGTTCCAGGCTCGCGCCCGCGTTACCTCGGGCGCGGAGCGCGAACGCCTTTACAACGCACAAGCGGCGCAGATGCCGGTGTTCAATGAGTATCGGCAAAAAGCGAAGCGCGAGATTCCTGTGTTTACCCTCGAGCGCATCGGATAGCGCGGCTGTGCCGTCATCGCGCCGGCCAGGTGCGCGAAAATATCGATTACAGGTACAGGAGTCGTGATGGAAACCTCACCGAAACGCGCAGGGTTCGCGCCCGATCGGCTCGGCCGAATAACTGATCATCTTGACCGCAACTATATCGGGTCCGGGAAAATCGCCGGATGCCAGACGCTGGTCGCGCGCCACGGCCACGTCGCTTACTTCAAGTCGATGGGCATGGCGGATCGCGAGCGTAAGGTGCCGATGGCCGACGACACGATCTTCCGCCTCTACTCGATGTCGAAGCCGATCACCTCGGTCGCGTTGATGAGCCTCTACGAGCAGGGGCATTTCCAGCTGAATGATCCGGTCTCGCGGTTTATCCCGGAGTGGCGCGATCACAAGGTCTGGATTTCCGGCGATGGCGCCGCGATGGAAACTGCCGCGCCCGCGCGTCCGATGACGATGCGCCACGTGCTTAGCCATCAGGGCGGACTGACTTACGGCGCGACTAATCATCCGGTGGATCGCGCCTATCGCGAGGCGGGAGTGCGCCGCGGCGAGGGCGAGACGCTCGCGAGTTTCGTGCACAAGCTCGCGAAGGTGCCGTTGCGCTACGCACCCGGCGATCATTGGATGTACTCGTTCTCAACCGACGTGTGCGGCTACCTGGTCGAAGCGATCTCCGGCAAGCGTTTCGATCAATACTTGCAGGATACGATTTTCGATCCGCTTGGCATGGCCGACACCGCATTCTCGGTCGCGCCCAAAAACGCCGGCCGCTTTGCCGCGAACTACGAACGCAAATCCGACAAGACCCTCAAGCTGATCGACGATCCCGAACGCAGCGCATATCTCACACCTCCCTCTTTCTTTTCCGGCGGCGGCGGACTCACCGGCACGACCGCGGACTATTTTCGCTTCTGCGAGATGCTCCGGCGCGGCGGAGAGCTCGACGGCGCGCGGATCCTCGGCTCGCGCACGATCGATCTGATGCGCCAGAATCATCTGGCCGGCGGCAAGGACCTGACCCAGATGGCGACCGGAGATTTTTCCGAGACCGCGTACGAAGGCGTGGGCTTCGGCCTTGGCTTCGCGATGACGCTCGGGCAGGTCGCGCATGGCGCGCTGGGCGAGGGCGACTACTACTGGGGCGGCGCGGCCTCGACCATCTTCTGGGTCGATCCCAAGGAAGACCTGGTCGTGATCTTCATGACCCAACTCATGCCCTCGGGAACATTTAACTTCCGCAGCCAGTTGCGCAACATAATTTATTCCGCGATCGTCGATTGACCCGAGGTGCGCGCCGCGGGAATGATCATATAGGAAGATGATCGATCAGGAGATCGTATGAAAGCGACCAAACAGCTTCACGACGCGGGCCAAAGCCTGTGGCTCGATAATATCACGCGCGCGCTGCTCACCAGCGGCGGCCTCAAACGCTACATCGACGAGCTTTCCGTCACCGGCCTCACTTCTAACCCGACCATCTTCGATCAGGCGATCAAAAACAGCGGTGACTACGATGCCGGTATCGCGCAGAAAAACGCCGCCGGCCGCCACGGCGAGGAACTGTTCTTCGACCTTGCGCTCGAGGACCTTACTCGCGCGGCGGATCTGTTCCGCCCGATTCACGACCAGACCAATTGTGTGGACGGATGGGTCTCGCTGGAGGTTTCGCCGAAACTCGCGTACGACACCGCCACCACGGTAAAAGCCGCCAAAGATCTTTTCGCGCGCGCGGCACGCCCTAATTTATTCATCAAGATTCCCGGCACGCGCGAGGGCGTTCCCGCAATCGAGGAAGCAATCTTCGCCGGCGTTTCGGTCAACGTCACGCTGCTCTTTTCGCGCGAGCAATATATCGCCGCCGCCGAGGCGTACCTGCGCGGAATCGAGCGTCGCGTCGCCGCCGGCCTCAATCCGTTGGTTGGCTCGGTCGCGTCGGTATTCGTCAGCCGATGGGACGTCGCGGTCGCGCAAAAGGTTCCGCCCGCGATGCGCGATCGCCTCGGTATCGCGATCGGCAAACGCATCTACAAGGCTTATCGCGATCTGCTCGATAGCGACCGCTGGCTGCGGCTCGCGAACTCGGGTGCGCGGGCTCAGCGCCTGCTGTGGGCAAGCACCGGCACCAAGGATCCCAAATCGTCGGATATACTCTACGTCAAGGCTCTCGCTTCGCCGCATACCGTGGATACGATACCGGAAAAGACTCTACACGCGATGGCGGATCACGGCGAAGTCGGCGCGATGCTTTCGCGCGACGGCGGCGACGCCGAACGCGAGCTGGCTGAATTCACCAAGGTGGGTATCGATATCGACGCTCTTGCCGAACAGCTTCAGAAAGAGGGCGCGGCGTCGTTCGTGAAGTCGTGGGACGACCTGCTGTCCTGCATCGCGGACAAGAGCGCCGCGATCAAGAAGGCAAGCTAAGCGATGGCGACCGCCGCCACGCCCGCGAAAATCGCGCCGCTGACCGAGCGCCCCGCGTGGAAGGCGCTCGGCGAACA
Organism: Binataceae bacterium (SeqCode); assembly: GCA_035531855.1. Classification (GTDB taxonomy): domain Bacteria; phylum Desulfobacterota; class Binatia; order Binatales; family Binataceae; genus JBARDN01. Next base: position 3,164 of record DATKSB010000165.1, read on the forward strand.
TTACCGCACAATCGGCGGAGTCCATCTGCGCGCGATGTTCAAGGATGATCCGGGGCGCGCTGAACGGTTCACGCTCGACGCCGCGGGCCTTCACGCCGACTACTCCAAACATCGCATCACCGACGAGACTATCCGCCTGCTCCTCGCGCTCGCCTCGCAGTCGGGGTTGCGCGCTCGGATCGACGCGATGTTCTCGGGCGAGAAAATCAACGTGACCGAAAAGCGCGCGGTGCTGCACGTCGCGTTGCGCGCGCCGCGCGGCGCTTCAATCGTCGTCGATGGCGAAAACGTGGTGCCCGCGGTTCACGCGGTCCTCGATCGGATGTCCGATTTCTCGAACCGGGTGCGCAGCGGCGCGTGGAAAGGGCATACCGGCAAACGCATCCGCAACGTGATCAATATCGGTATCGGCGGCTCGGACCTCGGCCCCGTGATGGCGTATGAGGCGCTGCGCCACTACAGCGACCGCAACCTCACGATGCGTTTTGTCTCGAACGTTGATGGTACCGATTTCGCCGAGGCCACGCACGACCTCGACCCCGCCGAAACCCTGTTCATCATCTCGTCCAAAACTTTCACCACACTCGAGACGATGACCAACGCGCACAGTGCGCGCGACTGGAGCGTGGCCGCGCTCGGCGACGAAAAAGCGATCGCGAAGCATTTCGTCGCGGTCTCGACCAACACCGAGGGCGTCGCGAAGTTCGGAATCGACACTGCCAACATGTTCGGCTTCTGGGATTGGGTAGGCGGACGCTATTCGATGGACTCGGCGATTGGGCTTTCGACCATGATTGCCATCGGCCCGGAGAATTTCCTCGCGATGCTATCGGGGTTTCACGCGATCGACGAACACTTTCGCACCGCGCCATTCGAGAAGAATCTGCCGGCCCTGATGGGCCTGCTCGCGGTCTGGTACAACGATTTTTTCGACGCGCAAACCGTCGGCGTGTTCCCCTACGAGCAATATTTGAAGCGCTTTCCCGCCTATCTGCAGCAGCTCACGATGGAATCGAACGGCAAGCACGTCACGCTCGACGGCGCCACGGTGACCTATCAGACCGGCCCCATCTACTGGGGCGAGCCCGGAACCAACGGGCAGCATTCGTTTTACCAACTGATCCATCAGGGCACGAAACTCATCCCGTGCGACTTCATCGGGTTCTATCGCACGCTCAATCCGCTCGGACGGCATCATGATCTGCTGATGGCCAACGTGTTCGCGCAGGCCGAGGCGCTTGCGTTCGGCAAAACCGTTGCAGAGGTGAAAGCCGAAGGCACTCCCGATTGGCTGCTGCCGCATCGCGTGTTCGAGGGCAATCGCCCCTCGACCACAATTCTTGCCGAGAAGCTGACCCCCGAAATCCTCGGCAAACTGGTCGCAATATACGAGCATAGCGTATTCACCCAGGGCACGATCTGGAGTATCGATTCGTTCGATCAATGGGGAGTGGAGTTGGGCAAGGTACTCGCGCAGAAAATCGTGCCCGAACTCGAAAGCGGGTCGGCGTTGAAGCACGATAGCTCGACCAATGCTTTGATTACTGCCTATCGCGCGAACCGAGCAAAGAACTCGTAGCGGAATGCATTTTCAGGGCTCGAGGACGCAGCTCTTGATCTCGTCGTGCGAGGTATCCGTATCAATTGGATTCAAATGCGGATGCCCGTCCAGAATGCCCCATGCGTATTCCTCTTTGATATAGTAATTGCGCGGCTCGGCCAGGATTTCTACCTGGTCGAAACTCTCACTGCCCGCAACGCCGCACGTGACCTTGCCCGCCGGCACGATGAACGCATGATATCCTCCGGGCCCGATATTCGCGCTCTCGCCGCCGCAGGTCACAGCGGGCCGCAATAGCGACCCCGCGTAGTTATATGGCCGATATACATAGATGACGGCGTGGTTCGGAGGAAATTCCGCTTTCTCGAATGGCTGGCCCTGAACCGCGCATCCTGTCGCCGCCAGGATCGCGCCGCACACTATCAGCAGTATAGCGGAACGATGATTCATTGATTCCCCGGAGCGATCGCGGAGCTTCTCGATTGAGCCAGAGCGCCCGCCAGGCGGTTTCGGTCGAAAGCCAGTTCCGCGTCGATCTTGTCCCGTACCTCGGTTCGCGCGTCACGCTCAAGTTCCGCGTGGGTGGGCTCCGAATAGATAGTATAGGATCGCGAAACGAGCGCTTTGGCCGTGTAGTAACCGATTACCGTGTTTCTGTCTGAGATCGACAGAGTTGCGAACGCGGTAACATCATATTTGCCGAGCGGGCCGCCGAAATAAGTGGACGGAGCAAGCGCCGTCAGCCAAAGCGGATAGTGATGCTCGTCGTGAGTCAGCTCTTCGCGGTATGAAAATTGAACCTGTGAATTCCCGGATAACGACAGGGCGACCGCCTGCGGAATTTCGGTCGGATCGCCCTCGACCAACCGCCCCTGAAACGGCAACGCGTGCACGGTCGGCGGCACACGCGGCGCCTCCACGACAGTAGCCTGTTGCGCGGCACAGCCGTATGCGAGAACCGCCAGAGCGAGCGCGGATCCTCGGAGCAGCGAGCGGCGAATGTGCCTGAGCATGATCATGCGGCGCTCGGGCGTCTTGGTACTAATGCGCCGCCGGACGAAA
>DATKSB010000166.1:0-3940 GCA_035531855.1 Binataceae bacterium (SeqCode)
CATTCGTCATTTCGACCCATTCGGCGTTGCTCAGGGCGGGCTCCGGGAGAAATCCCTAGGCGGCCGCGCTCCGGAGCCGACATCACATGCTACGGCCCTTCGTTCGGGATTCCTCGCGCGCGGCAGCCACGCGCGCGGGAATGACAACTCAGCGTCGCGTGCCGTCAATTCTCAAACTGCACTCCCGTTGCGATTGGCTATTGGGCGGAGTCCTGGCGGGTGGACTTTGCGGGCGCGGCGAAGAGTTCCTGCTGGCCCGATTCTTCTTCGGCTTCGGGGACGAACAAGCCCGGGCGCTCAATGAAGGGGCGAAATTTCTCGTACAGGTCGGCGAGCTTGGATTGATAATAGGCGACGTTTTCGTCGGGATTGGCGGGGTCGTATTCCGACGCCATCTTCGCCGCCTCGGCGACTCTCACGCGGTCGGTGCGGCCGACTACGTAGTATGAAATCTGGTCGCCGCTCTGATACGGCCGCTCGGCCTTGAGCGCGAGTTCATATGCGGCCGCGAGATTTCTGCGGTTTCCGGAAAGTTTCTGGCGATAATTTTCGAGCGAATCCTGCAGCGTTTCGGTCTTCATGAAATCCGCGATACTGACCTGGTGGCGCTCGAAGCGCGCGCGCCAATCGTCGAACAGCTTCGGAATTTCCGCCTGCCGATCATGCATCAAGAGCGCGAAAATTTCTTCCATGAAGCGGCGCTGAAACCGCTCGAGCCCCCGCGACTTGAGCCCCGAGCCGCGCACCGTCATCGCGCCCGCGGCGTCCATCAGGACGTAGTTCTTCATTTTGTAGGAGAACATCGCGGCGTAGCGCCCGTCGATTTCGAGCTTGATGCCGGCGGGAATCTCGAGGTTCGCGACGATCGCTTCGACCTGGGCAGTGCTTGCGGCCGACGCCGGCGGCACGAAGTAAATCCCGTCCGTATCGACTTCGATCACCTCTGCGCCCTGCGCTTCGAGTTGCGCCACGGCGCTCTGGATTAGGTCGCGCCCGCGGCGGGTGACGTTGCCCGCTTGCGCGAAGTCGTTGAAATGGCCCAGGCCGAAGCCGAGATATCCATAAAACGAATTGATCAGGATCTTGAAAGTCTGCTGCAGCGTCTCGAGGTTGCGCCGCTCGACGCCTTCGCTTTCGCGCGCCAGGCCTTTGGCCTGCACTCGAAACGCGCGCAAATCGCCGAGCAGCTTCAGGAACACGCCCAGCCGGTCCGAGGCGGGCGCGTGCCCATATTGGAGCATCAGCGAGGGATACAGCGAGGTCACGTCGCAGTGCGCAACCCCGCGCGCGACGCCGCATCGGCGCATCTCGGTGTATCCGCCGGCCACAGCGCTGGAATCCTGAGGCTCGGGAATCGAGTGGCCGGCGGCCAGGTACGAGCGCATCAGGAGCGCGTTGATCCGGGTCGCATTCCCGCGCAGGACAACGTTCTGGTACGAGTACGGAAAGATCTTGGCCTGCACGAAGTAACTCGGCGAAAGCACCTCGGCCAGCGCGCGGGTTTCGCGCACGTCGTCGAGCGCATACTCGAACAGGCGCTCGGGATCGCGGTCGAAAATTTCGCTGACGCGCGAGGCGTCCAGATAAACGCGGTCCTTGCGCGCAAGGCCGAAATGAATCGCAAGCTGCTTGAGCCCGAAGCCTTCGAGCTCGCGGCTCGCGATATCGTAATGCTGCGCGAGGATCCAGGTGTCGATAATATTGCGGCCGGGAATATCGTAGCGCCGGTACGCGATCGAGCGTTCCGCTATCTGCAACCGCGACGGCCGCGCGCGCAGCAAGCCGCCGCCGCGTCCGAGCGCAAGCTTCACGCGATGACGCCGCGCGCGGGTTTCTAAATACTCGAGGTCGAAGCGGAACAGGTTATGCCCCTCGATCACGTCGGGGTCGCGCTCGGACACGACGCGCACCAGCTCTTCGAGCATCGCGCGCTCGTCCATCTCGGTGCCGCGCAGCAGGCGCTCGAAGCCGGTCGAGTCGGAGATTGAGATTGCGACTACGCGGTCGCCCTCGCGCGCGGCGGAGGGAAACTCGAAGCCCTTCGAGATGTAGGTCTCGATGTCGATCTGCATCCGCACCAGGTCGCCCAGTTCGAGCCCCATGAAGCAGGTCGATCCGGAGAGCATCAGATGCTGTTCGACCGGATCGGCGAAGACCAGGTAGGGCGCGCCGGGTGTATTCGCGGTGACGCCGGTGACATTGCGCAGATGACGCTTCAGGTCCTCGAGCGTTTCGCCCGAGTTGAACCTCACGAGATAGCGGTAGCGGAACTCCCCGGCGAGCTCGCGCGTATCAACCGCGGGCCTGAAGCCGCGCAGATGCGCGAGATCATCGAGCAGGACAAAAAGTTCGAGCGGCCGGCGCTCCTGGACGATCTTGCCGCCGATTCGTTTGAAGACTTCGATTTCAGTCGGCGACGCGATTTCGAGCGCGACGATCCCGGCGTCGGTGGGATCGCCGAACAGAAGCCGGTTCTCGTAAAACTGGCGCGAGATTTCCTGGTACTGATTCATCGCGGAGGGAGAATCCACAGATTACACAGATTAACACAGATTAGTTGGCGCGCCGCGCGCCGGATCAACTGGTTCGGGAAATCCTTAATCCGTGAAATCTGTGGATGGTCTCTTCTTCCTCCTCACAGCACCCCAAGCCACGCCAGGCCGCCCAGAAAGATCGCGTACGCCGCCCCGCCGATCATCAGCGTGGGAGTGCCGAGTTCTGAGTCGCGCAAATTGATGAACAGGATCGCCACCGACGCGAGCGCGACCGTCGCCGCGAGCAGCTCCGGCGCGGACAGAATCCAAGGCGTGAAGGCGAGACCGAGTGCGACCGGGATGCACGATTGAAAGACCATCGCGCCGGTAATATTCGCCAGCGCCAGATGGTCTTTGCTCTGGCGAATCCAGACCACTGAGTTGTATTTCTCGGGCAGCTCGGTCGCGAGCGGGCTCAAGATCAGTGACAGCACGCCGGGGTTAAGCCCCGCGTGCTGCGAGAACAGGATCACCTGATCGACGAACTCGACCGCGCCGAGCAGAATCGCGCCGACGCCGAACAGCACCTGCGCCGCGATAACGAACCCACGCGGATCCTCGCCGACGCCGCGAAAGATCGATTCGAAATACAGTCCGTGCTCGATCTCGCCGCCCTCGACGCGCTTCAGCCGCAGCATCACGACGCAGTAGCCCGCGTACACGATAAGCAGCCCCACGGCGGCGCAGTGGCGTCCAATCACGCCCAGATGCAGCGTGCCGAGGACGACCACCGTTAGAAAGACCGGAAAGAAAAAAGACAGGTCGCGGCGTCCGTCCTCGCGCGCGACTCGCAGCGCGATTCGCCCGCGCCGGCGTCGAAACCCGAGCGCCGCGCATCCCATCACGAACAGCGCGACCGTCGAGAGCATCAGCGGCGCGCCGATAATCGCGCCGACCCCGACCGCGTCGTGGGCAGCCGCCGAGTTGCGTCCCGTCAGCAGCGCGACCGCCGGGATAAAGGTCTCGGGCAGCGCGGTGCCGACGGCGGCCAGCAGGCTTCCGACGGCGGCTTCGGCAATATCGAGCCGCTTGCCCATCCATTCGACGCCGTTGGTGAAGAGCTCCGAGCCAAGCAAGATGATTGCGAAGCTAAGCGCCAGAATTATCGCATGAGCAGCCATTTGCGGAGCGAGAATAGGGTGCCCGGCCGATCATTTCCAGCGTTGCGCGGAATTTGGCGACCGTATACGCGGAATCACTCTGAGGATCGGAACCTCAAGCTCAGCCGCGCTTCTCGAGCGGCTCGGCGCGTATCTCAACCCGAGGATACCGTCGGCTCTCATGATAGACCGACACGGATGGCGGCGGAAAAGAGAGATCCCCGGCGAAAGCGCCGGGTATGCTGAATCGCCTCCAGGTCTTCGGCCTTGAGAGCCTGCTGGAATGCTTCGTTCATCTGGTCCTCG
>DATKSB010000167.1:0-3471 GCA_035531855.1 Binataceae bacterium (SeqCode)
AGGCGTTCGCGATGCGCGCCGACGTTTCGAATTCCGAAGACGCGCGCGCGATGGCCGACGAGACTGTGCGCCATTTCGGCGGCCTGGACATCAACTACAACAACGCGGGCATCGAGGGCGAAGGCGGCTTCATGGCGCAGCTCAGTGAAGAGGGCTTTGACCGCGTGATCGCGATCAACCTGCGCGGCGTGTGGCTTGGAATGAAGTATGCCTTGCCGCATCTGATAAAGCGCGGCGGCGGCTCGATCATCAACACCGCCTCGGTCGCGGGAATCGTCGCGATCAAAGGCGCAGCCGCGTACTGCGCGGCAAAAGCCGGCGTGATCTCTCTGACCCGCGTCGCCGCGCTCGAATACGCGCGCTACAATATCCGCGCCAACTGCATCTGCCCCGGAGTGATCGACACGCCGATGGTCAAGCGGGTCTCCAAAGAAGGCGGCGTCACGGCGCAGGACAACAACCGCTTGTCGCTGCTCGGACGAATCGGAACGCCCGACGAAATCGCGCGCACCGCGCTGTTCCTGGCCAGCGACGACGCGACTTTCGCAACCGGCGCGCCCTTCATAATCGACGGCGGATGGGTTGCGCGCTAGCGCCGGAGGGCTCGCGATGGGATCACAACGGCTCGCGGGAAAAATCGCGCTCGTCACTGGATCGGCGCAGGGAATCGGCCGCGCAATCGTTACGCGTCTTGCTGACGAAGGCGCCGCCGTCGCGATCGCCGATATCCAGACTGAAGCGGCCGAACGCACCGCCGCGGATTTGCGCGCGCTGGGCGCGAAAGCGATCGCCGTGAAGCTCGACGTGACGAAGTTCGATGACGCCGAGGCTGCCGCCGCCCGGGTCGAGCGCGAACTCGGACCGATCGATATCCTGGTGAACAACGCCGGATGGGACAAGCTCGAACCGTTTATCGAGAGCATGCCCGAGACCTGGGACAAGATTATCGACATCAATTATCGCGGCACGCTGAATTGTTGCCGCGCGATCGCGCCGCGGATGAAGGCGCGCGGCTCGGGCAAGATTGTTTCGATTTCGTCCGACGCCGGCCGCGTCGGCTCGACCGGAGAGGCGGTGTATGCCGGCTGCAAGGCGGCGATTATCGGATTCTCGAAAACCCTCGCACGTGAACTCGCACGCTACCAGATCAATGTCAACGTCGTATGCCCCGGCCCGACCGACACCGCGCTATTGCGCGACGCGATGGCGGGACGCGAGGGCGTGCTCGAATCGATGGCGCGCGGAATTCCGTTTCGCCGCCTCGGCAAGCCCGAAGACCTCGCGGGGGCGGTGGCGTTCTTCGCTTCGGCGGATGCGGACTACGCCACCGGCCAGGTGCTGAGCATCAGCGGCGGCCTCACGATGGCGGGATAGACGCTTGTCAGCTTCGTCTTGCGGTGGTTTACTGAACTAGCGTTCAGAACAGGCTTTGGTAAGACAAACCGGCGCGAGGAACAAGGCTCTTGGACAACCAAACCGAACATAGTGAACAGGTAAAATTCAACGGCCCTGACGCGCTGCCGGTCGAGTACAAAGACTTGCTCATCCGGATGCTCTCGATTCAATCGCGCATCGAATCCGAATACATGCTGATGCCCGAGCGCACTCTCATGAAACCGCTCGCGCTTGCGCCCACCGCCGAGGACAAAGCGGAGTACGCCGCGTTCTGGTCCGACGAGGTTCGCCACGCGAGCTACTGGATGCGCCTGCTCGGCGAGCTCGGCGTCACGGTCGATGACGCGTTCATGTCAACGCCGATGCCGATCTACATCTTCGAGATGCGCGATCGCGCCGAGGACTGGATCGAGTACGGCCTGTTCAGTTTTTTCGCCGACCGCCAGGGCGCATACATGGGCTACGAGTGGGTGGGATGCTCCTATCAGCCTCTCGCCAAAATCGCAGAGCGGGTTTATCGCGAAGAGCTTGGTCACGCGGCTTTCGGCTATCGGCTGATGCGCAGGTACCTCGAGCGTGAAGGCGAACGCGGCCGCGCGCTGCTGATCAAGCATCTCGCCAAATGGTATCCGGCCGGGCTCGACATGTTCGGCAAGTCGGGTTCGAAGCGGCAATTCGACTACGTGAAAATGGGTCTCAGACGCCGCAGCAACGAACAGATGCGCGCGGAGTTCGAAGCCGAGGTCAACAATCTTTTGACCAAGCTCGAAATTCTCGCACCGGATCCTACCGCCGGACGCCGCTATCTGTGATCCGGGCAGCGATCCCTTGCGTTCGTGCGCGGGGCGGGCAAACCTTGGACGGGAGGCATTTCGTTTGAAGAAAGCCATCGTTCAACCCGCCGTCCGGCGCGTCGCGCGAATCAAATCGGCGCCGCGCGCACTTGCGCCCGGTGAACGCTATGACGCCAATATCGATCACATCTTGCGCGCCGCCGCGGCGGTATTCGCGGAGAAGAGCTTCGGCCTCGCGTCGATTCGCGATATCGCCGGACGCGCGCGAATCTCGTTTCCGCGCATCTATTATTACCTGCGCAACAAAGAGGAAATCCTGTACCTGATTTCGCGCCGCGCCTTCGAAGAGCTTTTGCGCCGCGCCGAGCAGGCCGCGCGTTCGACGCCCGATGCCGACGCCCGCATGCGCCAGTTTATCGCCGGCCATCTCGAATATCACATGAGCAATCTGGCCGAGATGAAAGTGCTGGTGCGCGAAGCGGACTCACTCACCGGCCGCTACCAGGCGGATATCGCGCGGCTCAAGCGCGAGTACTCGCGCCTGTGCCGTAAACTCGTCGATCAGCTCGCCGAGGAACGCGGCCACGCGCTCGACCGCGAGCAAAGCCGCATCATCACGTCGCTCCTGTTCGGCGCGATGAACTGGTTCTACACCTGGTACGAGCCCGCCCGCGACTTCGATCAGCGCACAAAGATTATCGACGAGGTCTTTCTGATGGTCACCGGCTCGATCGCGAGCCGTTAGGAAGCGCTGATGCTTGACGGATGGGTTCCATTTCCGGCCGAAGCCGCTGAGCGCTACCTGCGCGAGGGCTATTGGCGGCGACAGACTCTTGCGCAGGCGATCGGCGAGGCGGCGCGGCGCCATGCGGCCGAGCGGCCCAACGCAATCGCCGTCGCCGACGCAAGGCGCAGGCTCGGTTTCGCCGCGATGCTGCGCGAGGCGGCTGGCGTTGCCGCGCTGCTTGAAAACCGCGGCGTGGAGCGCGGCGACCGGATTATCGTGCAGCTTCCAAACCGGGTCGAATTCGTTACGCTGATGCTCGCGTGCGCGGAAATTGGCGCCGTCGCGGTGATGGCGCTGCCGGCGCTCAGACGCGCCGAGCTGGAGCATCTGATCGCACTGGCAAATCCGGTTGCTATCGCGGTCGCGCCGCGGTTTCGCGGCTTCGACCATGCCGCGCTCGCGCGCGAGCTGCGCGAGCGCACGCCCGGCCTGCGAACTATCTTCACCACCGAACCCGCCAAAGAAACAATCGCGCTCGATTCCACAATCGAGCCG
>DATKSB010000168.1:0-26378 GCA_035531855.1 Binataceae bacterium (SeqCode)
CTTCGTGCTCAAGATCTGCGGAGAGCCCGGCGACTGGACCACCGCAAATATTGTCGAGACCAAGCTTGCGGAGATTCGTGGGCAGGTCGGCGCGGCGGATAAGGTAATCATGGGACTGTCGGGCGGCGTCGATTCGTCGGTCGCCGCGGCGCTGATTCATCGCGCGATCGGCGATCGCCTGGTATGCGTGTTCGTCGATACCGGGCTTTCCCGCGCGGGCGAGCGCGAGCGGATGGAGAATGTCTTCGCGCGCCAGCTCGGAATTGCGCTCAAGGTCGTCGATGCGTCCAAAATATTTATCGAGCGGCTGGCGGGCGTGACGGATCCGGAACAGAAGCGCCGGATTATCGGACATACGTTTATCGAGGTATTCGACAAAGAGGCGAACGCGATTGGCGGTGCGAAGTTTCTCGGCCAGGGCACGCTCTATCCCGACGTGATCGAGTCGGTCTCGTTCAAGGGGCCGTCCGCGGTCATCAAGAGCCATCACAATGTCGGTGGATTGCCCGAATCGATGAAGCTCGAGCTGGTCGAGCCGCTGCGCCTGCTGTTCAAAGATGAAGTACGCGGTGTTGGGCGCGAGCTTGGACTTGCGGCCGAGATCGTGGACCGTGAGCCGTTTCCAGGTCCGGGACTTGCGGTGCGAATTGTCGGCGACGTGACGCGCGAGCGGCTCGAGCTATTGCGCCGCGCCGACGCGATCGTGATGGAAGAAACCGCCGCCGCGGGCCTGAATGCCCGTCTATGGCAGGGCTTCGCCGTGTTGCTGCCGCTTAAAACTGTCGGAGTGATGGGCGACGGGCGCACCTACGAAAGCGTGATCGCAATTCGCGCGGTCGAGTCGCTTGATGGCATGACGGCGGATTGGGCGCGGCTCGACCCGGAATTTCTGGCGCGGCTGTCCTCGCGAATCACCAACGAAACTCGCGGCGTCAATCGCGTCGTGTACGACATCACTTCCAAACCGCCCGCCACCATCGAATGGGAGTAGCTTGTGACTGTTCGCACCCGTTTCGCACCGAGCCCGACCGGCTCGCTGCACATCGGTAACGTCCGTTCGGGACTGTTCGCGTACCTGTACGCGCGCCACAATCACGGGAAATTCATCCTGCGGATCGACGACACCGATCGCGAACGCTCGACTCAGGAATCGCTCATCGAAATTCTGGCCGATCTCAAATGGCTCGGCCTCGAATGGGACGAAGGCCCGCCGGACGAGCGCTATTTCGAATCGAACCGTACCGAGCGTTATCGTGAGTCGGCGCGCCAGTTGTTGCGCGAGCGCAAGGCATATCCATGCTATTGCACGTCCGCGGAGCTGGCTGAGAAGCGCAAGGTCGCGGAGAAAGAACATCGCAAGCCTGCTTATGACCGCAAATGCCGCAACCTGGAATTTTCGCCGGAACTCGAATTGCCGGATCGCGCCGCCGGACGAAACTATACGATTCGGTTCGCGTCGCCGCTTGCGGGTGAAACGGTCCTCGATGATCTGGTGCGCGGACGCACTGTGTTCGAGAACTCAGAACTGGACGACCTGATTATCTTTCGCTCCGACGGCGCCCCGACCTACAACTTCGCCACGGTGATTGACGAGGCCGATTTCAAAATCACGCACGTCGTTCGCGGCGACGATCATGTGCCGAATACTCCCCGGCAGATCCAGATGTCGCTGGCACTGGGATTTACTCCGCCCGCGTTCGCGCATCTGCCGATGGTCACCGGGCCGGACGGCGCTCCGCTCTCGAAGCGGCATGCTGCGACGTCGGTGCGCGCGTATCGCGAGGCGGGGTACTTTCCCGAGGCGCTGGTGAACTATCTGGCGCGGCTTGGATGGTCGCATGGCGACCAGGAAATTTTCTCGAAAGACGAACTCGTCGAGTATTTCGATTTCGCCGAGTGCGGGAAATCGCCCGGGGTATTCAACACCGACAAGCTTTTGTGGCTGAATTTTCACTACCTCAAGGCGCGGCCAGTTGCGCAGCTGGCGCGCGAGGTCAAGCCATTCATCGAGCAGCGAGGAATCACGATCCCCGGCGACGACGCGTGGCTTGAAAAGATGGTGGCAACGCTGCGCGAGCGGGCGAAAACGCTGGTCGAGCTGGTCGACTTCGCGAGCTTCTATCTGAACGACAAGATCGAGATCGATCCAAAGGCCGCCGCCAAGTTCCTGAAGCCTGAAATTCTCGAGCCGCTGACAGCGCTCGCGAGTGAACTCGACGCGCTCAGCGGTGATTTCACTGAAGCGGCCGTGCAAAGCGTGTTCGATGGGGTGCTTGCCAAGTATGAAATGAAGCTCGGCCAGCTCGCGCAGCCAGTGCGTGTCGCGATCACGGGCGGGACCGTGAGCCCCGGTATCTACGAGGTGATCGGAGTGCTCGGCAAGCGCCGCACCGTCGAGCGGCTTCGGGCAGCCGCCGCCTCGATTCCTGCTGCCTGACGGTGCGCGATGAAGTCCGGCAAGAATGACAAGCGCCGGTCAATCGCGCCTCCATGCCTCGACGGTGTCGCGATGGAGCCTGCCACCGTCGAGGGTCTGCACGGCGACGAATGCTTCGAGCGCAGGATTATCGATGGCGCGCAGCTGAGCGCGGCCGCTGCGCGTGCTGTCGTGTTCGATACCTGCGTCATCAGGCGCGCTGCGCTGGACGGCTCGAAGCTCGTGCGCTTGCGGATAGTCGATGCTCGCGTGGAAAAATCAACCCTCGCCAATTCCGATTGGACCAAGGCGCGCCTCAGCCGCGTCGAGATTACCGGTTCGCGACTCACCGGGTTGATTCTGTCCGAAGCGGAGGTGCGCGACGTGGTGGTGGCGGGTTGCAAGGCTGATTTTCTGCGTTGCGGCTCGGCTAAGCTCACGAGCGTCAAGTTCGAGGACTGTATCCTGTGCGATGCTGACTTCCAGGATGCGAACCTGGAATTCGTTTCTTTCGCCGGCTGCGATCTGAGCCGGGCGGATTTTACCCGCGCGAAATTTCGCGAGATTGATCTCAGCGGCGCGAAGATCGACGGACTCAGAATCGAGCCGGAGCAATTACGTGGGGTGACGATCGAAGCGGCGCAGGCGATGTTTGTGATTGCGCTGCTCGGGATCGAAATCCGGTAAGCCACGCCATCGCTCGACCCGAAGGCGCGGGCGGAGTAGCGTAAATCAGCCATGAGCATCCTAATTCCATATGTTGTCGAGCAGACCGGCCGCGGCGAGCGTTCGTACGATATCTATTCGCGCTTGCTGAAGGACCGGATCGTTTTTCTGGGCGGACAAGTCACCGACGATCTCGCGAACCTGGTGACGGCGCAGCTTCTATTCCTCGAATCCGACGATCCGGAACGCGAGATAAATATGTACATCAACTCGCCCGGCGGCTCGGTCACCGCGGGACTGGCGATTTACGATACGATGCAGTTCGTGAAGCCTCCCGTCTCGACGCTCTGCGTCGGGCAGGCGGCGAGCATGGGTTCGCTGCTGCTGACCGCGGGAACCAAGGGCAAGCGCTACGCGCTGCCCCACAGCAGGATTCTGATTCATCAGCCCCATGGCGGCTTCGAGGGCCAGGCGGCGGATATCGAGATTCAGGCGCGGGAGACGGTGCGGATCCGCGAGCTGCTCAACGAGATCCTCTCGAAGCACACCGGACAGCCGGTCAAGAAGATCGAAAAAGACACCGACCGCGACAACTTCATGTCCGCGGCGGAAGCGGTTGCGTACGGGCTTATCGACGAGGTGATCATCGGGCGCAACACCAAGTTGTCGCAGGCCTGACGCGCGCATGCGGGCGCAAGCGAGAGTGCTGCGATGGCGGCAAAAATGAAGTGCGTCAAATGCGGCGCGGAAGTCGAGACGCCGAAACATTGCAAACGCCCGATGCATCTTGAAAAAGTCGCCGGCGCCGAGAAGCTGGTCTGCTGGATGGGCGCCGACTGCGGCGTCGCCGAAGGCCCCGCGCATTGCGGCGCTCCGATGATCGAAGCCCGCGCCTGATTCCACTTAATCCTCGATCGCCAGACCGGAGCCGATCCGGGAAATGGCAGCCGCGTCGCGTTGGACGTGTCTGCGAACTTCGCGTTTAATCAATGCATCTGTCCACGCGCGCCCGCGCGCGATCCAAAGAAGAAATGCTCGAATCGCTGCGAAAACTTCTTGCGACGAATCGGCTCGAGATCGCGCTGATCGCCGCGATCGGCTTGCTTGCGCTGAGCGTGCACATGAGCGATGCGCCGCTGATCGATTGGGATGAGGCGACCTACGCCGAAGTCGCGCATGAGGCGGTCCAGAATCACGACTACTTGAACCTCACCTGGAACGGCGATCCGTATTTCAAGAAACCGCCGATGCTGTTCTGGATGATCGCGTTGTCGTTCAAGGCGCTTCGCGAAGGTGAAATTGAGGCACGGCTGCCATCGATGCTGCTCGGCACCATGACGATGGTGCTGTTGTATTTCTCGGCCAGCGCTGCGGCCGGTCGTGGCGCGGGAATTTTCGCCGCGATCGCTCCGCTTGGGTTTTATTTCTTCGTCGCGCGCGGTGGACGCGAGGCTGCGACCGACGCTCCGCTGCTGTTTTTCATGACGCTCTCAGTCCTGGCGATCATTCGGGCGCCGACGCATCGGGCGTGGATGATTCTGGCGGGCGCCGCGTGCGGATTCGCGATCTTGAGCAAAGGCCTGGCGGGCGCAATCGCGGCGATAGTCGCGATAGGCGCGGTCGCGATGATTCCTGCCTATCGCGAGGTTGGCGTGCAGGGACTTGCCATATTTTTCGCGTGCGCAGCGATCGTCGCGTCTCCATGGTATCTGTATGCGGCGGTAGCAAATCATTCGGCCTTCTGGTCGGTGTTCGTTGGGCAGGAAACGCTTGCGCGTGTGACTTCGCACCTCGAGGATCATCAGCGCGATCTCGGATTCACGATCGATACGCTCTATCGCGAGGTTGGCTGGCTGTGGCCAGTTCTGATTCCCGGCGCCGTTCTCGGGATCGACAGCCTGCGGACCGGGCTTCGCGCCGCACTCAGACGGATTCCACCGGACGCCGCGGTGTGGGTGCTGTGGCTCGCGATCGCCGCCGCCGCGGCGTTCGCGGTGCAGACCAGGCTGCCGTGGTACATCCTGCCTGCGCTGATGCCGATCGCGCTGCTTGCAGGCAGCGCGTTTGGCGCCGCTCTCAACGCCGCCGGTCCCGCGAGGACGCGGTCGCGATGCGCGGCAATAGTGAGCCTCGTCGTAGTCGCGGCTATGGCTCCCGCGCGATGGACGAAAATCAACGCCGGCTTCCGCCTTCAGCGCGAGCACAGTATCCCGAGCTACATGATGGCGATACGGGCGCGTAATTTGGCGCGCGAGCGCGTGGGCGGCGAACTGTATTTCGCAGGGATAAGCTTGCCGACGATGGTCTATTACAGCGGGCTCAAGTGCCATTTCGTGGCGCCGTCGCCAACTGGGGGCGTCGAATTGATTTCCGACGAAGGCGGGCTTCCGCCGGTCGGGTTTCATGACCTGGAGCTGGTCGATCCGGACGGAGCCGCGCTTGTGGTCTCGAATTACGATCGCGAATGGCGCATCAGCGTATCCGGCGACGCTCCGGCCGGCCGCGGGCGTCATCGGCATATTGTACGTCTGCCGCCGGGAGCGATCGCGGAGCGGAAAATCCGCGACTGATCAATTGGGCCGCGCGATTGGCGCATCTGCAACATCCAGTTGTAGCGCTGATACATCCGGCGTGCGCGGCGCGATGTTGCAGGTTGAATAGTCCGCGATCTTCACCGCCGGACGCGCGGATCGCGCTGGCGCGCGGATTGCTTGTAACTTCGCATGCCCGCGGCGGCCACGCCGGACGGGCGATGCGCTGACTCACCTCCACCTGTGGCGCGGAGCGATCGCCTCGCTCCGCGCCGCGGGGCATCCATCGTAACTCCGGCGCTGCGGTTGCAATCACCACGCGCCGGATGACGTGGACATTCGTCTCCAGTTTCGGGAAAATCAAGGTTCGACAATACCGCGCGCGAGCAATTCTGATTCGCGGCGTGCGGTGTCAGAGGAGAAGAGAATGCAGGTTCGAGATTTTCCGCGGATGCGCAGCGCCGCGCGAAGGCTTTTGTGTGCCGCATCGGCGATGCTGGCCGTGGTTGTGTGTGGCGCCGTGTCGCCGGCGTGGGCGGGGCAGTCACTGTGGGTCGCCAACAACGCGTCCGCCAACCTCGAGCAGTTTCAGCATCGGCAGCTCATAGAAACCGGCCTGCCACGTCCGAACTTGATTGCGCTTTTGAGAAATCCGCTTGGGCTCGCGTTCGATCGCAAGGGCAACCTGTGGATCACTGCCGGCAATACTGAGGTTCAGGAAATCACGGCCAAGCAGCTCGATAAGTTGGGGAAGAAATCCGCTCCAACTCCCACCGTGACAATAACCAGTTCGTCGTTCCAGTTTCTGGTGGGGAGCAATTTCGACTCCGCCGGCAACCTGTGGATCGCGGACGCATCCGGGGCGATCTACGAACTCAGCGCGGCGCAGTTGCAGGCGGGGAGCGCCAATCTGACGCCCGCGATCACGCTCACCGCGAGCGCAAATTTCAACTCGCCGCAGTTTGTCGCTTTCGACAAAGCGGGCGATCTGTGGGTCTCGGATGAGGGCGCGAGCGCGGTCTTCGAATTTACTCCGGAACAGCTCGCGGCGGGTGGAAACCAGGTGCCCCGCGTGATTAGCGATGGGCTTGCCGCGCCGGGAGAGCTGGCTTTCGATCACAAGAAGAATCTGTGGGTCACGAACTACGATAATTCGACGGTGGTCGAATATTCAAAAGCCGACCTTGCTTCCATAACCAATCCCGCGCCGGCGATTGTCATCACCAGCCCCAACAACATTCTGAATGGCGCGTGGGGACTGGCGTTCGATGTCAGTGGCGATATGTGGGTTGCGAACTATACTACCGGATCGATCATGAAATTTGGTCCGGTGCAGCTCACCGATCCGGATTCGCAGCGCCCAAAGGTGTTCCTGGGGGGCGCCAACAATTTTTCCTATCAGATCACCTTCGGCCCCACGACCTGATCGAATTGAGGCTGTCGAGATAAGGTGGAACTCACGAGAGGGGGAGACGATGGCTGATAAAGAACTGATCATTCGGATTGACGAACGAGTGGAAGTGACCACCACGAGTGGCGACGCATTACCGGGATCCGTCGGAGAGCATCGCCTGCAGGAAAAATACGGCAAGACGACCCACGCGATCGCATTCTATAAGCATCAGGTGATTAACTATCTCAATCCCGCGATGCGGGCGTTTCTCGCTCGTCAGGAAATAATGTTCGTGGCGACCTCGGATGCGAAGGGAGCGGCCGACTCGAGCTTTCGCGCGGGGCATCCGGGATTCGTCAAAGTGCTCGACGAACGGACGATCGCGTATCCGGAGTACCGCGGCAACAGCGTGATGGCGAGCCTGGGAAATATCTCGGAGAATCCGCACGTGGGACTGCTGTTCGTCGATTTCTCCGATCAGATCGGTCTGCATATCAACGGCGGCGCGCAAATCGTCGAGAACGACGAGTTTCTGAAATTTTTGAAAGATCATCCGGCCGAAGAAGCGGTTCTCGGAGACGCGGTCCTGAAAGACATCATCGAGAGCGACGGCGGGCATCTCGAACGATGGGTGATGGTCTCAGTCGCAGAGGCCTACGTGCAGTGCTCGAAGCATGTTCCGCCGATGCAGCGTATGGATCACGACATCCAATGGGGCGCGCCCACCGACCATCACGTCCACGGCGGCGACTACTTCGGCACCGCGCACGGTTCCAAGTAACAATTGTTCAAAGACGGAATTTGGTGGGCAGGGAGTGAATCGAACACTCGACACGAAGATTTTCAGTCTTCTGCTCTACCGACTGAGCTACCTGCCCACCGTTTCGCGCTAATCTCGAACGATCATTCGTACCGGTCCTCTGCCGCGCATGCAACCATCGGGATGCCGCCGAGCTCGCGCTAGCGCGATAGTTGGGCGCATCGCGCTTCGACGAAATCGAGCACCTTTGCTTCCAGGCTCACGCCGTCGAGGCGATCAATTTCCTGCACGCCGGTCGGACTGGTGACGTTCACCTCGGTCAGATAGTCGCCGATTATATCCAGCCCGACGAAGTACAAGCCGTCGCGCACCAGCCGCGGCTTCAGCATCGCGCAGATTTCCCGATCGCGCGCCGTGATCGGCGCCTTCACGCAGGTGCCGCCGACGTGGATATTGCCGCGATGCTCGTCAGCGCGCGGAACCCTCAGCGTCGCGCCGAGCGGCTCGCCGTCGAGCACGATGAGACGTTTGTCGCCGGCGCGGACCTCGGGCAGGTAGCGCTGCGCCATGATCGGCCGAGTTTCGAAATGTGTGATCGATTCTACAATCGCGCCCAGATTGCGATCGGCGGTATGCACGAAAAACACGCCTTGGCCGCCATGCCCGTCGAGCGGCTTGACGATCATCTCGCCGCCCTGTTCAGCCATGAATTTACGCAGCCTCGTCAATTCATAGGTCACGAGCGTGGGTGGAATCGCGCCGGGGAAGTTGAGCGCGTATAGCTTCTCGTTCGCTTCGCGCAACCCCGACGGGTGGTTGAGTACGAAGGTGCGGCGTGGATCGGCCAATCCCAGCAGCATCGTAGCGTAGAGGTAGTTCGCGTCGGCGGGTGGATCTTTGCGCATCCAGACCGCCGCGAAATGTTCGATCGCGTAGTCGGAGCCTTCGTCGAGAAAGCGAAAGTGCGGCGTCGCGCGCATCACCTCGCAGCGCCGCGCGCGCATCATGACTTGAGGCCCGCGAGCATAAACATCGCGCAGGCCAAGGAAGTAAATCTCATGCCCGCGCCGCAGCGCCTCGAGCATAAAGACGAACGTCGTGTCCTTATCGACCAGAACGTTCTCGAGCGGATCCATTATGAACGCGAACTTGTGCGGCACGCGTGACTCTCCTCCGTGATGATCCACTATACCTCGCGCGCGTGGAATTGCCCCGCGATCGCGAGTGCGGCCAGCGCCGCGGTTTCGCTCCGCAGCCGCGCCGGTCCGAGTCCCGCGGCGAGGAACCCGGCCTCGGACGCCTGCGCGAGTTCGTTCGAATCGAAATCGCCCTCGGGGCCGATCGCGATCAGGACAGCGCCGGGCTTCGCGCGCTCGAGAATCGCGCCAATCGCCTCCGCGCCTGCCGAGCAGATTAACCTGAGCGTTTCGCGCGGCGCGTCACGAATCAAGCGGCGGAAATCGATCGCCTCGCGCACCCGCATCGGCGGTGCGAGCATGCTCTGCTTCGAGGCGGCGAGAGCAAGCCTGTTCCATCGCGAGAGGCGTTCGGCGCCGGGCGCGCGCACCAGTCCGCGCGCGCAAATGACCGGCCACAATTCGGTCGCACCGAGCTCAGCCGCCTTTTCGACGACAAAATCCATCCGCGGCCCCTTGATGATCGCCTGCGCCAGGATCAACCGGGCGCGCGGCTGGACCTGCCGTGTCGCGAGGACCCGCAACTCCGCGCCGGTGCGAGAGTAGCGTTCGAGGCTCGCGGAATATTCCGATCCATTCGGGTCGATCAGCGTGATCGTTTCGCCGGGCCTGATCCGCATCACATCGCGCATATGATGCGCCTCGGTCTCCGCCACGCGGACGCTGCCGTCGGCACCGGGCGGAGCTTCGATTGCGAAGCGGGGCGTAGTCTTCATCGCGCGAACCTCAGTGTTGCCCATCCGCGGCTGCGGGTCGCAGACACCGGCCGCACCAGCTTGCGGTATGCGCCAATCACGCTGCACGATTCGCTGGCGAGAATTCCTCCGAGCACCAGCTGTCCGCGGGGCGCGAGTCTGCGCACAAGCTCGGGCGCCATCTCGATTAGCACGCCCGCCAGGATATTCGCGATCACCAGGTCGAAGCGTCCGCGCACCGAGCGCAGCGGAATTGCCGAAAAGCGGATCGCGCCGCCGACGCCGTTCAAATCGGCATTGTCGCGCGCGTTCTCGAGCGCGTCGGCGTCGATATCGATCGCGACGACGCGCGCTGCTCCGTGCATCCGGAGCGCGATTGCCAGCAGACCCGATCCAGTGCCGACGTCGAGGGCGCTGCGAATTGCGCCGCAGGCGGAGGTTATCTCTTCGATTGCGCGTAATGCTCCGGCGGTGGAGGGATGATGCCCTGTGCCGAATGCGCGGGCAGGTTTGATCACGATACTCGTGCGGCGCGGCTCGGACGCGTGTTCCCATGGCGGCACAATCAAAAACCTCCGTCCGATACGGAAGGGACGAAAGCGATGCTGCCACATCGTGGCCCATCCCGGATCGATGATCGTGTGCGGTGGAATTGCGCGTTCACCGGCCGCAAGCATACCGGCTTGGCGCATCGCGATCCGCAGCCGCGTAAGTTCGCGCGCCGCAAGGCGAGTGAAGAAAGCCTCGAGCGTGACGATCGCGCGGGGCCGCTGGTTTGGCCGCGCCATCTCCGCGACGGCGCATCCGAGCGCGCCATTGGCGACCAGGAATCCGGCAGCTTCGTCGGCCATCGCGGCCGGAGTGCGAAACGCCGCCTTGGTGTATGCTCGAGCGATGGATTTGGCCTGAGTCATCGGAACCGCAGGTGATTTTACGCGAGATCGAGCCGCGATGGGATTGCGGGCTGTGGAGATACGCCGCCGCGGCGATTGCCGATCCTCCGCGAGACTGCGTAAGATTCTTCTATCAGATGGCAATTGCAGGACTCACACGATGAGCGCGCGGGTGCTGAATATCGGACATCGCGGCGCCAGCAAGGCATTTCCGGAAAACACGCTCGCCGCATTTCGCGGCGCCTGCGATGCGGGCGCGGACCTGTGCGAGCTTGACGTGCAGCTAAGCCGCGACGGCGCGGTGGTCGTGATTCACGACGATACCATCGATCGAACCACCAACGGATGTGGCGCGGTCGCCGATCTGACGCTTGCGGAACTCAAGTCCCTGGACGCCGGCCGGGGCGAGCGGATTCCCACTCTCGAAGAGGTTTTCGCGGCGATGGCGGGACGCTGCGGCCTGAACGTCGAGCTGAAAATTGCCGGACTCGAGCCGCAGGTCGCCGAGATCATGCGCAAGTGCAATGCTACCGAATCTTCGATGGTTTCGAGCTTCGATTGGAGCGCGCTCGAGGCGATGCGTACGCTCGCGCCGGAGATCCGCGCGGGAGTGCTGGCGGAAAAGAAGACGGAGCGGATGCTCGAAGCGGCAACGCGGATGAACGCATACGCGGTGAATCCGCGGTATGACCTGGCGACGCCGGAGTTTTGCGCCGCCGCTCACGAACGCGGGTTCAAGGTCCTGGTGTGGACCGTCGATGTGCCCGAGGCGATGCGCATGCTTATCGAAGCGGGCGTGGACGGAATCATGACCAACTATCCCGACCGGATGCGGTCGGTGCTGGGCGCCTGATGGGAAGAATCGGCGAGGACAAGATCGAGGAAGTTCGCACGCGCGCCGATATCGTCGAGATTGTCGGCGCGCACGTCCGCTTGCGCCGCGCCGGACGCAACTTCACTGGTCTGTGCCCGTTCCATCAGGAAAAGACGCCATCGTTTTCGGTCAACGCCGAGCGCGGATTTTTTCACTGCTTCGGATGCGGCGCCGGGGGCACGGTCTTCAACTTCATCATGAAGATGGAGGGGCTCACGTTTCCGGAAGCGGTGCGCCAGGTCGCGTATCGGTATGGAATCGAGATTCCCGAGAGCGAGAACGCAGGCGGTCCGAGCGTCTCGGAGCGCGACGGGCTCTATCGCGCCAATCAGTTCGCCGCGGATTTTTTTGAACGCGCGCTGTGGAAGAGCGAAGAGGGCGCGCGCTCTCGTGCGTATCTGGAAGCGCGCGGAATCACCGCCGCAACCGCGCGCGCATTCAAGGTCGGGTTCGCTCCCGCCGAGCCCGTGTGGCTCGCCCGCGCCCTGGAGAAGCGCGGGCTCGCCGACAGCGGCCTCAAGCTTGGCCTGCTCAAGCGCGATCCGGCCGGCACCCACGATATGTTCCGGGCGCGCGTGATGTTTCCGATTCGCGACGTGCAGGGGCGCGTGGCCGCATTCGGCGGCAGGGTGCTGGACGACAGGCAGCCGAAATATCTGAACTCACCGGAGTCGCCGCTGTACTCGAAGACCCGCACGCTTTATGGATTGTACGAAGCGCGCCAGGCGATCACGGCGAAGGATCGCGCGATCCTGGTCGAGGGTTATGTTGACGCGATCATGCTCGCGCAGTCCGGGTTTAAAGAAGTGGTGGCGGGATGCGGCACGGCGCTGACCGTCGAGCAGTTGCGGATGCTCAGCCGGCACACGCGCAACGTGCTCGCGTGCTTCGACGGCGACAGCGCGGGGCGTAAGGCGTCGGTGCGGGCGCTTGAGATTTTTTTGCAAGCGGGTTTGCTCGGCCGCGGAATTTTCGTTCCCGCCGGATTCGATCCCGACACCTTCATCCGCGAACAGGGCGCCGAGAGTTTCGCGCGGCTGGCCGATTCGGCGGAGCTGCTGATCGATTATTTTCTTCAGGCGCAGGCCGAAGAGGCTGGCCGCTCACTCGCCGCACGTGCGCAGGCGGCGGAGAGGGTGGCAGCCGTGCTCAGGATGGTCACAAATAATTTCGAGTTCGACATGCTCGCGCGAAAAGCCGCTCCACTGCTGGGCGTCGGCGAAGAGCTGCTGCGGCGAGAGGCGCGCCGCCCGACGGCGGCTTCGCCGCGCGCGCCGATTTCACGTCCGGCCGCGAACGGGCGGGCGTTGCCGGCGGCGGACGCGGGCAGCCGCGCGGAGATTGGATTGGTCGCGATCGCACTGCTGCATCCGCAGCTCCGTGCGGAGATCGCGGTCGCCGGGCCCGAGCGGAACTATACGAATCCCGATCTTGCCCAGGCCCTGATGGAAGTATGCACGCGCGACGAGCCGCATCAGGCGCTGGTCGGATGGGCGGCGGAGCGGCTGACCCCGGAGCAGCAATCCGCGATCGCTGCGCTGGCGCTGGGGGATTTTATCGAGAACGGCGATCAGGCGCGTGCTCTCGCCGGTGACTACCTGACGGCGCTTGCTCGCCGGCGGCGCGGGCGCGAAGTCGATTCGCTCACGCGCAGCGCGCGCGCGTCGTCAGACTCGCTGGACCCGCGCGAGGGCGACGATCGGGCGGCAGCGGCGGCGCAAGCAGTGATTTCGCTCAGGCGGGAATCCGAAACCCGGCGATGAAGCAATGGCCGGAGGCATAAACCAACCTTGCGCGCACCACTTAAAACCTTCGCCGCGAATTGGTAGCATCAAGGGTCGCTCAATGCATTTTCAAGGGCCCATAGCTCAGCCAGGTTCAGAGCTGCCGGCTCATAACCGGCTGGTCCCAGGTTCAAATCCTGGTGGGCCCATCTCATTACCGATGCCGATGGATTCATTGTCAACGCTGAACGCGCATGCGCGAGCACTCGCGCCCGCGCATTGGAGGACGAATTGCGCGAAGAGATAGCGCGGCTGATGGGCTTGCAGGTCCTCGACCGCCAGCTGCACGAACTCGAACAGTCGCTGGCGGAAGTCGCCGGACGGGTCGAACAACTGCGCACCGAAAGCGAAAAGAACCAGGCTGAACTTCAACGCCTTACCGAGGAAGATCAGCAGGTTGCCGCCGGACGCAAGCGCCTGGAAAAGGAACTGGCCGAAGGCGAGGCGCGAATTCGCAACAAGCGGATGCGCCTGAACATCGTCCGTACCGACAAGGAACTGCAGGCGGTCACGCACGAGGTGGATTCGCTCAAGGAAGCTAACCAGAAGATGGAAGCCGATCTGCTGGCGTTGAACGAAGCGGTGGGATCGCGTGCGGCGCGAATCAAGGAACTGGGCGAGATCGTCGCGAGCGGGCGCACCGAGCTGGCCGCGGCGGAAAAAGAAATTGCCGACCGGGTCGAGGAGCTGAAGACCTCGATCAGCGCGCAGCGCGGCGAGCGCGACAAAGCCGCTGGGGCGGTCACTCCCGCGCTGCTGTCGCGCTACACGATGCTGTTTGCGCGGCGCGCGGGTCTTGCGGTCGCGATGGTGAAGCCGCTGGCGAAAGACGGCAAGTGCAGCGGATGCCAGCGTCTGCTCCCGCCGCAGCTTTACAACGAGATCCAGAAGCTGACGCAGGTCCAAATTTATTCCTGTCCCAACTGCCAGCGAATCCTGTTCTATGAGGCTCCGGCCGCGCCGCCCGACGCCTGATATCGCGCGAGGCGACTGGTGCGTGACGCGCTGCTAAAATCACGCCGCCGGAGTGAGTCGGGCGATCGCTCTCCGCGAGGGGAGAGGAAAGTCCGGGCTCCATAGGGCAGGATGGCCGCTAACGGCGGCGCGGAGCGATCCGCGGAAAGTGGCACAGAAAACAGACCGCCCGAAAGGGCAAGGGTGAAATGGCGGGGTAAGAGCCCACCGGCGCGCGAGTGATCGCGCGCGCATGCCAAACCCCATCCGGAGCAAGACCAAATAGGAGGGTGAGCGGCCCGCTCATAGCCCTCGGGTATGGTCGCACGAGCGCACGGGCAACCGGGCGCCTAGAGGAATGATCGCCGCCCGCAAGGGTACAGAACCCGGCTTACAGACTCACTCCGGTTCTATTCCTCGCTTACCGATTTCGCCGCGGCCTCGAGCGCGCGCAAAATTTTCGTGCCGCCGGTGACATAGCCGGCGACCAGCGCGAGCGCGCGCAGGTCGGGAACGCCGACCTCAAGCTCGGGCGCGACGGAAAGCTCAACTTCCGCCGGTAGCTCGCGCGCGAACTGTGTAACCCTCTTGATCTGCGCGAGAGTCCGGACACGGTACTGCGCCAAATCCCGCGCGAGCGCTACGCATCCTGGGCGATTCGCGGATGCGGCCGACAGGCGCGCAATCGCCTCCAGATGCGCGAGCGCGTAGCGCGGATTTTGGGCCGCCTCCCGCCAGCAACGTTCGTCGAGAAACCGGTTGATCACGATCGCGGAGAGGTGCAGTTTTTCGCGCTTCATCTCGCCGATCAGATCGCGTGCCTGGCGCATCCGATCCTCCTCGGCCGTCGTCACCATCACGAATCGCACCGCCGGCGAGCGCATCAGCGCCTCGGTCTTGCGCAGCCGATCCACCACCGCGTCAATCGTCTCCGAGGCGGCGGCGAAGAACTCGGCGATGGTCGAAAGCACGTTGCCGCCGGCGAAACGCTCGAGCTCGCGCATCACGAAGCGCGCCGCGTTGCTCGCGACCTTGACCGCCAGCCATCCCGCCGAAAGTGAGGGCGTGAACAGCCAACGCGCGGTGCGCGAATCAAGCAGGCGGGTGAAGCGCGCGGGCGCCTCCAGGAACTCGAAGGCGTGCGCGGCCGGAGGAGTATCGACAATCTCGAGCGCGAAGTCGCCGCTCTGGTGGAGATCGTAAAGCTGCTGCAAGGCGGCGAAGGCCTCCGCTCCGGCGAACTCCGCCGACAGGCTCTGGTAAAACGGATTGTCCAGGATCCGTTTGCGCGCCGCGGGATCGGAGGCGAAGCGCTCGACGATTCCGTCCCATACGCCTTTCGCGTCCAGCATCATCGCGGAGAGCGGCAGCTCCGGATCGAGACCGGCGCTGCGCAGATGGCGCGGAGAGAGGCGCGTGGGACTACCGCCAAGCTTAGCCACCCCTAGCGCATCGCGCAGCCGGCGCGCGGGATCGACGGTGATCAGAGCGCACTCGAGGTTCGCCTGCGCGCCCGCAATCCCCAGCGCCGCGGCGACCGTGGTCTTTCCGACTCCGCCGGTGCCGAGCACAATCACGATCGAGCCTTGCTTGAGAAGATCTTTCAACAGATGGCTCCGGGCGCGGTCCGAATCGCGCACACAATAGCAGGCGCACCGCGCGGACGCATCGCGCAGCCGTTGTCGGGGCCGCCTTTGGGGTGCGTTTCGCTCGGGCGGCGACAAGTTTAGAATCTTCTGCCATGGAAGAAAGCATCGCACTGCTTGCCGCCCTCGCGATCGGCACACTTGTCGGATGGCTGATCAGCCGGTCCGGCACGGCGGCGGCACTCGCGAACGCCGAGCAGGAGCGCAAGTCGCGCGAATCGCTCGCGGGCGAGATCCAAGAGCTGCGCGAACATCTTGCGGCGGCGCGCGATGAGAAAATGGAAGCGGAGACCGAGCTCCGCAACGCCAGGGAAAGAGTTGCGCAGGAACGCGGCCTGCTCGACGAGGCAAAGATCAAGCTCAGCGACACCTTCGAGGCGTTGGCGGCGGAGGCTCTGCGTCGGAGCAGCGAAGGATTTCTGCGGTTGGCGACGGAACGACTTGGCGCGGTCAACTCCGCGGCGACCAGCGATGTCGAAGCGCGCAAGAAAGAGATCGAGACGCTGGTGAAGCCGCTTGGCGAGTCGCTGGCGGCGATGAACTCGCAGATCCAGGCGCTCGAAAAGGCGCGCAGCTTCGCGTATGGCGAACTCGGCAATCAGGTGAAGTCGCTCATCAGCACGCAAACCGAACTGCGCTCGGAGACGGCGAATCTGGTGAAAGCACTGCGGGCTCCGCAGGTGCGCGGCCGATGGGGCGAGATTCAGCTCAAGCGCGTGGTGGAATTAGCCGGGATGCTCGAGCGATGCGATTTCTTTCAGCAGGAAAGTGTCGATACCGACAACGGACGGCTGCGTCCCGACCTGCGCGTGCAGCTGCCCGGATCTCGAAGCATTATTGTTGACGCAAAGACACCGCTGCAGGCATACCTCGACGCGCTCGAAGCTCCCACGGACGAGCTGCGCACCGCCAAGCTAAAGGAACACGCGCGTCAGGTTCGCGACCACATGGCGAAGCTCGAAGCCAAGGCCTATTGGGAGCAGTTCCAGCCGGCGCCGCAGTTCGTGGTGATGTTTCTGCCGGGCGAGACATTTTTCAGCGCCGCGCTCGAGCAGGATCCTTCTCTGATCGAAGCGGGAAGAGATCGCGTGATCCTCGCGACGCCGACCACCCTCATCGCGCTGCTTCGCGCCGTCGCATACGGATGGATGCAGCAGGAGACGGCCGAGAACGCGGACCGCATAAGGATCAGCGGACGCGATCTTTATGAACGTCTGGCGACGGTGGTCGAATTCCTCGACAACGTCGGGACCCATCTCGGCCGTTCGATCGACGCCTTCAACAAAGCGGTGGGTTCGTTCGAGACGCGGGTTGCGCCGGCCGCGCGCCGCTTCAAGGAGCTCGGGATCACGAGCGACAAGGAACTCCAGCTGAATCCGATCGACAAGATTCCCCGCCAGGTGGACGAGACCCCCACGCTGCCCTTTCCTACCGAGCCAACCGAGAACTGAACGCTGAGCCGGCCGTGCCGGCTATTCAGCGGTCGCTGCGCGCAATTGCTGCGCGTAGTGGTCCGCCAATCGCGAGAGCATCGCGGCGCCGTCGCCCGAGAACGACGAGCCGTGCATGATCGCAAGCGTACGCGGCGCCAGTGCTGCGAGTTTGCGCACCGTCGGGGCCGCGCCGGGCGTGAGGCTCGTGAATGGCAGAATCTTCTCGACCTCGACCGCGGGAGCCGCGATATCGCGATCGGTTACCGCCACAGAATCGCCGAGTTGGGTGAACAGATCGCTGGTAAACAGCGTGCGGGTGGTTTCCTCGAATATCAGACCCGCGTCCCAGCAGTGCGGCAGATGAGGAGTATCGATCCGGCGCACGATCTTGCCGCCCAGGTCGAGTTGTTCGCCGTCGGCCAGCGCTCGCGGCGGACGCATTGCGCTGTCGTTCAGCCAGATATTGCAACCGACGCGGCCATGCGCGGCGGTGGCCATCGGAGCCGCTGTGAGCCACTCGTTCATCGAACCGCATTCGTCGGATTCGACGTGGCTGAAGGTGATCCAGCGCAGACGTTGCAGATCGATAACTCGTGACGCCGCCGCGGACACCGACGGGAACAGCGCGCGCTGACCGCAATGGAAGAGAAGAGGCTGGTCGGCGTCGATCAGGAACTGATTGAACGTCAGGCCGACGCCGGCGACGCCGGGAATGAAGGTGGCGAAGCGGTAAATGCGATCGGCTATTTCATCGACTTTGGTTTCCATCGCGAATACCTCGTGCGTTTTACTGCTGCTCCTCGTCGCTCGGCGGAGGAGGTTTGAGCTGCGAGCGCTCACTGCCCGCATCGATCCATCCCTGGACCTCGCGGCGTTCGCGCTTCAGGAAATCCGCGATCGCTTTGCGCAGGCCCGGA
The DNA here is from genome assembly GCA_035531855.1 of Binataceae bacterium (SeqCode). Classification (GTDB taxonomy): domain Bacteria; phylum Desulfobacterota; class Binatia; order Binatales; family Binataceae; genus JBARDN01. Next base: position 18,159 of record DATKSB010000168.1, read on the forward strand.
TGCGCGACGTAATGCATGCTGCGGGTGAGGGCAGGGTCGAAGCCGCGCAGCCATTTGTATTCGCCCCCGGCGCCCGGCTCGAAGCGGGTGAGTCCGCGCTCGATCGCATACTCGATTCCGGCGTAGTAGCAGACCTCGAAGTGGAGGAAGCGGACGTCGCGGAAGCATCCCCAGTAGCGTCCGTAGAGAACACCCGCTTTTTCGAGGCAGATCGCGCCCGCGACGATTTCGGCGTCATCGTAGGCCGCGATAAAGCTCAAGTTTCGCTTGAAGTTTTTGCGCAGGAGGCCGAAAAACTCTTCGGTCAGGTACTGGCGGCCCCAGTAGAGCTTTTCGATCGTCGAGAGATAGACCTGGTACATCACGGGGAAAAGCGCGTCGGGAATTTCGTCGCCATGATGGACCCGAACCTTGATTCCCGCCTCCGCCACCGCCGCGCGTTCGTGGCGGACCGCGCTGCGCCGCTTGTGCTTCAGCCGCGCGAGATAATCGTCGAAGGTTTTGAAGCCGTTATTTTGCCAGTGATACTGGTAGCCCCAGCGTTCAAGAAACCCGGCCTGCGCGAGCGCGGGCGCTTCGTCGGCGGCGCAGAAGTTGACGTGCACGGACGAGAGCTTGTTGTCGTCGCATAGGGTTGCGAGCGCGCCGGCTATCACTCGCGTCATCGTCGCGCGGTCCGCTCCCCGCGCGGTCAGGAGCCTGCGTCCGGTGTGAGGAGTGAACGGCACGCCAACCACCAATTTCGGGTAGTAATCAATCCCCGCGCGCGCGGCCGCGTCGGCCCATCCGTGATCGAATACGAACTCGCCCATGCTGTGCGATTTGAGATAGAGCGGGCACGCAGCGGCGATTCGGGCGCCGCCGCGCTCGCGCATCACGATATGATACGGGGCCCATCCGGACTTGCGCGTTGCGGAGCCCGAGCGCTCCATCGCGGCCAGCCAGTCCCATTCGAGAAACGGGGAATCGTCCGGCGAGAGGATCGCATCCCATTGCGCGCGCGGGATCTTTTCGATCCCCTCGACAATGGTGAGTTCAAGGTGTTCGGCCGAATCGTTTATCGCATCCACAAGTGTCTTCCTCGCGAAAGCGTAACAATCGCGGGACGATTAGCAAACCGCAATTGCGCAACCAAGCACTCCCTAAGATAGTGGTTAATTTGATATTCTATGAAGTGTGGGAAGAGTCCCGCGACGAACGCAAGATGGACACGAAGCTGCAACCGCAACGAATCGCTCAGGCCACCCTTCGAGCGCGAGTCGGCGACGACGACGCGGGCGGCGGCGATTCGCGCAACACCGGCGGCGGCACCGTCACCGAGCGGCGCACCAAAACGCGAGCGAAGACCGCCAAGCCGCCGCTGTACAAGGTTATCTTGCTCAACGACGATTACACGCCGATGGAATTTGTGGTCGAAGTTTTGAAGGCGGTCTTTCATCGTCAGCACGCCGAGGCCACGCGCATCATGCTGCACGTGCATCAGAATGGGATGGGTGTGGCGGGCGTGTATCCTTTCGAGGTCGCGGAAACCAAGGTCCACAGCGTCGAAGAGCTTGCGCGCCAGGCCGAATACCCTCTGAAGTGCGTGATGGAAAAGGAGTAGAAAGCCGGTCCCGTGACGGCGTTAAAACCAGATGCCTCCATCCAATAATATAATGATCAGCCGCGAGCTTCAGGTAACTCTGCAACTCGCGATGACCGAAGCCTCCAACCGCCGCCACGAGTACGTCTGCCTCGAGCACCTGCTCTACGCGATGATCCACGATGTCACGGCGAGCAATATCCTGAAACGCTGCGGCGCCAATCTCGACGCGCTCAAGCGCAAGCTGGAACGTTATCTGAACGATCAGGTCGAGCCGATGCCGCCGGGCGAGAACGCGGCGCCGCGCTACGCGCTCGGCGTTCAGCGCGCCTTGCAGCGCGCCGCGGTGCATACCCAGTCGGCAGGACGCAACGAGATCAACGGCGCCAGCGTGCTGGTCGCGATGTTCCAGGAGGCGGAGTCGCCCGCTCTCTTCTTCCTGCAAGAGCAGGGCGTCACGCGCTTCGACGTCATCAATTTCATCTCCCATGGAGTTTCCAAAGTCGGCGAAGACGAGCTGCGCGACGCGGGCGGCGTCGATGAGGAAGCCGAGGAAGAAGACGACGCGCACGGCGAAGGCGAGGGCGACGAAGAGGGCGAACGCAAGCTCTCGCCGTCCAAGGCGCTGCTGACTTACGCGGTCAATCTGACCGAACGCGCCGCCGCGGGAAAGATCGATCCGTTGGTCGGACGCAAGAACGAGCTCGAACGCGCGATTCATGTGCTGCTGCGCCGGCGCAAGAACAATCCAATCTTCGTCGGCGAGGCTGGGGTCGGCAAGACTGCTCTGGCCGAAGGCCTGGCGCTGGCAATTCATCATGGCGAGGTGCCGCAGGCGCTCAAAGGAGTCGAGCTTTACGGACTCGACATGGGCGCGCTGCTGGCGGGCACGCGGTTTCGCGGCGACTTCGAGCAGCGCCTCAAGGCTGTGATCAAGGCGGTCGCGGGGAATCCCAAGCGCGTGCTGTTTATCGACGAGATTCACACGATCGTCGGCGCGGGTGCGGCTTCGGGCTCTACGATGGACGCGTCGAACCTGCTCAAGCCCGGGCTCGCATCGGGCGAACTGCGATGCATCGGATCGACGACCTATCAGGAGTACAAGCGCTCATTCGATCGCGACAAGGCGCTGGCGCGGCGTTTCCAGCGGATCGACGTGCTCGAGCCGACGCAGGAAGAAGCGATCCAGATCCTCGAAGGGCTAAAGTCCTACTACGAAAAGCATCACAACGTGCGCTACACGAGTCCCGCGATCCGGTTGGCGGTCGAGCTCAGCGGACGCTACATCAACGATCGCTTCCTGCCGGACAAGGCGATCGACGTGATGGACGAAGCCGGCGTTGCGGGGCATCTGCGCGGCAAGGGTGCGCCCGAGCCGGTGACGGTGGGCGTGCGCGACGTCGAGCGAACGGTCGCAAGGATGGCGAAAATTCCTGAGCGGACCGTGTCGGCGACCGACCGCACGCGCCTGCAGAGCCTTGGCGAGGAGCTCAAGCAGGCGGTGTTCGGGCAAGACCAGGCGATCGACGCGGTCGCTCGAGCGATCAAACTCGCGCGCTCGGGGCTGAGTCATCCCGATCGTCCGGTGGGCGCGTTTTTGTTCGCCGGACCGACGGGAGTTGGCAAAACCGAGGTTGCGCGCCAGCTCGCCAAGGTGATGGGCGTCGAGTTTCTGCGCTTCGATATGTCGGAATACATGGAGCGGCACACGGTGTCGCGGCTTATCGGCGCGCCACCGGGCTATGTCGGCTTCGAGCAGGGGGGGCTGCTGACAGATTCGATTAACAAGACGCCGCATTGCGTGCTCCTGCTCGATGAGATCGAGAAAGCGCATCCGGACTTGTTCAATATTCTTTTGCAGGTGATGGATCACGCGACGCTGACCGATAACAACGGCCGCAAGGCGGATTTCCGCAACGTGATCCTGGTGATGACGACCAATGCGGGTGCGCAGGAACTCGCGCGCGGCACGATCGGATTCAGCGGCGGCGTCGGCATGGGCAATCCGAAGTCGGTGCTCGAGCGGATGTTCAGTCCCGAGTTCCGAAACCGGCTCTCGGCGACGATCGAATTTGCGCCGCTCTCGCCGCCGATTATCGAGCAGGTGGTCGAGAAGTTCCTGGGTGAGCTGCAGGATCGCCTGGACAAGCAGAAGGTCGTGCTCGACGCGACGGCGGCGGCGAAGAAGTGGCTGGCAGAGCGCGGCTACGACCCGCGCTTCGGCGCGCGTCCGCTGGGCCGGCTGATCGAGAACGAGATCGCGCGCGTGCTTGCCGACGACGTGTTATTCGGCAAGCTGACCAAGGGCGGCAAGGTCACGGTTGACGTGATCGACGACAAACTGACCTTCGAGTACAGCGATATGCCGGTCAAGCATCCCGCCCCGGTCGATTAGGGCGCATCCGCAGAAGCCGACGGTCGCTCTCGGTCCGCAACCGCGCGACCCAGGCCCGGGCGCCGCGAGCGAGTTCGGGATGATCTCGATCCTTCCAGGAGCCGGCCGCAGCCCGGAGCGCTCGAAGTTGCTGTTGGCGGAACGATTCTTCGGTGACGGCGCGAACGATAAAATCGCGACGGCCACGTCGGCCGACGATCGCGTCGATTCCCGCCACCAACGCTTCGGGAAGGACAATATGTGTACGTCTGGAACGCATTTGTAACCGAAGCTGAACATATCAAAATGGCTGAAGATAGTAACGAAAAATAGGATTCCAGGTGCACAGGCTTTAGCCTGTCCACACCGGCTGAAGCCGGTGCCACTAATTGACGGACGAATTCATCGGATGCATCAAAGCGGGCGGCTCGCGAGCCGCCCCTACGAAATCAAAGGATCAAATCCAATTCGTAGGGGCGCGTCGGGACGCGCCCGTCTTCGATCTATTTCACGTTATGGTGCGAGCGTCTTTGCCGATGATCGTCGGATGCAGCCATTCGGGGCCGCCGAGTTCTGGATGATCGATATTGTAGTGCAGGCCGCGCGATTCGTCGCGCGCCATCGCCGAGCGCACGATCAACTCCGCGATCGTTACCAGGTTGCGCAGCTCGATCAGGTCGGAATCAATAATGTGATCCCAGTAGTAGCTGTGAATCTCTTCCTTGAGTAATTCGATTCGGCGCAGCGCGCGCTCCAGACGCCGGTCGCTGCGCACGATTCCGACGTAGTTCCACATCAGGCGCCGAATCTCGTCCCAGCTCTGCGTGATGAGCACACGTTCCTCGCTGCGGATCGCGCGGCCGGGATCCCATTCGGGAAACTCCGGCGGCACTCCCCCTTCGCCGTCGATCATTTGCCGGGCGGCGGCGGCCGCGCGGCGGCCCATCACCGCGGCTTCGAGCAGCGAATTCGAGGCGAGCCGATTCGCGCCGTGCAGGCCGGTCATCGCGACTTCTCCAGCGGCATAGAGGCGCGGAATCGCGGTGGCGGCTTCGAGGTCGGTGATCACGCCGCCGCACATGTAGTGCGCGGCTGGCACTACCGGAATCGGTTCTTTGGTGAGGTCAAATCCGTAGCTGAGGCATCGTTGATAAATATTCGGAAAGCGCTCGCGGATGAACGCGGCTTCGCGATGACTCAGATCCAGATAAACGCAATCGAGTCCGTGCCGCTTCATCTCGGAATCGATCGCGCGGGCGACGATATCGCGCGGCGCAAGTTCCGCGTCGGCGGTGTAGCTCTTCATGAACGGCGTGCCGTCGGGGAGCTTCAGAATCGCGCCCTCGCCGCGCAGCGCCTCCGAGATCAGAAATGATTTGGCCGCGGGATGGAACAGGCAGGTCGGATGAAACTGGTAGAATTCGAGGTTCGCGACCGGCGCACCCGCCCGGTATGCCATCGCGACGCCGTCGCCCGACGCGACGTCGGGGTTGGTCGTGTACAGATAGACCTTGCCCGCGCCGCCGGTGGCCAAGAGCGTCGCGCGCGCGAGAATTTTCCTGATCGTCCCGCTGGTCCTGTCGTACGCATACACGCCCCAGCATGATCCCGGGCGTCCGCCCGATGGACTTTCGACCAGCAGATTGATCGCGACGTGATTTTCGAGCGTGCGGATATTGCCGCGTGCGCGCGCGGCTTCGGTCAGCGCACGCATGATCTCCTGGCCGGTCAGGTCTTGCGCGTGCAGGACCCGGCGATGGCTATGGCCGCCCTCGCGTCCGAGATCGTATTCGTCTTCGCCGCCGTGCTCGATTCGGGTGAAGCGGGTGCCGAAGCGAATCAGATCGCGCACCACCTCGGGACCGTCGCGCACGATACTCTCGACCGCGGCCGGATCGCACAGCCCTGCTCCCGCGCGCAGCGTGTCGGCGACGTGCGACTCGAAGGAGTCATCGACGCTCCACACGCTGGCGATTCCGCCTTGCGCGTAATTGGTGTTGGCCTCGGTGCTGCCGGCCTTGGTGAGGACGGTTACGGATCCCGATTCGGAGGCGGCAAGCGCGAACATCAGGCCCGCGATTCCGCCGCCGATTACAAGATAGTCGGTGCTGAACTGGCGTTGCATCAGGGGTGCGGTGCGGCGCGGCTGGGGCGGCGCGCGTTGCGTGCGTATAACGCGACGCTACGTTATGGGCGCTTTGGCAGTCAATACGGTTTGCGAAAGCGAATTGCTCCGATTTGAGGATTGCCATATCCTCAAACAGAAGCCTCGTTTCCGCGCAGGTCGCGGGTCAAGCCGTGGAACTCACGACTCCCAATCTGCTGACGCTATTTCGCATCGCGACCGTTCCGGTCCTGGTGTGGTTGCTGACGTTTACCGGGCCGGTGCCGTCGGCGATTGCGGCGGGAGTATTCTTCCTCGCCACCATCTCGGATTTTTTTGACGGATATCTCGCGCGCAGCTATAACTCGGTTACCGCGCTCGGGAAATTTCTCGATCCGATGGCCGACAAGCTGGTCGTGACCGCGGTGTTGATCATGCTCTGCGCGATGCCGCGGCTACCGCACGTGCCGGGCTGGATCGTCGCGGTGCTGGTCGCGCGCGAGTTCGCGGTGACGGGATTGCGCGCGGTCGCGGCGGTGGAAGGGATGGTGCTGGCGGCGGAGGAGCTGGGGAAATACAAGATGTCGCTGCAGGCGATCGCGATTCACGGTTTGCTGATCAACTACACCTACTTTCACGTGGACTGCTTCGCGTTCGGGATGTTCGTGCTGTGGATCTCTTTGGTGGTGAGCCTCTGGTCGGGGGTGGATTATTACATCAAGGTGTTCCGCGCGCTGCGGCCGCGCGCGATCGCGGCGGCGTCGAAGCGGGCGGCAGGTTGATTGACACGGCGCGCCGCGCCCGATAAACGAATAAATCCGGCCTTCAGGAAAACGGCGAGCGGGTGTAGCTCAGTTGGTAGAGCGTGTGCTTGCCAAGCACAAGGTCGTCGGTTCGAAACCGATCACCCGCTCCATTCTCATCTCGGGGCAGAACATATCTGGTCGCTCAGCGCGGGGGGCTGCGACGCGAGGATTTCGATGCCTCGGTGGAGCTGCGGCGGCTGATCGTTCTTGCCATGTACGTAGCGCCGACGGCTCGCGATTCTTCGTCGCCTAGCGCGGCGATCAGTGAGTCGCCGTCGGCGAATGCGGTTGCGCCTATCGTGCGGGCGACGGCGTTGACGTGCTCTTTGGTGATCACGATCGGCACCGACGGTTTGGCAATTAGTTCGGCGGCGAGTTGATTCACTTCGCGCTCGAGGTCCGCGGCTGGCACTACTCGATTGATGAATCCGATCGCCTTGGCTTCGGCGGGTGCGAAGCGTCTGCACGTCATCACCAGTTCCTTGGTCAGCGCGGGTCCGATGTCGCGGACGAGGCGCGGGATCGCGCCCCAGGTTAGCGGGATCCCGAGATCTATTTCCGGGATGAAAAACGACGCGTCGTCGGCGGCTACTCGCAGGTCGCACGCGGAGATGAACACGACGCCGCCTCCGACGGCGTAGCCATGCACCTGCGCGATCGTCACCGCGCGCATCTGTTCCAGGGCGTCGGCTGCGCGCAATCCGTATTGCCCGGCCTCGCGGCGGTAGATCCAACTGTGCCGCGCCTCGGGCATCGCCGCGGCGGCCGGTGAATTTTGCAGATCGGCGCCGGCGCAGAAGGCGCGGCCCGCGCCGCTTAGGATGACGACGCGCAGCTCGCGATGGCTGTCGAACCATCTGGCCGCTTCGACGATCTCTTGCAGCATCGTCGTGCTGATCGCGTTGAGGCGTTCGGGACGATTGAGGAGCAGACGTCCGAGCGCGCCTTCGACTTCCACTTTGATCGTCTCGAAGCTGCGGGAATCTTTCGCGCTGGAATTGGACTTGTCAATCTTGCTTCGCCGCTCAGCCATCGCCGGATCCTCCATCTCGCGCTTTCCTATACCGCACCGGGCAGGTGCCGATATAGCGCGGTAGCGAGCGCAAAGAACACCACCGTGGCGACAATCGCGGGCAACGCGCATGCGTGATAAGAAAGGCAAGGAATGCGCAACACGAATCCGAGCCTCCACCAAAGGCGAGCCAGCAGAATGAAAACCCCGTTCGCCGCCGCATTGACGCTATCTCTCTGGTACATGCTGTTACCGCCGATATCAAAAGGAGGCCGGGTTGATGCGACCGCTCCGCTGCGGCAGTGGCAGCGCGGTCTCAAGTTTAGCGTCAAGGGAAGTTGC
>DATKSB010000169.1:0-14007 GCA_035531855.1 Binataceae bacterium (SeqCode)
GCGCGGCGGCAGGTGGTGCGGATGCAGGCGCTCCGCCGGCAGCTCCCGACGCAGGCGCTTCGCCAGCCACTCCGTAATTTAGTTTAAGACGGTTTGATGCAAAGGGCGGATGCGAAAGCGTCCGCCCTTTTTCTATTCGTGTGAACCGTTACTCACCGAAAGTTACGATTACTTTGAGCGACTCGGGCGTCTGCGCGGTAGCGAACGCCTGAGTGATCTGCGCGAGCGCGAACCGATGCGTGACCAGATCGACGGCGTTGATAACCCCGCGCTCGACCAGCTTCAGCGCCGCCCGCGTATCATCGGGTCCGCAGGAGTAGCTCGGCACCAGCCGCGTCTCGTTGAAATAAAGATCGTGCGGGCGCACGAGCATCTCATCCTCGGGCGGAGTCGCGGTGAACTGCACCACGGTTGCGCCCTTTCCCGCGCACGCGATTCCGGTGGCGATGGCCCTGCTGGTGCCAGGCCCGACGATCACCACGTCAGCCATCGCGCCGTTGGTGATCTCGCGCACCTGCTCGGCCAGGTTGTCGCCGACGACCACGATCGCCGCGTCGGCGCCCAGTTCGCGCGCACGGGTGGCGCGTCGCTCGAACAGGTCGGCGCCGATGATAAACCCCGCGCCCAAGTCGCGCGCGATCTTCACGTGCATCATGCCCATGATTCCGAGCCCGATTATCAGGATCGATTCGCCGCGTTTGAGTCCTGAGCGCGCAAGCGATTTCACCACGCATGCCGCCGGCTCGATCAGGACTCCGTTCGCGTCGTCGATCTGGTCGGGAAGCTTGAGCGTGTCGCGCAGGTTAGGCGCCTCGACCAGAAAATATTCCGCCATCCCGCCCGGACGCAGATTGGTCGCGCGCCAGGTCGCGCATTGCACGTATTCGCCGCGGCGGCATGCACCGCATTGGAAGCAGGGCGCATGATGATGCGCGAAGACGCGATCTCCGGGTTTGAATTCGCGCACCGCCGCGCCCGCCGCCTCGACGACGCCCACCGGCTCGTGCCCGAGGACGAGCGGCGCCTTGCGCCTGATGTACCAGGGCATGATATCGCCCGAGCAGATGCCGCAGGCGGTGGCGCGCACCACGATCTGATCAGGACCGGGTTCGGGACGCGCGGCCTCTTCGACGCGGATATCGCCGAAATCGTAAAGACGAGCAACTCGCATGATGGAATCGAACTTTGTGTGCCGCGCCGGCGCTTGTCAACTGGTCAGGTGCGCGGGGCGCGCCGGCGACGCGCGATTAAAAGGAAGCTCAGAGTAACGCCGCTCTCACCCGCACGTCGCGGCGATCGCTCAAAGGAGCAATCGCCGCGCCACGCCGCCCTCTCCGGCGCAGAGGGCATCTGCAAGGCGCCGCGCCCTGTCTTAAAGGGCGACGGCATTTGCCGGAGCCGAGCGTCCTTGCGTTCAAGGGGCTCTTTCCGAATAAGAGAGCGCTACATCTTCGTGCTATTTTTTCACCTTTGGGGCTTTGCCGGTGCCCGATAGAGTGACCCTTTGCTGTGAGCCTTCCGCATTATCGGTGATGATCAGTTCGCCGGTTTCAGGCGTGGTGCTGGTCGGCTTGAACGTGACGCCGATTTTGCAGCTCTTGCCCGGCGCGAGAGTCGCGGGTGAGCACTGCTGAGTAACCACAAACACCGAATTGCTGCTGGTCACGGATGCGATGGTGGCGCTCGCGCCGCTCTTTTTGGAACTTGCGTTTTTGACTGTCGCGTCCTTCGGTTTGCTGGTCGCGTTCACCGCGGTCGATTTGCCGAAATTGATTGATTTGGAAACTTTCAGTATGGCCGTTCCCGGTGTGGGGGTTGCGGAGGGCGTCGGACTTGGAGTGCCGACCGACTGCCCCAGATATGCCGGTACGAAAGTCGCGATGTCCGGCGTTCCCCAGCCGGTTGCGAGGTCGAATCCGGTGACCGCGTTGTACCCTGTCACGCCGTTGAAATCGTTGTTGCCGGAGGTGACATCGCGGATTCCAGTGGCCGCGGTGTTCTGCTCATTTCCAAGTTTGTAGATCTGAGTGTTGAGTGAACCGACACGAGTGCCGCTGTTGCTCTGAATCAGCAGCTCCGTGATTCCGGCCCAGATTGGCGCGCCCAGGCTGGTGCCGCAGGCGCAGCAGGATACGGCGGTGCTCTGAGATGGAAATACGGAAAAGACTCCAGGCGTATGGCACGCCGCTTCCATCGAGATGTCGGGAACGTCGCGCGCACTATCGTCCGGGGTCCCGGTATCCTGGAACGATGGCTTGCTGAACACCACGCTGGCGCCGCCGCCGCCGGAGCCGATTCCGCTATTGTTGACGTTGCCTTCGTTCCAAACCGATTCGGGAACGAACCCGACATCGTTGCCGCTTTTATAGTTGGGCGTGAACTGGGTTCCGCCGATCGAGGTCACTAAGGGATCCGATGCCAGCTCATTTACGTTTCTGGAGGTCCCTATGGCGCAGGTATTGGTCTGTGAATCGTAACCATATTCCGCCGCGCCCTGATCTCCTTCCGCGACAATCACCGTCTGCCCCTGGGTGGCGGCCTTCTGATAAGTCGTATGCAGCGCCCCGGTGTAGTACGTGTTCGGAAATCCGCACGACTCGATGCTGATGCTCAAAGCGCTGCAGGTGTTGTCGTTGACCGCGGTGTTGAGCGCGTCAACGGTGCCGGCGATGACGTCGCCGCTAAATGTGGCGGGATCCGAAATATAAACTTTTATCGGTGCATCGGGGGCCATCGCGTGCGCGTACTCGATATCAAGCATCGTCTCGCCGCCGCGGCTGGCCGTCACTCCGGGATTGTCGCTGTCGGACGCCACCACGTCGGTTATGGTGGCGGCAGGAAGACCGAACGCGGTATCAAAGTTAGTCATGCCGGTCGGCGAATAATCCGAAATTTCGATGACGCCGATACATCCGGTGCCGGTGCCGTTGATATGTTTATTCAGCAGCGGAGTCTCGTCGTAGAAAGTATAAAGGTCAGCCGGACCGAATCCGGTCTTCCCACCAAGCGTCACCTGCGGCTGCCCCACGCCGGATTTAGCCGAAGAGCCGCCTTGCGCGGCTGGAGAACCGGGCACCATGTGCAGGGGAGTATTTGCGGCGCGCAGGTTGTCGAGTCCGTCGATAAATCCGATCGCATCCGCGAATTGCGCCGGCACCGAAGGATCGCCAAGGTTGCCATAATGCTTGCCTTCGTCGGACGAGTAAATCGCGACCGCGAACGCGTTCTGCGCTTGAGTGATAGTGCCCTGGAACCTGATTGCGCGAGGATCGCTGGTCGGACTTGCGAGCTTGAATCCCTTTTGCACCAGCCACTGCGTGACCGCCGCGCGCACTACCGGATCGGGACCGAAGCGCTGATCGAATTCGCCCTGCTTGAGCCATCGATGGTAATCCGGCGAGGTCGGATCCTGTTGCGCGGCGAGCAGACGTTCGAGCTCGTCGCGATTGGTGGGATTCAAGTCGATGGTCATCGAAATGACCGCATCGCCTGGAGCAGGCGCCGGAGCAACCAGCTTGTCCACGGTCGGAGAATGGTTGCCGACAATCGCGACCATCTGATCCTCGGCCCGAAGAATCGAAATGGGCAGCAAGATTGAGAAAGTTGCGATCGCGAAAAGACTAACGAGCAAGCGGCGGCGAACGATATCCAGCGTGTGCATGCGGGTACACCCTTGAACTAACTGTTTGAAGGTCGGAAGTGAGCAGGCACCTTTATATTAATTTAGTCAAGCCAACGCAAACGAATAGATGAGGGCCAATGCTCGTTCACGGCCATTCATGCCGTGGCAGGCCTTTTTGGAAGCTTTATCCGAGCCGGCGTGATAAATTCCGGCTATGCCACGTCCGCAATGTCCACCGATCGCCGCCGATGTGATCGCTGAAATCGGCGACAAGATCGTGCTGATCGAGCGGCGCAATTTCCCGCTCGGATGGGCGATTCCCGGCGGCTTTGTCGATTTTGGCGAGACCGTCGAGCAGGCCGCGATGCGCGAGGCGCGCGAGGAGATCTCGCTCGAGGTCGAAATTCGCGCGCTGCTCGGGGTCTATTCACGTCCCGAACGGGACCCGCGCGGCCAGACAATCACGGTGGTGTACGTAGCGCGCACAAGCGGCACGCCGCGCGGCGCCGACGACGCAAAAAACGCGACGCTATACGACCCGCGCAACCCGCCGACGCCGCTCGCATTCGATCATGCGAAGATTCTGGCCGACTACGTGCGCTTCCTCGAGCGCGGCGAATTTCCGGCGCCCTGGCGCAAATAGCGCAACGCTCTGGAACACTCAGGGACGCGCTTCCAGGACCAGGTTGAACGGAGTTGCGGTGGCGCGGCGCACATTCGAAAATCCTCCGCTCGATAGCACTTCCCGCAATCTCTTTTCACCGGCCTGCGTGCCGAGCGCCAGACCGACTTCCTGTGACAACGATGCGGGCACGCAAATCTGCGTTGACGCCGAATAAAAAATTCGGCCGATCGGATTCATATTTTCCGCAATTCGATCGCCGGCGAAAGGCTCGACGATCATCCAGGTTCCGTCTGGTTTCAAAGCCGACTTGACGTGCGCGGCGACTCCGACGGGGTCGCCCATGTCATGCAGGCAATCGAAGAACGCAATCAGGTCGTAAGAGCCCGAAAATTCCTTTGCCGACGCGCGCTGGAACGTGACCCGATCCGCAACGCCGCCCTCGCGCGCCAGTTCGCGCGCGCGCGCGAGCGAAGGTTCGTGATAGTCGAAGCCTGAGAATTTCGATTTGGGAAACGCCTTGGCCAGCAAAATGGTTGATGCGCCATGACCGCATCCGACATCGGCGACCTGCGCGCCGTGTTCGAGCTTTTCCTTGACCCCTTCCAACGCGGGGATCCATTCCGACACCAAGTGCATCGCATAACTGGGGCGAAAGAATCGTTCAGTGCCGCGAAACAGGCATGGGTCGTGCTCGTGCCATCCAACGCCTGCGCCGGTGCGGAACGCCACCTCGAGCTTGGGTAGATCGCGCGCGGCGGCGGCGGCAATTTCGAACATCGCGGGAAAAAATGCGGGACCGTTCTCGTCCGCGAGGAGCAGCGCTTGCTCGGGCGAGATCGAGTATCGCTCCTTCGCGGAGTCGAAATTGATATAGCCGCCCGCCGCCTGCGCCGCTGCCCACTCGCGCACGTAGCGTGGCGCGGTGCCGGTGCGCGCCGCGAGCTCGTCGGAGGTCAAGGGACCGGCGGCTGCGAGCGTCTTGTACAATCCAAACTTGTCGCCCAGCATGACCAGCCCGATCGCCATCGCGGCGCCGACCTCGCCGAGCATCTTGCCGAGCAGTTGCTGGAGCTTCGTTTCATCAACGGCCATAGCGCATCTCCCGCATAAGCGTTTCTACCAACGAAACCTTTCTCCAATCGCTCGATAGTGGCAAACTCCGCAGTCAGTTCTTCGCGCGCTCCCGCGCTGCGGGGTTATCTGCCCTTGAACTTTGGGTCGCGGCGTTCGGCCAGGGCGCGAGCGCCTTCGCGGAAATCTTCGGTGGTCAAAAGCGAGCTCTGCGCCAGAGTTTCGAGCTCCATGAAGGTCTGCTTGTCGAGACTGTGGCCGCGATCGATGATTCGTTTGGCCAGACCGACCGCGACCGGGGCGTTGCGCGCGATCTCGCGCGCAAGTTCCTCCGCCGCGGCCAGATGCTTTCCCGGCTCGACGACGCGATTCACCAGCCCGATGCGCAAGGCTTCGTCGGCGTCGATCAGGCGCGCCGTCATGATCAGTTCCTTGGCGAGCGCGTAGCCGACGGTGCGGGTCAGGCGCGTGGTGCCGCCCACGTCCGGGACCAGGCCGATGCGCGTTTCCGGCATCCCAAGGCGGGTGCCCTTGGCCGCTATTCGAGCGTCGCAGGCGAGCGCGATTTCGAGGCCGAGTCCGCCAGCGTAACCGTGCAGGGCGCCGATGACCGGCTTTTCGATCGATTCCATCCGCGACAGCGCGGCCTGCGACTCGCCGACAAAGTGGCGAAAGCGCGCGAGGTCGGGACCGCCGCCGGAGCCGCCGCTTGCGCCGGTGTCGTTCGCGAGCGAGGTGAAATCGATTCCGGCGGAGAAGACCTGGCCCTCGCCGTAGAGAATGATCGCGCGGACCTCGGGCCGATTAACCTCTTGCAGCGCGCGCGGCAACGCCTCGAGCATCGCGCCGCTGACGGCGTTGCGCTTGTCGGGACGGTTGAGTCCGAGGTATGCGATTTCGCCTTCGACTTTTATTTTGATCAGTTCTTCCGTCATCGTAATTCCTCTGTTTTGAAAGTGATTCGATATTGCGCCACGCGCGCTAGGGTTTGATCAATATTTTGATCGCGCCTTCGGTGCGCGCGTCGAAAATCTGGTACCCGTGCGGAGTCTCTTCGAGCTTCAGGGTATGGCTGATGATCGGGCGCGGATCGATCCGATGGTGCTCGATCAGCGTTGCGAGCTGCGGGATGTGCGCGCGGATATTGGCAAGACCGACGCGGAAGGTCAGGTCGCGCTGGAACGCCAGCATCATCGGGAAATTGTAGGTCGGCTGTCCGAGCACGCCGACCATCGAGACGGTGCCTCCACCGCGCACGTTTTCAAACGCGGCGTCGAGCGCGCCTTGGTTGCCGACCGCCTCGATCGTGACGTCGGCGCCGCGGCCGTCGGTGCGGTCGAGAATCTTCTGCTTTGCCTCGGCCAGAGTGACCGGGGTTGCGCCGAGCTTGCACGCGAGTTCGAGCCGGTAGGGCACGCTATCGACCGCGATAACCTCGGCGGGACCGAACAGATGCGCCGCCAGGATCGCGCACAGTCCGACCGGGCCGCATCCGAAGATCGCGACCGTGTCGCCGGGACGGATCTCGCCATTGAGCGCGCCGAAGAACGCGGTCGGCAAAATATCGGCCAGAAACACCGCCGCGTCGTCATCGACTCCTTCGGGGAGCGGGTAGCAGGTGTAATCGGCCAGCGGAACCTGGATCGCCTCGGACTGTTCGCCGCCCAGGTTGCCGAGCTTGCCGGCCGCATTCTTGCCGTAGCCGAATACCGCGGAGCCGGCGATATCGCACTGCGAGGGCTGGCCGCGCCGGCAATAGAAGCAATTGCCGCAGGCGACCAGTCCCGAGACCACGACGCGCTGACCTTTGTGAAGCTGAGTTACGCCTTTGCCGACTTCCTCGACCACGCCGACGCCTTCATGCCCGAGCACGAAGCCGGGCTCGACCGGCATCTGGCCGTGGTAGAAGTGCAGGTCTGAGCCGCAGATCGCGGCGCGGGTGATGCGCACGATCGCGTCGGACGGCGACTGGATTTCAGGATCGGCGACGCGTTCGACGCGCACGTCGCGGGGTCCGTGGAAGATGGTTGCCTTCATCAGTATTGACTCCGGGCCGCGCTGTTTGCGCGGGATCTCGTACCGCGATAATTGCACACAAGCGCAAGGGTTTGCAGCCCGCGCGAGCGCCGTGATAATTGCAAGAGTTCCGGAGGCAGCGATGATTCAAAACGTAAAGAAGGTGCTTGCACCGATCGATTTTTCGGAGCTCTCGATGGAAGCGATGCGCTCGGCGTGGGAACTCGCCAGCGAGCTCGGCGCGGAGATGCATATCGTGAACGTGGTCGCGTCGCATCGTACGTTCTTTGAGCAGCAGTCCAGAGAAATAACCCGGGAGGCCGCGATCGCTGAGCAGACCGAGGAAGAGCTCGCGCGGATCAAGAAAACCGACTTCGGCGATTCGCCTAAAATTGTCACGGCAGTGATGACCGGCGCGCCGGTCGTAAGGCTGTGCGAGTATGCGCAGCAGAACCAAATTGATCTGATCATGCTGGCCACGCACGGCCACACGGGCTCGGATTTCCTGACGATCGGATCAGTCGCCGAGAAGATTGCGCGCAAAGCGCCATGCTCGGTGCTGGTGTATCGCAAGGCGAAACGTTAAGCGTCAAAATCGCGTAAGCACAGTTGGAGGCAGTCGATGGATTCCGCGGCACAAAAGGAGCGCGCACTGGCGTTCCTCAAAGGTTTCGAGAAGCCTGATCCTAAAGACTTCGACAATATGATCGCCGACGATTTCGAGTTCGAGATGATGGGGCGACTGCCGGGGTTGAACGCGATTCGCGGCAAAGCGGCGTTCTTGAAAGGGATGCCGGCGACGCTGAAGGCGATGTTTCCCAACGGGCTGAACATGAAGTTCCACACCACGATTTCCGAAGGGCCGCACGTCGCGATCCAGGCGGAGTCGGATACCGTCGCGGGCAACGGCAAGAAATATCAGAACCGGTACCATTTCTATTTCCGCTTCGAAGGCGACCGGATTGCACTGGTGCGCGAGTACAACGACACTAATCACGTCCGCGAAGTTTTCATGGCCTGAGTTCTGATTGGAAACGCGCGTGCTGAACGATCGTTTGGTAAGCGCGAACGATCGTTCAGAGCATCCGAAGCTCCAAGAAGGTCGAAATCCGGCGTGTGATCAAAGTCACGCGCCGGATTTATTTTTCAAGAAAATAGGGCCAGACGAATTGCTCCGCCTGACCCGTAGCCAACCGGGAAAAGGGGGGCAAACCCCGGCCAGCAACAAATATTCTACGCGACTGCTGTTGTGTTGCAATGATCAAAAATGAGGAAACTTATGCTTAGGCGACGACTTAAGTAGCTCCAGTAGCATTATGTGGCGGCTTGAGTGCGCCGCGGTCACATCCGGTCCACGCTGCGCGGCCTTTAGCACTGGAAAATCAGGCGCCGCCGCTGAGCGCCGGCAGAAAATGCACCTCGCTGTTTTCTCCCACCGGCTCGAGTACGCCACCCGGCACGATTTCGCCGTCGATAGAAATTGCGATCGACGGCTTAATCTCACCCGCGTCGAGCAGATGATTCGCAAGGCCGGGAAATTGACGCTCGAGATCGGCGACTATCTCGCGCACGGTGCCGCCCTTGACCGCGACACGTTCGCGGCCAGCGGTCAGCTTGCGGAGCAGTGCCGGGATTATCGCAGTGGGCATCGGAAAAAAACCGGAGCCGGACCGAATCGGCCCGGCCCCGTCAGGCAGCATCAATCAGAATCGATCAGTCAGCGGCCGCGGATTGCGCATTTTCGGCGGCGCGCTTCTTCAGCATTTCCTTCATCAGTTTCGGCGGAGACATCGGAGTCTCCATCATCCTGATTCCCACCGCGTGAAAGATCGCGTTGGCGACCGCGGCCGGTGGTGGAACGATCGACACCTCGCCGACGCCGCGCACCCCCAGCGGATGGCCGGGGTTCGGAACCTCGACGATTATCGTTTCGATCATCGGCAGATCGAGGCAGGTCGGCATCCGGTAGTCGAGCAGACCGGTGTTCCGCAGCGTGCCCTTGTCGTCGTAAAAATATTCCTCGTTGAGCGCCCATCCGAGTCCCTGCGCCGTGCCGCCCTGCATCTGGCCTTCGACGTAGCTCGGATGAATCGCCCGGCCGGCATCCTGCGCGATGGTGCATCGCAGGAGCTTCACCTTGGCGGTGTCCGGATCGACTTCAACATCCACTAACGTTGCGGCGAATCCCGGTCCGACGCCGCGCGCGTTGACGCTGGCGCGGCCGGTGATGGGTCCTCCGGTGCGCGCCAGGCGTTTGGCCAATTCCTTGATCGCCATGGGAGGTTTGTCACCGGCCTTGGAGTGGAACGCGCCATCGCGAAATTCGATTTGGTCGGGTTTGATTTCCCAGACCTTGGCCGCGCGTTCCGTGAGCTGCTTGATCGCGTCCTGCGCCGCCTCGTACACCGCCATCCCGGTTGCAAACGTGACGCGGCTGCCGCCAGTCACGTCGGTATGGCCGATCGAATCGGTATCGGCGACCAGCGGGCGCACGTCGGTCACTGGCAGGCCCAGCACCTCGGCCGTGATCATTGCCATCGCGGCGCGCGAGCCGCCGATATCGGTCGAGCCGGTAACGACGCTGGCGGTGCCGTCGGTATGGATATTCACCGTCGCCGAAGATTGCATCCCGGCGTTGAACCAGAAGCCGGTGGCTACACCGCGTCCGCGGTTCTTGCCGGTCAGCTTGGATTTGTAATGTTCGCTGTTTTTGATCGCTTCGCAGGTCTCGACAAATCCGATCCGCTTGAACGGAGGGCCTACGACTTGCGCCGAGCCTTCTTTGACCCCGTTCTTGAGGCGGAAATCGAGCGGATCCATTCCGCATTTGTCGGCCAGCTCATCGATTATGGTCTCCGACGCAAAAGCGGCGTTGGTCGCGCCGGGCGCGCGATAGGCCGCGGTTTTGGGCCGGTTGACAACCACGTCGTAGCCGTCGATCTGCAGATTTTCGATCGTGTACGGCGCGATGATGCACATCGCACCCGCGCCAACCGGCGAACCCGGATACGCACCCGCTTCATACGCCATCCAGACCTGAGCGGCGACGATGGTGCCGTCTTTAGTCGCGCCCATCTTCACTTTGATCTTGGAGCCCGAGGTCGGTCCCGTGGCGCGCAGCACTTCCCCGCGGGTCATCACCAGTTTGACCGGCGCGCCAGTCATCTTGGAGAGCAGCACGGAGAGCGGCTCGAGATAGATCGTGGTTTTGCCGCCGAAGCCGCCGCCGATTTCCGCGGGCACGACTTTGATCTTGCCGACCGCGATGCCAAGCACCTGGGCGCTGAGCGAGCGCACGTCGAACGCGCCCTGGGTCGAGCAATAGATGGTGGCCTGGCCGTCGGTGTTGTAGATGCCGACGGCGTTGTGCGGCTCGATATACCCCTGATGCACCATCGCGGTGTTGAATTCGCGTTCGATGATAAAATCGGCGCTCTTGAAGCCCGCTTCGATATCGCCGCGCTTGAACTGATGATGCTGCGCGACGTTGGTTTCCTTGTTGCCCTCTTCCTTGTTGCGCAGGTCGTGCAGCAGGATTGGCGCGCCGGGTTTCATCGCGGCGTCAACCGTCATCACCGGCGGCAAGACTTCGTATTCGACCTCAATCAGGCGCACCGCTTCTTCGGCGATATGCGGGTTGGTCGCTGCGACCGCCGCGATCGCGTGGCCGTCGTAGAGGACCTTGTCGTGCGCGAGGATGTTCATCGACAAATAATACGGATTGACCGTCATCTCGCCGGACTGCTCGAGCTTGTTCTCCGCCTTCGGCAGATCTTTGCCGGTGATGATCGCCTTGACGCCGGGCAGCGCGAGCGCCTTGGTGAGGTTGATCGATTTGATCCGGGCGTGCGCATGCGGGCTGCGCAAGAGCTTGCCATGCAGCATCCCGGGGAAGGCGTAGTCAGCGCCGTATTTGGCGCGGCCCATCACCTTGTCGATTCCGTCGTGGCGAATCGGACGCGTGCCGATCACCTTGAAATGGCCGTTATTCGTTGCTGCCGCCATCGTTCAAATACCTCGCAAATACCTAATCAGGTAAGCAGTTCCGTTGACTATTCTAGCTCCGCGCCGCGGCGCGGTCATGTCCTTCTTCGCGCAGGGTTTTGGCCGCGTCGGTCACCGCGCGCACGATCTTGTCGTAGCCGGTGCATCGGCAGAGATTGCCCGCCAGAGCGTAGCGAATCTCGGGCTCGGTAGGATTCGGATTACGCTCGAGCAGAGCCTTGGCCGACATCAGGAATCCCGGCGTGCAGATGCCGCATTGCAGACTCGCGTGCTCGAGGAATTGCTGCTGCAGCGCGTGCAGCCTGGTGGCATCGGCAAGACCCTCGACGGTGGTGATGCGCTTGCCCTGGACCTCGGGACCAAACACCAGGCAGGAGCACACCGCGCGTCCGTCGATCATCACGGTGCATGCGCCGCAGTCGCCGGTGAGGCATCCTTCCTTGCTGCCGGTCAGTTCGAGCACGTCGCGCAGGCATTCGAGCAGGCTCTGTCGCGGCTCGCACAGGAACTCGGTCGGCTCGCCGTTTACGATCGCATCAACCAGTGTCTTTCTGGACATGTTCTTCTCTTGATTCCTTTGCGCGGGTTCAGATTTTCGCTGCGCGCTCGGCTGCGATCGTGAGGGCACGGGTGGTCAGCACGCCGGTGATATGGCGGCGATACTCGGCGGTGCCGCGCATGTCATCTATAGGCGACCCGGCCTCCGACGCGAGCCGCCCCGCAAGCGCCAGCGCCGCGTCGTCGAGTTTCTTGCCGATAAGCGATTCTGCGGCTTTGACGGCGACCAGCGGGGTCGCCGCAATCGCGCCCAAGCCGATACGCGCCGCCGTGATCTTGCCGGCGTCCAATGTGAGCGAAGCACCCACCCCGACCACGGCGATATCCATTTCATTGCGCGGGATGAAGCGCAGATAGGCGTCGCTCGAATGCGGAGCAGGAGCGGGAATCAGCAGCTCGACCAGCAACTCGCCCGGCTCCAGGACAGTGCGGCCAGGAGACAGCACGAACTTATCGACCGGGACCTCGCGCTCGCCCTTGGGTCCCGCAATCCGCGCGCGCGCACCGAGCGCGATCAGCGCCGGAGTCGAGTCGGCGGCGGGCGATCCGTTGCACAGGTTCCCGCCGACCGATGCGCGATTCTGGATTTGCAGTGATCCGATCAGATGCGCCGCCTCAGTGAGCCCCGGGTAATGCTTACGCATCAGGGCGTGCTCATGGATCTCGATACACGAGACCGCGGCGCCCAGGCGCAGGCCGCTCTTCGGGTCGAACTTGAGCTCGCGCAGCTCCTTGATTTGCTTGATATCGACGACATGCTCGGGCCGGCGCACTCCGGCGCGCATCTGGATGATCAGGTCGGTGCCGCCGCACAGCGGGCGCGCCTTTTCTCCATGCGCGGCAAGAACCTTAAGCGCGTCATCGAGACTGGTCGGGGAGTCAAAATTAAATGCCTGCAAGCGTGGAAATCCTCCGCAATTTCTTGGCGCAACTCGATCGCGGCAGGGCTCGAGAGTCCCCGCCTCAAGTACTGTAGATAGCCTACTTCCGGGAATCCTGAAAGGGAGCGGAAAGCCGCTAAGCGCAGGTGATCGAATCGCCGAGGTTCAGTCTTTGAATCCCATTCGGGCCGCGACGCGGGCCGATGCGATCGCGAGGGCTGGGGCGTGGGTGCCCATTGCGGCGAAGCGGGGGTCGGTGGTTTGTCCGCGCACGTAGCGGACGTAAATCTGCTCGACCACGGTTGCGTTCTTCCAATGCGCCCACGCCCAATAGTAGGCGACGTGGCTCAGGTCGCGCCCGGTGCGTTTCGCGTAGCGCGCGATCAGTTCGTCGCGGGACATGAAGCCTTTGCGCAGCGTGTGAACCTCGCCCTGGCTGGTCTCGAGCAGCTCGGGCGGGTCGGTGTTGTCGCGCCAATAGTTGAGCGCGATTCCCACATCGACCAGCGGATCGCCGAGGGTGGACATCTCCCAATCGAACACGCCGACGATCTTTCCGGGGTCGTGCGAATCGATCATCACGTTGTGCAGGTAGAAATCGTTATGGATGATCGCGGGCGGCTGCGCGGGCGGCGTATTCGCGACGAACCAGGCGCCGAGCTTCTCCATCAGCGGCACTTCGCGGGTCTTGGCCGCTTCCCATCTTTTCATCCATCCGTTGGTCTGGCGAACAAGGAATCCTTCGGGCTTGCCGAGTGTCTCGAGCCCGATCTTGCGATAATCGACGCCGTGCAGGTCGGCAGCGGTATCGATAAATCCCGCCGAGAGCTTGCGCAGCGACGCGGGATCCTGCGGCAGTTCGTCGGGGAGCGGCTGGCGATTTTTGATTACGATTCCGTTGCGCCGCTCCATCACGAAAAACGGCGCGCCGATAAGCGACACATCGTCGCAAAACAGCATCGCGCGCGGCGCCGGCTCGAACGCCTGCCACAGGCGCGAGAGCACCTTGTACTCGCGCGCCATGTCGTGTCCGCCCACAGGCAGCGGGCCGAACGGCGGACGACGCATGACCCATTCCTGGTCGCCGAAGCGCAGCAGATAGGTGAGATTGGAATGTCCGCCGCGAAACTGCTTGACGGTGAGTTCGCGCTCCGCGCCGGGCAGCTTGTCCTTAAGGAAGGCCTGCAGCCTGGTCCAGTCGAGTTGTTCTTCGTCGCGGACTTCGCCGT
>DATKSB010000170.1:0-15920 GCA_035531855.1 Binataceae bacterium (SeqCode)
CTGAACTGTTCAGCCTTATATGACTCCGCCATCTGTGCGATCATTGCCACGATGAACCGCTCGGAGAAATTCGATCACTTGAATCCCGACTCCAGAAACAGCGCAGACGAAATTATAGCGAAGAAACAAAACGAACTGCATTCCTTGAAATATAACTCTTGATTTTACTGAGTAATTTGACAGACCCTGCCAAAATCCCCGGAACGAAGCCACCGATCGCCGAATATCCGTCGGAGGTCGCCGTCCGCCGGCCCTGCTGAATCTTCGCGCTTTACGGCTCGACGCCGACGGCGCTACTATCGCGCCGCGGCTCAGCGCTTCAATACCGATCGTTCAAGGAGTTAACCTAAGTGCCTACACGCGACTTCGCTCAATCTTTAGACGGCCTCAAAATTCGCTACGAGATTCGCGGCGCGGGCGCACCGCTCGCCCTGATCATGGGATTCTCCGGATCAGGCCGCGCATGGGGCGAGCCTTTCCTGAAGCTTCTCGCCGACCGCTTCCGCATCTTCATGATCGATAATCGCGGCACCGGCGAAAGCGACAAGCCCGACCGTTCGTGGAAGCTCACCGACATGGCCGACGACGTCGCCTGCGTGCTCGATCACGCCGGCACCTCCGCCTCGCACATCTACGGAATCTCGATGGGCGGGATGATCGCGCAGGAGTACGCGCTCAAATATCCGACACGCGTCAAAGGCCTGGTCCTCGGATGCACCAACTGCGGCGCGGCGCATTCGCCGCAGGCAAATCCGGAAAATATCGCCAAGCTGATGCCGCAGCCCGGGATGGATCCGCTCGAGGCCGCGAGGCTCGCGTTCTCGGTCGCATGCGGCCGCGCGTTTCTCACTTCGGCGGCGGGCCACAAGACGCTCGGCGAGCGGATGGCCGAGTCGGCCGATTATCCGATCACCCCGGCGCACACCTACATGCGCCAGGCCGAGGCGATCGGCGGCTTCGAGACTTATCCGCGCCTGGGCGCGATCAAAGCGCCCACGATGATCATCCACGGCGACGACGATAATATCGTGCCCGTGGCGAATGCCGAGATTCTGCATCAGGGAATCGCCGGCTCGAAGCTCAAGATTCTTCCGGGCGCCGGTCATATGTTCTTTTGGGAACAGCCCGAAAACTCCGCGAAGATTCCCGGCGATTTTCTCGCGGCGGTGAAGTAACAGATCCGGAAGAGGGCATCCGCGATGGCATCATACGAAACCGTTATCTACGAAAACGTCGAAGGCAAAATCTGGCGGCTCACGCTCAACCGCCCTGAAAAATTAAACGCGCTGTCGCAGAAGCTGCTGAAGGAACTCGAACTCGTGATGGACGAGTACGAGGCCAACGCTGACGCGAGCGTGCTGATCATCCGCGGCGCGGGCCGCGCGTTCTCGGCCGGTTACGATTTGCAGGGCACGCAGCATCCGGGCTCGACCTTCACCGTCACCAACGATCGCCTGGGCTTGCACAAGACCATCGAGCGATGGCAACGGCTGTGGGCGATCTCCAAACCCACCATCGCGCAGGTGCATGGCTTCTGCCTGGCCGGCGGCACCGAGTTTATCGGCCACTGCGATATCGTCTTCGCGAGCGAGGATGCGCAGTTCGGCCATCCCGCCGGCCGCTCGCTCGGAATTCTGCCGACGCTTTCGATGTGGCCGGTCCTGATGGGTCCGCGTAAGACCAAGGAATATCTTTTCACCGGCGATTACATGGGCGCCAAAGAAGCGCTCGAATGGCATCTGGTCAATCGCGTATTCCCGAAAGACAAGCTCGAAGAAGAGACTCTCGCCTACGCGCGCCGGGTTGCGATGGTTCCGGCCGAGTTGCTGATGCTGCACAAGGCCGCCGTCAATCGCTATCTCGATATCATGGGCATCCGCGCCGCCGAACAGTCCGCCGCCGATATCGACGTGATTGCGCATCAGACCGACACCGTGAAGGCGTGGATGAAAGCCTCGCGCGAGAAGGGCCTCAAATCCGCACTGACCGAGCGCGATCGTCCGTTCGCCAAAAAGAGTTAGAGCGGAAGCGATAGAGAATTTCTGATGGCGTCGCCTGCGACTGTTGCGAAGACCAGCCGCTTCTTCAACCGATGGTACGGGCGCGTGTTCTCGCGCAATCCGTATCCGCTCTATCGCTTTATTCGCCGGCGCTTCCCAGTGCTGCGCACTCCCGTCGGCTTCTGGATCATCACGCGCTACGCCGACGCCTACAATATCCTGCGCGACCGCCGCACCAGCACGTTCGATATCTCGGCGCTCGATACCTTTCCGCCCGACGACGGATTGCGCTCGATGCAGGCGCTTCTGCGGCCCGCGCTGCAGTTCCGGCTTCCACCCGATCACACGCGCCTGCGCCGGGTGATGGGGAAAGTCTTTTCGCCCGCGAACCTCGAAGCGATGCGCCCGCGCGTTCAGAAAATTGCCGACCGCCTGCTCGACGCGGTGCAGGAGCGCGGCGCGATGGACGCGGTCGCGGACCTGGCGTTTCCGCTTCCGGTCGCCGTCCTGGCCGACTTGATGGGCGTGCCCGAACGCGACTTTCCGCTACTGTGCGAATGGGTGCGCTCTCTGGGCGGCTCGATCGATCCCGCCGCGAGCGCCAACGATCCCGGCGTCAGCGTGCGCGACACGATCGCGTCGGCCAAGCGCTATTTCGCCGGACTCGCGGCCGAGCGCCGCAAAAATCCCGGCGAGGATCTGCTGAGCCTGCTCGTCGCAGGCGAAGATCGCGGCGAAGTCGAAAGCGAAGACGAAGTTGTCTCCAACGCGATCTTCACCCTGGTCGCCGGCCACGAAACCACCATGAACATGCTCGCCAACGGCACGCTCGCGCTCCTGCGCAATCCCGATGCCGCCGACCGTCTGCGGCGCGATCCGGGATTGATCGATTCCACCGTCGATGAAGTCCTGCGCTACGACAGTCCGGCGCAGGTGACGTTTCGCACCGCGACGGAACCGATCGAAATCGGCGGCCGCACCGTCCCGCCCGGCGAGCATCTGGTAGTGATAATGGGTGCGGCCAATCGCGACCCCGCGCGGTTTCCCGATCCGGATCATTTCGATGTCGTCCGGCCCGACAACAACCACCTTGCGTTTGCCGGAGGGATTCATCGATGCATCGGCGAGCCGCTCGCGAAACTCGAGGGCCGCATCACGTTCGAAACTCTGCTGCGCCGGATGCCGAAGCTCAGGCTCGCGGGGCAGGACTATCAATGGCGCCGCACGATGGTGCTGCGCGGCCTCGAGCGTCTGCCAGTTTCGTTCTGAGCCAGTCAGCCGCGCGCGCGTGCCGCAAGCCGAGCGACCAGCGGAGGATGCGGTCTTACCGGCGCGGATTTGAAGAACGGGCGCACATGTTCTTCGAGCATCGTATCGAGGATCTTCGCATACGCGGGGTCGGCGCACAGATTGAGATCCTCCGCCGGATCTTCAATCTCGTCAAAGAGCTGCCCCGGCTCGAGCGTGTCCTCGAAGACGACCAGCTTGTAGCGATCGGCCAGGAACATCGCAAAGCCGTAGTTCTCGCTCGCGAGCGCGGGTATCGCCGCGGGAGCGGCGCCGTCGCGAATCACCGGCAAAAGCGAGCTCGCGCCGCTGCCCTCGATCGCTCTGCCGCCAGCGATATCGCGGATAGTCGCCGACAGATCCATCAACTGCACGCGCTCGCGCACGACTCTCGCGGGCGTGGCGCCCGGCGGCCGCACGATCATCGGCACGCGGACCGACGGCTCGTAGAACACCATCTTCATGAGCATCCGATGCTCGCCCATCATCTCGCCGTGATCACTGGTGTAGATGATCCAGGTGTTGTCGAGCATCTTTGCGCGCGTGAGCGCCGCGATGATCGCGCCCAGGCCGGCGTCGATCACCGAGATATTCGCGTAGTACGCGCGGCGCAGCGCGAGGATCGCCGCGTCGGTCATCGTGGCCGAATCGCTATGCGCAAGAAAAGCATTCAGGAACAGGTTGAACGGACCGGCGGCGGGAACCGCGGGGCGCTCGAGCGATCGCGGCATCGGAATTTCCGCGTCGCGATACTGCTCGACCGCCTCGCGCGGAGCGTCCCACGGATTGTGCGGTCCGGGAAACCCGACCCACAGGAAAAACGGCGCGCGGCCCGCGTAGCTGGCGATCCAATCCGCCGCGCGCCTGCCATGCCACGCGTCGGCATAATCTTCGATCGAAAGCGGACACGGATCCGCCTGCCACGCCGGGGTGCCGGCGCGATTGCCCGACAGTTTGGTGCGCGCGATGAACCCGCGGTAAACCTCGAGCAGGCCGCGCTCGCGCAGGTACTCGGTGTACGGAGTATCGTGCGCCCGCGACGCGAGCTTTCCGACGGTTTCGATCGGTTCGTCGAAGCCGTAGGCGACCATCAGTTCGCGCATCGCGGCGGTCGAATGGACCTGGCGCTGGCCGTGCGGCCACAGATGCATCTTGCCGATCTCCGCGGTGTGATAGCCCGCGTCGCGAATACGATGCAGAAAAGTCGGCGTGCCGTCGGCCACCTGCGACGAGTTCTCGAACACTCCATGATCGCGCACAAAGCGCTCCGTCAGCACCGACGCGCGCGCGGGCATGCACAGCGGACCCTGGCAGTACGCGCGCTCGAAGCGCACGCCCTCGCGCGCGAGCTGGTCGATATGCGGAGTTTTGATCACCGGATCGCCGGCGCATCCGAGCATGTCGGCGCGATGCTGATCCGCCATCACCAGTACGATATTCGGCTGCTCACTCATCGCGATTCATCATTTGACTTTCTGGTGCGCCGCAAAAAACTTGCAGATCAGACTGGTGCCATCCAGCTTGTCGCTGGCCTCGCCGACCCATCGTGCGGGCAGAACCTGCGGGCTGCCCGGCCATACGTGGCCAAGTCCATCGACGGTGTAGAACTCAAGCACCGCGCCGCCCGCGCATGGTCCGTACGATATTCCTTTAACGCCGCCGCCATTGCGCAGCGTAGCCGCGCTGCTCGGGCACTTGAGCATCGTGCGCCACGCATTGATCGATTGAGCGATCGGAGGCTTGGAACTGGTTCCCCACGGCGTGGTCGCCGCGCCCCCGGCCAGAGGATTCAGCGGATCGGCGGCGCCGATGATGTAGAGCATCGAGACCGGCTGCGCGAGCGTGGCATTGGCCAATTGAAATTGGCCCGAAACCGGCGCGATCGCCGCGAGGCGTCCAGCGAGCTTCACGCCGAGCGTCAGCGTCATGCTGGCGCCGCTGGAAAATCCGGTGACGTAGATTCGCTTGGGATCGATCCGGCATTGGCTCTCGAGGCGAGTGATCAGCGCGTCGATAAATCCGACGTCATCGACCCGGTGATGCGCCGTGTCAGGGGTTGCGGTCTGGCCAAGATCATTCCACGCGGATGGATTGGTCCGAAAGCTCTCCGCCTCCGACGGCCGGACCGGAAGGGCGTCGGGTGCCGCAACGATAAAGCCGTCGCGGTCGGATGCGGCGATCCAGCCCTCGCGCGCGAGCGTTCGCGCGCCGGATCCTCCCGCGCCGTGCAGCACGATCACCAGCGCGGCGGGATTTTTGCCGTCGTAGCGCGAAGGGACATGCAGCGCGTACGCGCGCGCAAAGCCGCCGAATTGAAAACTGCTCGAGGTGACCCGCTCTGTCGCGTGCGCCAGCGGCGCCAGCGCCAGGATCAAAAGGATCGCGGCGATCACGGCGGACGAAATAGTGTGACGACCTTGAATCCTCATCTTTTCTTTCTCCTCAGGCCGCCGCCGGCGAGATCGCCCGTGGCCAGATGCTCGCCGCTAGATCGCGCGGGTCAGCGGCGTGACGCCTTCGATCGCTTCGGCGTGGCTCGTCTCCGCGATCGCGCCGGCGTCGCGCAGTTGCTCGAGGTTGTGCAGGTGGCTTGCGCGATCGATCCGGTAAAATCCCAGCACCGCGATCGCAATCGCGCTGCACGCCGCCGTGATTGGAACATAGATCAAAACCAGATGGCGCAAAATCAGCGGATCGACGTGACCCTGCACCGCGCCCTGTGGAAAATGCACGAACGAAAGCAGCAATCCCGAAACGAATGTGCCAGCTCCCGAAACCACTTTCTGCAACAGCCCGTTAGCCGCGAACAGCAACCCCTCGGAGCGCTGCCCCGTCTCCACCGCGATATCCTCGACCACGTCCGCCATCATCGAGGACACGATGATAAAGCCCATGATGCCGAGCGTGTCGCGTACGATTCCGTCCACTACCAGAGCGGCGAGCAGCGCGAACGAATGGTTCGGCGGCATCAGGCCGATCAGCCGGAGCGGAATTGGAATCACGCTCGCGACCAGCGAGATTGCGAACAGCGAGATCATTGCGCGCTTCTTTCCCATCCACTTCGACACCATCGGCGCAAGCGTCACGCCCAGCAGCGCCGAGAAAAAGCCGAACGCGACCAGGTAAGAAATTTCCTTCGAGGTCAGCTCCCAGAAATAGGTCGTGATGTAGAGGCCGAGCCCGCTGGAGAGTCCGCCTGCGATCGCCGAGATAATTCCCGCGACCATCAGCGCAAGGAACGAACGGTTCGACAGCGTGGTCAGGACTTCGCGCAGATTTGCGCGCAAGCTTCCGGCAAGCCGCGGAGGCGACTTTATATCGATCCCGCGGCCCTGCGTGCCGACACAGGTAATCAGGATTGTGACGAACATGACGATCGCCGCGACCAAACCCCAGCGCGCGTAGCCGAGCCGGTCGAGCACGCCAAGAGCGTGGGTCGCGTCCTGGCGCAGAAAAACCCGGAACGCCAGCATCGCCATCGCAGTGCCGCCAATCATCCCGAAGAAGAACCGGTAGCTGAGAAGGCTGGTGCGCTCGTCGTAATCCGGAGTGAGCTCGGGCGCGAGCGCAGCGCTCGGAATCTCGTACAGGCTGATCAGCAAACGCACCGAGATCAGCAGTACGATCAGGTAGGCGAACATCGCCCCCTTGCTCCATCCGTGCGGCGGATTCCACAGAAAATAGAATGCTACCGCCAGCGGCAGCGCCGAGGCGTACATGAACGGATGCCGCCGGCCCAGCCGCGAGCGAAAGTGATCGGAATATTGCCCCAGAATCGGATCGAAGATCGCGTCAAACACCAGCGCAATCATGATCGCCGCTCCGACCCACGGCGCCGGCAGCCCAATCACCTGGTTGAAGAACAGCAGCAAGAGCGAACCGAGCGCCACGGTCTCGACTCCGAAGGCGATCGAGCCGACGCCGTAGAACGTTTTGATCGCAAAGCCGAGCCGCGGCCCTTCCAGCGGCGGTTGAGCAGTCGGCGGGGTGGAAATTGCGGTTGCCATCTATGCACTCCTGCGCGTGGCGCGGTCGAAGGTGTTCACCAGTTCGCGCGCGTACGAGTCGAGATCAAGCTTCGGGTCGGTGGTCAGTTGTGGAGAAATTGCGTCGATCGCAACCCGGATAGTGATCGCCATCACGCGGGCGGAGAACTCGCGGAACTCGCCGCTGCGCTGTCCGCGGCGCAAAATACGCTCCAGCCCCGCGACTATCCTCTCGTCGGAGTGCGCGGCGCTGCGTTCGACAGGCCGGCCCGGACGCGCATTCACATATATTTCCGAGAGCGCGACCAGATGCATCCGATGCGCGCCCAGAAACTCGAGGTTGCTCTCGATATACTTGCGCAGCCTCACGCGGGCGGAGGTCTCGGCCAGGATGCGCGGGCGCATGAAGGCCTGGCCCGCGGAGTAAACCTCCTCGACGATCTGCCCGATCAGCTCGTCCTTACCCGCAAAGTGGTACGAGATGACGCCCTTGCTGATACCGGCGCGCCGCGCGATCTGCGCGAGCGACGCCCGC
This sequence comes from Binataceae bacterium (SeqCode), assembly GCA_035531855.1. Lineage (GTDB taxonomy): Bacteria > Desulfobacterota > Binatia > Binatales > Binataceae > JBARDN01. The sequence goes on from DATKSB010000170.1 coordinate 7,809, forward strand.
GCGTAGCCGAGGGTGGCGATCGTCTCGATCGCGCATTCGATGATCTGCGCGCGCCGCGCGGTTTCGATAAAAGAGCGCCGGTCGGCAGTATCCGGTTCAATTTCTGGCCGCATGGTCAAAATATTGAACGCTCGGCCAGTCCATGTCAAGCGGATCTGATCCCTCGCCCTCAAAGGGAGAGGTTAGGTGAGGGTCGTTGAATTGTGAGCCGCGCTACTGCGCCGCCATAGTTTTCTCTTCTTCTAATCGCGCGGCGCTTCACGCCGCGCTGAAAAATGACCCTCGCCTAGCCTCTCCCATACTGGGCGGAGGATAAAAGGGCGTGACCTTTTGCCGCGCTGGGCGTTTATATGAATAGGTAACCACATGGCGCGGGCACCGGCAGCAGTTTTGGCGGACGACTCGGAAGAGCGGCAGATGGTTGCGGCCGCGCAGACTGATCCGAGCCGCTTCGCCGCCATTTACGAGGAAAATTTTCCCCGCGTCTATGCGTACGTCGCGCGGCGGGTTCACGAACGCGCGGAGGCCGAGGATCTCACCGCCGATGTTTTTCATCGCGCGCTCGAAAACCTCGGACGCTACCAGTGGCGCGGCGTGCCGTTCGCGGCGTGGCTCTACCGGATTGCCGCCAACGCGATCGCCGATCGCGCGGCGCACGCGGCGCGCGCGCGCGGCTATCATCCTGATGACGCGGAGCCCGAGCCGCCGCCCGAAGAGCTCGAGTATCGCGCGCGCCTGTTTAAGATGGTCGATGAACTGGCGGACGACCAGCGCCGCGTGATCACGATGCGCTTCGCCGAGCAGAAGAGTATCGCGGAGATCGCCGCGGCACTCGGCCGCAGCGACGGCGCGATCAAGCAGCTCCAGTTCCGCGCGCTGCATAATCTCAGAAACCGGATTGGTGACTCCAATGGCTAAACGCACGAGCCTGTCGGAACAACTCGATATGGCAGTGGAGGCCATCATGTCCAGCCCGGATGATCCCCGCATGAAACTCGATCCGAAAGTTGCCGCGCTGATGCGGATCGCATCTGAGCTGCGCGATCTTCCGCGCCGTGAGTTCAAAGCCCGCTTGAAGCGCGAGCTGGCGGCGAAGTCTGGACCGCCGGCGTTGACGCCCGCGATCACGCACGACTTCACCGAGGCGCAGATCTACGCGATCTTGGGCGATATCGAGCGGCGGCCTCCGCTGTTTCCGCACGATATCGGCGCCGCGCTCGCCGGGCTGCCCGATTCCTCGATGCGCTTTCTCGAGCCGGTGAATGACACCACGCTGGTCGCGTCTTACGCGCGCAAGCCGACGCACTGGGAACGTCATCCGGGCGGCAACGAGATGCTGTATATCGTTGATGGCGCGGCCGAGGTCGTCACGTTGACCGACGCGGGTCCGGTCACATCGTTCGCCGACAGAGGCTCGATCTTCATTTGCCCGCGCGGATTGTGGCATCGCCAGATACCGCGTCCTTTCGTCTCCGAGCTCTCACTCACGCCAGGCGCGGGCACCGAAGGTTCCGACCTGTCCGATCCGCGCGTCGCAGGCGCCACCCCGATGTCGCCCGATGAGGCGCGGATTGCTCCTCCGAGCGCCGCAGGCATCACCGCGATTCCGTCCTACGACGTGAGCGCGGCCGCGGCCCGCGCGATTCCATTTGCGATCACTGAGGCGACCACCGCAGAGGAAGCCGACGCGGCATATTTGCATCTGACCGATCTCGATCGGCTGAGCCTCGGAGTGATGCGCTTTTCGGGACAGACCCCGTGGGAGCGGCATCCCGACGGTGACGAGCTGCTCTACGCGCTCGACGGCGAGGTCGAGCTGACCGCGCTTACCGACGACGGTCCTGTTGCGCGCACCGTTCGCGCGGGCGAAGCGTTCGTGTGCCCGCGCGGCATCTGGCATCGCCAGCTCCCGAAGCCGTGGGTAACGATCCTGTTCGGCACGCCGAACAGGACCACCGAGATTTCATTCGCCGACGACCCGCGCGCCGGCTGATCCGGCGGGTCACGCAAACTTCGATACTCAAGGAGGCAACGATGGTATCAGCGAAACGCAGGCCTGATGGATTTCACGCGGCGACGCCGTTCCTGTATGTCGCGGACGCGCGCAAGCTGATCGATTTCGTGACTCGCGCTTTCGGCGCCGCCGAAACCAGTTATCATGATTTGGGCGACGGTCACGTGCATGCGGAATTCCGGATCGGCGACTCGATGGTAATGCTCGGACAGACCGAGCCCGCGCCCGCGTCGATCTACTTGTATGTCGATGACGTTGACGCGACTTACGCGCGCGCCGTCGCGGCCGGCGCAAAATCAGTCGCGGCACCCACCGACAAACCGTACGGCGATCGCAGCGCGACGGTGGTCGATCCCTGCGGCATCACCTGGTTCATCGCTTGCCATATCGAGGACGTGAGCGATCGCGAAATCAAGAATCGGATGGAAGCGCGGAAGTGACGATGAACCTCGCAAGCGTGCTATAAGTTTGATCGTGGCGGCTGCGCCGCAGCGATAAAATCTCGATAGCAAGGATCAGGTGAATCATGCTTGAAGCAGGAAGCGCGTTCCCGAATTTCTCGCTGCCCAACCAGGACGGCAAAACTATGAAGCTCGGCGACTTCGCCGGCAAATGGCTGGTGGTTTATTTCTACCCGAAAGACGACACCCCGGGATGCACCATCCAGGGCAAGTCATTCACCGCCTCGAAGGCCGACTTCGACAAAGCCGGCATCACCGTGTTGGGCGTCAGCGCCGACGACGTGAATTCGCACAAGAGCTTCTGCAACAAGTTCAGCTTCACGATCGATCTGCTGGCCGATCCCAAATCAGATCTGATGAAAGCCTGCGGAATCAATCAGGCGGAATGGAACAGCATGAAGTTCTGGGAGCGCTCGAGCTTCGTCATCGACCCGAAAGGCGTCGTGCGGAAGACCTATGCCAAGGTGAATCCGCAGGGCCACGAAAAAGTCCTGCTCGACGATATCAAGGCGCTCAAGGGCAACTAAGCTTTGCGCGGCGCGAGGCCGAAGGCGTTGGCGAGGAGTTCGTAAGAGCGTCGGCGCGCCTGATGGTCGTGCACGACGGTGACGATCATAATCTCGTCGATGTGCAGCTCGCCGGCGATTCGCGCGAGCTCGTCGTGCAGATGCTTCGCGTCGCCGACGAAGACGCGCGGCCATTCGCCGGCGTCATTCGGCAGCCGTCCATAGGTCGATCCGATCTGCGTCAGCGCGCGCTCCGGGGTCGGAATCGGACCGCGGCCTCCGCCCTGACGCAGGCGCTGCGCCCAGGCGCGCACGCTCGAGTAGATGCGATGCGCCTCCGCGTCCGTTTCCGCGCAGATTGCGCCGAGCGCGAGGATGGTATTGCCGGCGAGCGCGCCGCCCTTTTTGTTGACGTGCTCGCGATAATATTCGATCGCCTTGCGCGTATGCGTCGGATCGATGAAATGCGCGAACGCGTACGGTACGCCGAACTGCGCCGCCGCCGCCGCGCTCCACATGCTCGAGCCGAGCAGCCATACCTCGGGACCGTCAGGCATCGCGGGTGAGACCGCGATCTCGCGGAATGGGTGCTCGTCGGGAAAGGTCCCGGAGAGAAACGCCCTCAACTCCGCCATCTGCTGCGGGAAATCATCGGGCATCGCGCTGCGCGTCCGCTCGCGCCGGAGCGCAAACGTATCCAGCGGACTGCCTCCCGGAGCGCGACCGATTCCAAGATCGATCCGCCCCGGATACAGCGCATGCAGCATCCGGAAAACCTCGGCGACTTTGAGCGGACTATAATGCGGCAGCATCACGCCGCCCGAGCCGACCCTGATGTGCGCGGTCTCGGCGGCGACGCGCGCGATCAGAACCTCGGGCGCGGAGCTGGCGAACGATCCGGTCGCGTGATGCTCGGCGATCCAGTAGCGCTCGTAACCCAGGCGATCGGCCAGTTGCGCCAGATCGATCGTGTTGCGCAGCGCGTCGGCCGGAGTGAACCCCTCCGGCACGGGACATTGATCAACAATCGACAGCTTCACGCCTCAACTTCCTTCGCGCTATTGCGCACGCTTTCCGCTACCTCTTTTGACTTAGCAGATTCCGATGCTCGAATCGCGCCGCGATATTTTCCGGCCCGCTTCCGAATTACTGACTGAAGCGGCTCGATCGGTTCCTTGGGACTTGCCATCTTGTTGCTAGAATAGATCGGCGCGCCGCCTGCGATGACGCGCTCGCTAACCCGATGGCAACTGAAGCTGCGCATCCAAAGATCCTGCCGCCTCCGCCGGCCGGCATCCGCCTCGCGCCCGGCAAATGGCTGGTCGCGTCGTCGGTGATGATCGGCACGTTCCTGTCGGTGATGGACGCCACCGTCGTCAACGTCGCGATGCCGCACATGATGGGCACCTTCGGCCAGGACCTGCTGACGATCACCTGGGTCTCGACCGCCTACTCGATCGCCGAGATCATCATGATCACCATGGCGGCATGGTGGACCACGCTGCTCGGACGCAAGCGGCTGTTCCTGGCCTCGATGTTCATTTTCATCGTCGGCTCGGTGCTGGCCGGCACCTCGAAGACTCTCACCCAGATGATCGTGTATCGCGTCCTGCAGGGAATCGGCGGCGGCAGCCTGATGCCGTGCTCGCAGGCGATCGCGCGTGAAAGCTTTCCCCCATCCGAGCAGGGGATGGCGATGGCGATCTTCAGCATGGGTGTCGTGCTCGCGCCCGCTATCTGTCCGGTCGTCGGAGGATGGCTGGTCGATAACTATGGCTGGCAGGCCGTGTTCTATATCAATGTCCCGATTTGTATCGTGGGCATGCTGATGGTGAGCGCGTTTGTTCACGACCCGCCCTACCTCAAGCGCGGCATCATGAAAATTGACTGGAGCGGAATCGCCCTGTTGACGATCGGACTAACCGCGGCCCAGGTGGTGCTCGAGCGCGGCGAGGAAGTCGATTGGTTCGCGAGCAACTGGATCGTGAGCGGTACGATTGTAGCCGGCGCGGCGCTTTTGGCACTGGTAATCTGGGAGCTGAAGCACGACGAACCGATTATCGATTTCCGACTGTTCCGGAACCTGCCATTGACCGTCGGCACCAGTATCGGTGCGTTGGTCGGCTTCGCACTCTACGGCTCGAGCTTCCTGCTGCCGCAATATACTCAGGACCTGATGAACTATCCCGCCTATCAGGCCGGGTTGGTGCTGATGCCGCGCGCGGCCGCGATGATGGTAGCAATGCCGATCGTCGGGCGGCTCTATAATCACGTGAGCCCGCGCATCCTGGTCGGGTTCGGAATCACCCTGTTGGTAATCGCATACTGGAAGCTTGGACATTTCTCGATGGCGGTTAGCTTCTGGAGCTTCACCCCGATTCTGGTGATGACCGGAGTCGGGATGGGCGCCGCGATGGTCACCACCAGCACGGTCACGCTGAGCAGTATTCCGCGGGCGCTGATGACCTCGGCCTCGAGCCTGACCACACTGGCGCGCCGGGTCTCGGGGAACATCGCCTACGCGACGCTGGCCACAGTGGTCGCGCGCCGCACCCAGTTCCATCGCTCGATGCTGGTGGATTCGATCTCCGCGACCAATCCCGCGTTCCGCGCCAGCGACCGGAGCTATCGCGGATTTCTCGCCAGCAACGGGTTGCAATCCGCTCCGGGCCAGCGCCGCGATATGGCGATGCTCAATTCGGTCATCAACGGACAGAGCACGATGATGGCCTACAACGATTGCTTCTGGCTGCTAGCCCCGATGGTTCTGGCCGCGCTGCCCCTGATTCTGCTGCTTCCAAACCGCGGCGTGCCCGACGACTCCGACGGTACGGCGCAAGCGCATTGAACCGCTCTTTACGCCGGTGCATGACCTCACGATGGATACTCCACAAGAGCGCGCGGCCGCGATGAACGCAGGCGTCGGCAGCGACGATCGCGAACGCGGCTTTGCGCCGGCTCCTGGAGTGCTCGAGCCGCCTGACGGCGGAGTGCTTGGAATTACGTGGCTCAACCGCGACTTGGTGTGGCTGTTCGTCCTGCGGGTGCTGCGCAGCATCTCGCAAGGCTACCTCGGGATCATCCTGCCGCTGTATCTGGTTGCGCTCGGATACGGCGCAGTATCGCTCGGCGTTCTGCTGGGATTTTCGGCGATCGCGGCGGCGGGAATCTCGATGCTGGTCGGAGTGCTTGCCGACCGCTTCGGACGCAAGAACTGCCTGATCGCGATCTCGGTGATGCTCGGAGGCGGCGCGGTCGCGTTCGCATTCGCGAGCAACTTTACCTGGATCGTGATTTTCGCTGCGATCGGTTCAATCGGTCGCGGCGGAGCGTTGGCCGGCGGCGCGTGGGGGCCGTTCTATCCGGCGGTGCAGGCGCTGGTCGCCGAACGCACCACTGACTACAACCGCACCCGCGTCTTCGGAGCGTTCTCGTTCGTGGGCGTGGGGGCCGCGGCTCTCGGTACGCTTTTGGCCGGTCTGCCCTCGGTGCTGCATCGGGTGGCCGCGATGCCGGAGCTCGAGATCTATCGTATCCTGTTCGTCTTTGCGGGAGTGCTCGGCTTCGCGATGGCGTTTGCCGTGATCCCGGTGCATGAAGACCACGCCGCCGCGCGCCGCGCGCAAAAGACCGCGGCCTCGGCGGCAGCGGCCTCCAATACGCCGGGACTGCGGATGGGCCTGTCGCCCGGATCGTGGCGGCTCATCATCCGCTTCATGATCACCAACGCGACCAATGGACTTGCGATCGGGATGCTCGGGCCGTTCGTGGTGTACTGGTTTTACCGCCGCTTCGGCGCGACTGCGGCGCAACTGGCCGAGGCGTTTTTCGTGCTGAATCTGGTCAGCGCGATTCCGTACCTGCTGGCCGGGCGGCTCGCGCTGACGCTCGGGTCGGTGCGCTCGGTCGTCTGGACGCGGGCAATCTCGACCGTCCTGCTGTTCATGGTCGTGCTGATGCCGACCTTCGTGTGGGCGGTTGCAATCTACGGAATCCGCGCGGTCTTCAACATGCTCTCGATTCCGGTGCGCCAGTCCTACCTGATGGGAGTGATTCCGCCTGCCGAGCGTTCGAGCGCCTCGGGCTTCGCGAACTTTCCTTCGCAAGTCATGTCGGCGGTCGGACCGTACATCGCGGGCCTGTTCATGGAGCATCTGTACCTGTCGCTGCCGCTCGAGTTCGCCGCCGCGATGCAGGCGCTCAACACGTTTCTCTACTGGCTATTCTTCCGCAACGTCCTGCCGCCCGAGGAGATCGAGCAGGAGGCAGATCAAGTCGGCGTCAGCCGCCGCTGATTTGACATGCGGGATTCGCGATGGACCGCCTGAGCTACGGCGTAGGCGTGATCGACGGGCTGCTGCTGGCCGTAGTGTTCGTACGGGCGGTCGCGCTGGCGCTTAAGCCGATCGTGAACGCACGCGACAAGCGCTTCACGCTCGTTGCCGCGATCGTGATCCCACTCGCGATCCTCAAGGTGGCGCTGCTGCCCTATTTGCCGGGCGTGCAAGTTGACCTGCGCCAGTTCGAAATTTGGAGTCTGGTAATGGCGCGCTATGGACCGGCGCATATCTACGATCCCAGGTGGGCCTGCATCTACACTCCCGCTTACCTGTACGTCCTGTGGCCGGCCGGGGCAGTCGCGATGGGCGCCGGACTCAACCTCAGGATAATGGTCGAGTTGCCGCTAGTCGTCGCGGATCTTCTGCTCGCGATAATCGTCTACGCGGCCGCGCGGAGGGTCAGCTCGGAGCGTGCCGCATCAGTGGCGGCGCTGCTGGTGGCATTCAATCCCGCTCTGATCTACGCGAGCGCGGTCTGGGGCCAGAACGATTCAGTGCTCGCTTTCGTGGTTCTGCTGAGCGTGCTGATGGCCGCCGATCGGCGCCTTGCGACGGCTTGGGCGATCGCGCTGGTAGCGGGATTGATCAAGGCGCAGGGTCTGATGCTGTTGCCGCTGCTGGCGTGGTGGACGCTCATCGCCAGTGACAGAAGGGATTGGACACGGATCGCCGCAGCCGGCGTTGGCACCGCGATCTTGGTAATCGCACCATTCCAACTGGCTCGTCCTTGGCATTTCATCTGGGACATATATTCGTCGTCGGCGAACTTCTTTCCGTGGGCCTCGGTCAAT
>DATKSB010000171.1:0-14855 GCA_035531855.1 Binataceae bacterium (SeqCode)
GTCGCGCCATATTCGGGCGCCATGTTGCCGATCGTCGCGCGATCGGCGACGCTCAGATGGGAGAGGCCCGCGCCGAAGAATTCGACGAACTTGCCGACCACGCCGCGCTTGCGGAGCATCTGCGTCACCGTCAGAACGAGATCGGTCGCGGTCGTGCCGGGCCGCATCGCGCCGGTCATCCGAAAGCCGATTACCTCGGGAATCAACATCGGCATCGAGCGCCCGAGCATCGCGGCTTCCGCCTCGATTCCACCCACGCCCCATCCGACCACGCCGAGCCCGTTGACCATCGTGGTGTGCGAGTCGGTGCCCAAAACGGTGTCGGGGTAGGCCTCGCCCTCGCGCGACACGAAGACCACCGGCGCCAAGTACTCGAGATTGACCTGATGAACGATTCCGGTGTCGGGCGGGACGACGCGGAAGTTATCGAAGGCGCGCTGGCCCCATCGCAGGAACTGATAGCGCTCCTGGTTGCGATCGAATTCGAGGCCGGCGTTGGTCGCAAAGGCGTTCGCGGTGCCAAAGGCGTCGACCTGCACGGAGTGATCGATCACGAGATCGGCGGGCTTGATGGGGTTTATCTTGCGCGCGTCACCGCCGAGCCGGCCGATCGCATCGCGCATTGCGGCCAGGTCCGCGACCACCGGGACACCGGTGAAATCCTGCAAGAGCACGCGCGCCGGAACAAAGGAGAACTCGCGCTCGCCCGGCTTCGGATTCCACTTCGCCAGCGCCTCGATCTCAGCGGTCGTCACATTGGCGCCGTCTTCGCATCGCAGCACATTTTCGACCAGCACCCTGATCGAAAACGGCAGGCGCGCAAGCTTGATCCCGCGCTGTTCCAGCGCGCTCAGCCGATAGATGGTGTAATCCTTGACTCCGACCCGAAGCGTCCCGCGGGCGCCAAAACTGTCTTTTCCCATGACGTGATCCTAAGTCCTTAATCCTTCTCAGCCTTCCGTAAGCTTTATCGACCGCAAAGCGGATTTCAGAATAGCGCGCTTGTTCGAGACCCGCCAAATCACTGCGGAATTCGCTCGTCCTCGCGCGATCACGCGCGGCGGGCGAATCATCGGCAGCGGCCGCGGCGAAGACGTCTCGCGCCCTCAGGGCAACTCCCGCATCAGTTTGCCGCCGGTTCCGTAGAACTCCATTCCAGGCTCGCCATCGTCATCGACGCCAATCAACGCGCGCGGCTCCTCGTTCTTGTCGTAAAGCTTGACGGTCGGGATAGCTTCGCTGCTGACGGCCACGGTTATCCGAAGCTTGTGATCGGTATCGAAGAGCGCGATTGCGGGCGCGCCGTTGGGATCAACGTCGATCTCAGCGCGCGGATGACCGTCGCGGCCGAAGATCTGGAATGCGGTATGACCGTCCTTGTTGCCCAGGCTGGCCCGCGGCTTGCCATTTTCGTCGACCAGCGTGAACTCCTGCGCTGCGATGTTTTTGGGAGCCTGGGCAGCCGCGGCGGCGGCGCCCTGCCAGAGGGGATTCGCGAGCGCTCCGCCAGCTAATCCTCCGGCAAGTACCAGCAATCCATAGAGCCACTGCTTTTTTCCCATGGGCACGATCTCATGCGCACGCACGGGCGAAAGCAAGCTATCAGAGTCCGGACGCGACGTGGCCTATCGAATGCGGGCGCGTGCGGCTGCGCATCGCGATCGAGCGGCCCCCGATTCGCGCCGACGGTCCGCTCATATAGTCTTAACCGGGTTACGTGGACGCATTTTCGGGCCGCGGCGGATTGCACGGCGGCTTCGGGTTGTCGAGGTGATCGCCGATGCCGCCGCGAGGAAAATCAACGACTGTCGCCGATGCGCTGCCCGCCCAATGGCGGCGCGGAGTCTACGAGACTATCCGGCGGCGGCGCGACGTGCGCATCTTCCGGCCCGATCCGATTCCGGCCGCGGCGCTGGCGCGCATTCTAGGCGCGGCCCATCACGCGCCTTCGGTCGGATTCTCGCAGCCATGGAATTTCATTCTTGTTCGGAATTTGGCCTTGCGCACGCGAATTCAGGCCCACGTGGACAAGGAGCGGCTTCGGGCGGCCGCCACTTTCTCGGGTGAACGCCGCGAGCAGTATCTTTCCTTCAATCTCGAAGGCGTACTCGACGCGCCACTGAACATCTGCGTTACCTGCGATCGGACGCGCTTCGGCCCGAGCGTTCTCGGCCGCCACACGATGATCGACACCGATCTTTACAGTACGTGCGCCGCGATCCAGAACCTGTGGCTCGCCGCGCGCGCCGAGGGAATCGGCGTGGGATGGGTGAGTATCCTGCGCCCGGCGTGGCTCAGGCGGGCGCTCGAGATTCCGCCGAAGGCCGTGGTGGTTGCCTACTTATGTATCGGATACGCGAAGAGCTTTCCGCGCCGGCCGATGCTCGAGGCCGCGGGATGGTTGCCGCGGATGAGCCTCGCCGAGACCGTCTTCGCGGAAAAATGGGGACAGCCATGCGATGGCGCGCTGGCGCGGATACTCGAGCGGGCGAGCGTAAAATCACACGCGGACGATGGGGATAACGTGGATGGGCGCGGCCGTGCGGCCTCAAAGGCGGATCGAACGCGCGGCGCTCAGGACACGGGTCAGCCGCGATCCGGCGGGCGCATCGCGTAGATTCGCGTAAGGCGCACCTCGAGCTCGACCAGGCGGCGAGCGCGGCCGCTTTGCGCCGGGCGGGCGTCGCGTTCGCTGTTGGGAACCTCGCGCGCGCGGCCGTACAGGATCGCCGCGGCGCCATCGGCGCTCCAGGTGGTAAAGGCGACGCGCGGATTGGCGGCGATATCGGCGCGGCGCAGCGTGTTGTCGTAAACGACCAAGCGGAGCGTGGTGCCGTCGAGCCGCGCATGGACCGGCGCGATATGCGGCGATCCGGCCGACGTCGCGGTCGCCATCGCAACCAGCCTGACGCTCTGCCAGAACTCGAGGAACTCGGCGGCCGACATCTGACGCGGTCCGTAGGCCAGCGAATCGGCGGCTGCCGGGCGCGCGGTCGCGACACTGCGATCGATCAACGCCTGCAGCGCGGCCAGCGATTCGGCGGTCGGTTCCATCGAGGAATCAGGCTCCCTTCACGATCTTTTCGGCCGCTGCCGCCCGTCGCCTCCCAAGCCGCGCGGGCTCCGGACCGGGCAGCCCATCGAAGATAAGCGCGCGGCCGTCGGAATGAAATCCCGCCGCGGCCATCGCGCCGACCCGCTCCGATTCAAGCGACGATACACCGTCGATCGTCTCGACCGCCACCTTGCGCCGCGCCGCCAGCAGCGCCGCAATCGCCGCCGCAAACGCGTCGTCGTCGATCGCCTCGAACGTCACGAGCGCGCGCCCGGCAAGACCGAGCATCAGCCGCCCTCCGCGCATGACGACGACGTTCGAGGCCTCGCGCGCGATGCCGCATCCGGAAAGCATCGCGCCGTAGGGATTCGCCGGGTCGGCGGCGCTGAGCGCGACCGGGCGATCGCGCGCCGGATTGATCGCACGGACCTCGGCGAGCATCTCGACCGCGGCGGGCAGGGCGTACTGCTCGCCCGAAAGCGAGCGGACGAAGTAGCCGCGGCGGATCGTGCCCGCGTACTCCATTCGCCGGAGCGCGAACGCGAGTTCGTGCCACGCGTGAGGGATTTCCTCGTGCGCGAGCATCTCGCGCGAAAGGATTCCATTGCGCTCCAGCAGCATGACTGCGGCGTCGCGAATCGGATCGCTGTCGCGCGGGCGGTTTCGCGCCGGCCGGCCGCCGACCGCGGACCATCGGCCCGACACGCTCGACTTAAGGCGCGCCCGAATCGCGGCGTCGTGGCGCGTTGCGATCGCGCGGGGCGACGCGCCGAGCGCATCGGCCGCCTCGGGCGATGACGCAAGCAGGCGCAGCGGGGCAAAGCTATCGTTCGAGACACGGCCGGCCGCTGCGAGTCGCCAGAGCACAGCCAGCGCGACATGCTCGGGAAGATCGGCGCGATCGGCCACGTCGTCGAGATAGAAGGCACCGCCTCCATCGAGCGCTTCGAGGACGGCGCGCTCAGCGGGATCCGCGATTTCGCCGGCGGCGTCGCGGCCAGCCAGCCATGCGGGCGCAGCGCCGCGCCGGATGAAGCAGATTCGCGACGGCGCATGGGTGATTTCAGAATCGGCGGCGAGCGCAAGCCACGCGAATTCGCCGCTGAGGCATAGCGCGTCGAGCCATTCGGGCCGGTAGCCGGGAAGCCGCGCCACAAGAACCGCGCTCTCCCAGAACTCGGGGCTCATCGCAAGGCCCGACAACTGATCGAGCACCGCGGCGAGGCCTGGCTGTCCCGCTTCGATTCCCACGCCGCCAACGTGGCTCCAGCGCATGCGCAACGCCGTGTAGGCAGCGTCTGAGCATGGTTCGATCTGATCGCGGATACGGCCGAGCGTGAGGCGATGGATTCTTTCGAGGTTGTAGCGGTCGCACCACTGAATCGGCATCGAGGAGGATCCGGCCGCGGCGGCGCGGCGCCCCGTGAAGTGGCCGCGGAAGATCGTGCCCGCCGCCTCGAGCGCTTCGAGATGGCCCTCGATTTCGCGCCGCGCGATCCCAAGCCGATCGCCCAGTTCGACGGAATCGGTCGGACCCATCGTGCTGAGCGCGCGGCGGACAATTTCACGGCGCGCTTCGCCGGCGTCGATTGGCGGGGCGGGATTCATGCGAATCGGTTCGGCGCTCGCGCTCTCCGGCGTTCCGGACGGATAGGCCGCTGCAAACAGCGGCGCGTCCTCGATCGCAATGAGCGCGACCGGCCGCGCGATATCGATGCGAAATCGGATCACGCGGCCTTCGCGTTCGAGGTCGCCAACCATCGCGGCCCAATCGCCCGAGGCGCGGTCGCCTGTTTCGGATAACGCAAGGGCGCCATGCGCGCGAATGATTTCGAGCAGTTCGTCGCGATTACGCGCCTGCCGGGAGAGCGCGCGCCTGCTGGCCTCGGCGACCACGGTTGCGATCGCGTCCTCCGCGAGCATCTCGGAAAGGTCCTCGGTACGGAGCACGTCCTCGGCCATCGCGCGATTCATCTGAACGGTGCGGCTGCGGCGATTGGCGCGCTCGCCGCCGTCGAGGAACGAGTAGTCCCAGGCGAGCAGCAGGCGATGAGCGAAGACCGACGGCGCCACGTTATCGACTGTGTGGACGCGGATTTCGCCGCGCTCGATCCCACGCAGCACTTCGAGCAGATGGGCCAGGTCGGTCGATTCGGAGAGGCATTCGCGCATCGTCTCCGCGACCGTGAAGTGCGCGGGAATTTCGATCTCGGGCGGGCGATTTTCGAGGCAGGCCTCGCGCCCCGGAAAGATCGACGCGATCAATTCCTGCGCGCGCAGGCGCTGAATCCAGGCCGGAACTTTGCGCCCGCGCATCGAGCGCATCAGGATGAGCGCGCGCGAGGCGACGTGGCGAAAGCGCACCTCGAACATCGGCGCCGCCAGCAATGCCTGCTCGAGCACCGCCGATACGGTGCGCGAGTTGATCATCGCAAGCATCGATTCGAGCGCAAAGCTGTGGCGCGAGTTGAGCGCGAGCAGCACGCCGTCGTCGATCGCGGAGGCCTGAATTTCGAAATCGAACGATTGGCACAGGCGCTTGCGGAGCGCGAGTCCCAAGCCGCGGTTGAACCGGATTCCGAACGGCGAATGGATAACCACTTGCGTCCCGCCCAGCCCGTCGAAGAAACGTTCGACCACGATATCGCGATCGCCGGGAACCGCACCGAGCGCAGCTACGCCGCGTTTGACGAAGGCGACGGCTTGATTGGCGGCGTCCGCGCGCATCGCGCATTCGTCGACAAGCCATTGGGCCGCAGCGGCTTCGTCGATTACCAGCCGGCGATAAATCTCCTCGCGGAGCTCGGCAATCTCGCGCGAGAGCGCGATCGAACGGCCGCCGGCTTCGGTCTGCCAGAACGGCAGCGACGGCGCCATCCCGGGCGCCGCCTCGACCATCAGGCGGTTGCGCGAGATACCCAGGATTCGCCACGGCATCGAGCCGAGCGCGAAGATGTCGCCGCGTGAAGACTCCTGCGCGAAGTCCTCTTCCACATCGCCGATTCGCCGCCCTTCTGATTGGATTACGACATCGTAGTTGCCGTTTTCGGGAATCGTTCCGCCCGAAGTCAGCGCCGCGAGGCGTGCGCCGCGCCGGGCCCGGACGCGTCCGCCGACCCGATCGTAGAAGATTCGCGAGCCGGTGCCGGGCGTGCGATTGGGAAGATCGGCCGCCATCTGGCCCAGCAGATCGCTAAGCGTCAGCGCATCAAGCCCGGCGAAATTGACCGCGCCGCGAAGGATCGCAAGCAGCTCGCGCTCGGAAATCTCGTCCTCCTCGGCCGCAATCGCGACGATTTGCTGCGCCGCGACATCGAGGCATCCGGTCGGGACTTCGACTTCGTCGAGATGGCCGCGGCGGATCGCGCGGACCGCCGCCGCGCATTCGAGCAGGTCGTCAAGCGTGAGCGCAAAGAAGCGGCCCCTCGGTGTCGCACCGAGGCTGTGGCCCGAACGCCCGATACGCTGGATCGCGGATGAGATCGAACGCGGCGAATCGATCTGGCAGATCAGATCGACCGCCCCGACATCGATTCCGAGTTCGAGCGAAGAGGTCGCCACGATCGCGCGCAACTCGCCGCGCTTGAGCCGCTGCTCCGCATCGAGACGCTCGGCGCGCGCCAGGCTTCCGTGATGGGCCATCACGGCGCCGGCGCCGAGGCGGCTCTGCAGGTTGAGCGCGATTCGCTCCGCCCATCGCCGGCTCAGCGTGAAGATGAGCGTCGTCCGATGCTCCCCGACGAGGCGCGCGACCTCTTCGTACATCGCCTCCCAATGCGGATGGGTGGCGATCGGGCCGAGCTCAGGTCCCGGCGCGATAATTGCCAGGTCAAGCTCGCGCGGACGATCGTCGGCGCGGACTATCCTGACTGCCCGCGGCGCGGACGCGCCTGGCAATTCGTTATCGGAGCCGGCCAGAAAGCACCCCAGCCGTTCGATCGGATTGAGCGTCGCGGAGAGTCCAATTCGGGCCGGCCGCGTCCCGCCATGCGCGCGCACCATGCGATCGAGCCGCTCGAGCGTGACCATCAGATGAGCGCCGCGCTTGTTGCCCGCGATCGCGTGCAGCTCATCGACAATCACGTAGCGCACTGCGGCCAGCGATTCGCGAAAGCGGGGCGACGTCAGCAGATTAAACAGCGACTCCGGCGTGGTGACGATTATGTGCGGCGGACGGCGGAGCATCGCCGAGCGCTCATGGGCGGGCGTATCGCCGGTGCGCAATCCCGCGCGGATTTCCGCAAGGCGCAGTCCGGCGCGCTCGGCGGCGCGGCGAATCCCGATCAGCGGCTCGTCGAGGTTGAGCCGGATATCGTTGGCGAGCGCCTTGAGCGGCGAGACATAGAGCACTGCGACGCGATCCTTGAGCGCGCCCCGCTCGGCGTCGGCGACGAGGCGGCTTATCGCCCACATGAAGGCGGCGAGCGTCTTGCCGCTGCCGGTGGGTGCGCAGAGCAGCACGTCATGCGCGGCGGGCGAATCGCACTGGGCAATCGCGGGCCATCCGAGTTCCTGCGCACGCGAGGGCGCGCCGAAGCGCTCGGCAAACCAATCCCTTACCGCGGGATGGAACGCGGCGAGGACCGCCGCACGATTCGCTGACGTTGATTCGGTTTGATTCATCCCGGACTCATCAGATGATCCAACCACGGCGCGCGTCTTCAAATTCTCCCGTGAGTCACTGATTCAGCAGTTCGGGCAGGCGCGCGGCAAACTCTCCCCGCGACAGCACCATCTCGAACCCGGCTTCGCGCGCCGCCTTGAGCGTGTCGCGATCGACATGCGAGGCGAAGCCAATCAGCTTCGCGCCCGGCGCGGCCGCGCGAATCGCGGCGACCGTCTCGCCGGGGGCAGTCGCCGTGCCGAGATCGACCACGACTATCTCGGGCGTAAGCTCGGCGCATCGTTTGGCTGCCGCTTCGAGCGTCGAAGCGTAGACTGTATCGCGGCTTGCGGCTCCGGCGGCGGCGTCGATCTTGGAACGAAAGAGCAGATCGCGGACCAGTCCAACGATCGGTTTGTGATTCATCGGTTGTTCTCCGCGGATTCATCCAACATCAGCGCGAAACGCCCGGGCGAGAACGGCGCGAGGTCGATCGACGGACGCCGCCCGCGCGCCAGGTCCGCGACTATCGCGCCGGTGATCGCGGAGAGCAGGATACCGCTGCGAAAGTGCCCGGTCGCGTAGATCACGTTATCTGCCGTCGGCGATGGCCCGAGTACGGGCAGCAGGTCGCGCGTCGCGGGACGGAGCCCCGCCCACGCCTCGCGCATCGGAATATCGCCCAGCGCGGGAACCATCGCGACCGCTCCGTGCGTGATCTTTTCGAGCCCGCCTAGCGTGACGCTCTTGTTGAATCCCGCCTCTTCCATGGTCGAACCTGCCAGCAGCCGGCCGTCGCGGCGCGGCACCAGGTATCCGCGCAGCGAAAAGAGCGACGGTCCGATCGAGCCGGGACGGATATCGAAGCAGACGATCTGTCCACGCACCGGATGGAGCCGCACCCGATCCGCCTCAAGCCCGCGAATCTCCGCCGACCACGAACCGGCCGCGACGACGATAATATCCGCCGTGCGGACCTCGCCGCCCAACATCCGCACGCCCGTCGCCGCGCGATTACGCACGACAATTTCGTCGACCCGCGCGCCCTCGACGAATTCCGCCCCGGCCGTCACTGCCGCGTTGACGTAAGCCTGGGTCAGCTTGCGATTGTCAGTGCGCCGATCCGCAGGCATGTGGAGCGCATAGACGACCTCGGGCGAAAGCGCGGGCTCTAGTTTCCGCGCGGCCTTGGCGTCGAGCTCTTCGACCGGAACGCCGGCTTCGCGCTGCCATCGCGCGCGCCGTTCAAGCTCGCGATGCTCCCCGCTGTCGAGCGCCACGTAGAGAATGCCGGGACGGTCGTACTCGGGGTCGACACCGCTTTCGCGCGTCAGACGCTCGACGATCGCCTCGAACTCGGTACGGGCGCGGACGCACAGATCAAAGAACGGTCCGGCGCCATCCGCCTCCGCCTGCGGCGCGATCATCCCGGCCGCCGCCCACGAAGCTTCCTGTCCGAGACGGCCCCGCTCCAGCACCGTCACCGCGACTCCCTCGGAGGCGAGCCGCCAGGCTGCCGAGGCGCCGATTATCCCGCCGCCAATTACGAGTGCCTTCAAGTTAGCCGCGCGCTCCAATTATTTTGTCTGCCATCGCTTAAGCTTAATCCCGCCCGATGTGGGTTCAAACCCCGGCGACGAACCGGCACATATTCGACCGATGTCCACCTTTGGACACGGCAACTTTTTGCCGCAGCCGCTTGCGGACAGCTTACAAATGCGCGATTGCAAATGGAGATCGCAGCCGGGCGGTCGAAACTGCGACGCAAGGCCGTTTCCGAACGTGTGGTCGGCGCTGAGACATCCTGCAAGGCGAGGTTTAAGTGCCCAAAAGGGGCTGGAGCTTCGCGGTTCCCGAAAATCGCTATGGGCACTGGTTTTGCGTCCTATCCAGAGAGATCGGCTCGAGCGTCTGCCCATAAGGAAACTTAGCTGCCATGGCCGCCGCCAATAAGGGGGGAAACGTCGCACACGCCGGACCATCGGACTTTGAGACCCTGAATTCCGCGGCGAAGCGCCTGGGCGGCATGCACGCCGGCGCTCACTCCGCCGCCGATCGCAATCCAAAGGACGCGGACCATCGAGTCGATAACTCGACTGGCGAAGAAGAGCAGGCGGCCGATTTCAATGATCTGAATTTCCGGTTCGAAGGGCGATTGTTAAGAGCCACTATCCGCCTGATGGTGGTGTTCGAGATCATCGGCCTGTTGGTCGATCTATGGCTCGGCGAGGGTCGCGGAGCCGGGGTGCTGACGCTCCATCTGGCGGGGATTGCGACCACCGCGGCTTTGCTGGGGCTCACGGGGACGCGATGGTTCACGCGCCATTGGCGGTCCACGATGTTCGCCTGCGGCGGCGTGGCGCTGGCGCTTTCAACGGCGATGGCGGTGGCGACGGGTCAGAGCGAGCGCCTGTTCATCGGCTCGATGCTGATCGTGCTGGGCAGCGCGGCGCTGGTGCCGTGGGAAACGCCATGGCAGACGGCGCTTGCGATTCTGAGCGCCGCCGCAATGGCGATTCAATCGCTGGCGGGCCCGGCCGTCGCGACGCAGCCGCGGCTCGTGATCGCTCATTGGGTGGGACTGGGCTTCGCCGCGGTGCTGGGCTATTTCATCACCCAGCTCAGGTCGTCGTATCGCGCCGAGTTGCTCGCACAATCGCGATCGATGCGCAGCAGCTCGGCGATTATCCAATGGATTTTCGACACCAGCGGCGACGTCATCGCAATTAACGATCTGCGCGACGGCCGCTTCGTCGATGTCAACAGCGCTATCGAGCTGGCCGGCATCTCGCGCGAGGAGGCGCTGGGCCAGAATCCGGTCGAGCTTGGCCTGTGGGCCGATCGCGAGCAGTTGCGCGAGGTGACGCGCCTGCTCAACAGCGTCGGCCGCGTGCGCAACTTTCCGATCCTGGTGCGCAATCGCGATGGGCAGCTCGCGCAGCAGCTGCTCTCCGCCTCGATAATCGAAATTGACGGGCGCCCATGCATCATCTCGGTGCGCCGCGACATCACGGAACTCAAGCGCGCCGAGCAGGAGTTGATCACGGCGCGCGCGGCGCTCGAGGCCCGCGTCGATCAGCTCGAAGAAAATCGGCGCCGCCTCGCCGCGAGCGAGACCAAGCTGCGCAAGGTGCTCGACACGAGCCTCGACGCGATCGCGGTCACCCACCGTCCGGACGGACGGCTGCTCGACTGCAATCCCGAATTTCTCGCGATCACCGGACTCGAGCGCGCCGATGCGCTTTCGATGCGCGCTCCCGAGATGAACCTCTGGGCGGACCCGGAGCAGTATCGCGAATTCAAGCGGCGGCTGCGGCGCGACAGCTTCGTGCGCAATCTCGAAATCGACCTGCGCCGTCGCACCGGCGAGATAACGCCGTATTTGATGTCGGCCGCGTTCGCCGAACTCGACGGCGAGCAATGCCTGATCTCGATTACCCGCGATGTGACCGAGTTCAGGCATGCGCGGGCCGAGCTGATGGCGGCGCGCGAATCCCTCTCGAGCCAGGTCGCCGCCCTGCGCGATAGCGATGAGCGTTTACGCGCCGAGATCGGCCATCGCGAGGCGGCACAGCGCCGGCTTGAGGAGAGCCAGCGCACGCTGCGCCGCATCTTCGAGACCAGCGTCGACGCGATCGTGGTTAATAGCTGGCCCGAAATGAAGTTCGTGGAAGTCAATGAGCGCTTCTGCCGCCTCTTCGGATTCACGCGAGAGGAGGCCCTTAACTCCTCCACGGATCGGCGTTTTTTCAGCGTGCCCGCCGAATTCAAGCGCTATATCGGAGAACTCAAAGAGCACGGATTCGTGCGGAGCCTCGAAGCGCATCTCGAAGTCAAAGGCGCTCTCCATACGCCGTATCTCTTGTCAGCGGTCGTGACCGAGCTCCACGGCCGACAATGCGTGATCACGATGGCGCGCGATATCAGCCAGCTCAAAGAGGCGGAACGCGAGCTTATCGCGGCGCGCGAGGCGGCGCTGGCCGCGTCGCAGGCCAAGTCGGATTTCCTCTCGAACATGTCGCACGAAATCCGCACGCCAATGAACGCAATTCTCGGCATGGCCGACCTCCTGTGGGAGACTCCGCTCAACCCCGAGCAGCACCGCTACCTCGAGACCATGCGCACCAACAGCGACGCCCTGCTGAACCTGATCAACGGCATCCTGGACCTCTCGAAAGTCGAAGGCGGCCATCTGATCCTGGAACACGCCGAGTTCGATCTGATCGAGCTCGCCGAAGGGGTGGCCGAGACGCTGGGGCTGCGCGCGCACGAAAAGAAAATCGATCTCGCGCTGCGGATCGCGCCCGACGTTCCTGCCCGGCTGGCGGGCGATCCGCTGCGGCTGCGCCAGATTCTGATCAACCTGGTTGGCAACGCGATAAAGTTCACCGAGACGGGCGAAGTGGTCGTCACGATC
The DNA here is from genome assembly GCA_035531855.1 of Binataceae bacterium (SeqCode). Classification (GTDB taxonomy): domain Bacteria; phylum Desulfobacterota; class Binatia; order Binatales; family Binataceae; genus JBARDN01. The sequence goes on from DATKSB010000171.1 coordinate 12,076, forward strand.
GAGCCGGCCAGAACGAACGGCGCGGCGCGCGCCGATAGTATCGAGCTCGCGTTCACCGTGCGCGACACCGGAATCGGAATTCCTGAAGATCAGCTCGCCGCGGTCTTCGCGAGCTTCACGCAGGCCGATTCGACCACCGCCCGCAAATACGGCGGCAGCGGACTCGGCCTCGCAATCGCCAAACGGCTCGTCGAGGCGATGGGCGGCCAGATCACTATCGCAAGCCGGGTTGGCGCCGGCAGCACATTCCGATTTACCATTCCGATCGACGTCGTAACGGAGCGCGATTCGGCGGAACCGGTGCAGTTCAGCTTCGACGGGATGCGCTTCCTGGTCGCCGACGCTTCCGTTTCGAGCCGCGAGATTCTCGCCGAACTGCTCACCGTTCACGGATGCGCCGCGGCCGAGACCTGCGGCGGCGCCGACGCCGCGGGGGCGATCGATAAGGCGCGCCTGGCAGCACAGCCATTCACCATTGTGTTGCTCGATTGCAAGCTGTCCGCGACCAATGGACTCGAACTCGCGCGGTCGCTGCTCGCGGATCCGGCCGGCGCGGAGAAGGTCGTGCTGATGTTCACCGCGGACCAGATTACCGCTGGGCTCCAGGCGATGCGTACGCTGGAGCCTGAGTCCGCCGCGCGATGCCGTTACCTGGTCAAGCCGCTCCGGCGCGCCGAAGTCTTCGCGATCATCGCGGCGCTGACCGGGACTCCGCCCGTCGAAGTTGAACCGCCGGCGAAATCCGCCGCCACCTTCCCCATGTCAGTCCGCGCGCCGGCGCCGAAGCTCAACGATCGCCGCCCGATAGCCCAGCCTCCGCCGGCGCATCAGATGACGCCAGCAGGGCCTGGGGTGGCGCCGGCTGTTATCAGCCATCCCCTTCGAATTCTGCTCGTGGACGATTCCGCCGACAACCGCCTGCTGATCGAAGCCTATCTGAAGGCGACGCCCTATCGCGTCGACCAGGCCGAAAACGGCGCGGTGGCGGTCGAGAAATTCAAAGCGGGCAATTACGACCTCGTGCTGATGGACCTTCAGATGCCGGTGATGGATGGCCATACCGCGGTGCGAACAATCCGGACTTGGGAGCGCGAGACGAATCGGCGCGCGACGCCAATTATCGCTCTGTCAGCCTCCGCCCTGGACGATGCGATGCAAAGGAGCCTCTCGATGGGATGCGACGGGTACGTGACCAAGCCGGTCAGGAAAGCCACCCTGCTCGAAGCGATCCGCGACGCGGTCGCGACCAGCGAGACCCCCGCGCACGCCTCGCGTTCGCCGTCCGCCACCGAATCCTCCGCGCATTCGAGCGCGAGCGCCAACGGTCACGCATCTTCCGACGCCGATCCGGTCGCGGATAGAATCGTGGTCCATATCGATGAGGATCTCGCCGAACTGGTGCCGGGATTTCTCGATCACAAGCGCGAGGATGTCGGATCGCTCCTCGCCGCCGCCGAGAATGGCGATTGCGCCGCCATCAGCCGGCTCGGCCATCAGATGAAGGGCGAAGGCGGCAGTTTCGGACTCGACGCAATCAGCGAGATCGGCCAGGCCCTGGAAGCTGCCGCCCACACGAGCGACCTCAAGGCGGCCCGCCGCCTCGCTTCCGAACTCGCGAGCTATCTCGACCGCGTGGTGATCGTCTACCAGCCCGCCGAAGAGTAGGAGCGAAGCTTTTTCGGCGTCACACCGCCGCCCGAGCGACGGCCCCGGCGCGCGATATTCAGCCGGCCACGGCGACGCATTCGATCTCGATCAGAAGACCGTCGATCGCCAGCGCCGCGACTCCCACCAGCGTCGACGCCGGTGGATTCTCCGCGGCAAAGAACTCGCGGCGCATCGCGGCGATCGCCTTGTAGTCTTCCGGCCGATAGTTGACGACGTAGGTATTGATCTTGACCACGTCGGCGAGAGTCGCGCCGGCGGAGGTGAGCGCGGCCTTGAGATTCGAGGCAGCCTGGCGCGCCTGCGCAGCCAGATCGCCACGCCCCACGATCGCTCCGTCCTTGTCGATCGCAACCTGCCCCGAGACAAAGATCATTCGGCCGCCCTGCGCGGTCACAACGTGGGTGTAGCCGCGCGGCGCGCTCAATTCGGCCGGATTAATGAATTTCTTTTCCATCAGCTTGCTTCCTCGCATCCGGCCGCGGCGCTGCGATTCTCTCGCAGGCGCGCGCCCGCAACTCCGCTAAAAGGCCGTATACCAATGGCTCCGGTTCGGATTCTGGATCTGGAAATCGACCTGGAACGCCCCCAGCAGCGTGCCCTCTTCGTGTTCGAACGAGAGCTTGGCGTTTTCGAGATCGACTTCGGCCTGTACCTGGTTCCCCTGCGCCGAGATCAGTTCGTCCTGGAACTGCAACAGGTCGTGCGTGGTCGCAAGGCCGACCTTGAAGCGCACCTCTTCATCGTGGAGCGAGCGGGCCGCGTAGTAGGTCGCCGCCCGAGTCGCCTGCACGCGCTCGATATCAGCCTCGAGATTCGCGAGCGCCGTCTGCACCGAGACCACCGCCTGCGACAGGTCCGCGCGATACTGCATCCTGAGTGCTTCGTACTCCACGCGGCTCTGCGCCAGCGTCGCGCGCGCGGCCGCGTTGTCGAGCGGATACTGGAAGTTCAGCACCCCGGCGTAATCGTAATAGCCGAAGCTGAACATCCGGTTGAGCGCGTCGGGATAGAGCCCCTTGAAGGGCAATCCCACTCCGGGCTTTCCCGACGTATTCAAGCAATTCGGCGCCGTAATCCCTGGAAACGCGATACAATTCGTCGCGCCGGCCGTC